>JAZQAQ010000146.1:0-11094 GCA_045545255.1 Eubacteriales bacterium | reverse complement strand
CCGCCAAACCGCTCTCTACCGTACCCGTGTACGCCGACGAGACCGGTTTGACGAATTCGAGAACATTTTTGGTAATCTCCCAGCGTGTCAAAAATAAAGTTTTTTGACACGCTGAAAATGCGAGTTTTTTAAAAAAACTCGCATTTTATACAGATTATTAATTAAAAATATGCAATTTTCTTAATTGATCGCGTAAGTCATCGGCACCGATAAAAAGATGACCTTGATAGCCGGCGGCGATTGCCGCTTCAATATTCGCCTGCGTATCGTCGATAAAGAGGGTCTCGGCAGGATCAATACCAAGCTTTTGGGCGGTATAATCAAAGATTTCCCTATGGGGCTTCAGCATATTTATATGATAGGAAACAACTTCTCCGGCCAGCTCTCTGAGGTTTTGATGGTGGGGACGCAGCTCTTCGAATTGGGGATTGAAATTGGAGAGCAGGTAGCAGGGATAGCCGGCGGCGTGCAGCTCTTGCACGATGGTCTCCATTCCCTTTAAGGGAATCATAGACGAAGGCCACCGCTCCATAAAAAGTTGGATGGTCTCGAGGGGGATTTCGGGGAAGAGAGGGGCAAGCCGACGGGGCATTTCCTCCTTCGGGATAAGACCTTTATCATAGTCCAGCCACGGCGAATCGTTGCACCATAACCGCTCCACGAGAATGGCTCCGAACGCAGGATTGCCGCTTACTTCGGTCATAACCGACTGAAAATCCAGTCTGGCAAGGACTCCGCCGCAGTCGAATAAAATTTGCTTGATCATGGTAATAATACATCCTCCTCAGTGATAGGGTCACTGACGGTGACCTTAGCAAAATAAGAGTCGAAAATATCGCGTGCCACCGAGCCGACGTAGTTGCCGTGTGCTCCGTGCTCCACCACTACGCAGACGGCGATCTGGGGATTGTCATAGGGCGCGAAGGCGACGAAGATGCCGTTTGCCGTTCCTTTGGGTACGGATGCAGTACCGGTCTTTGCGCCGGCGGTGATGGCATAGGAATAACCGAATACACCCGCCGCCGTACCGGTGGTGGCGCATTCCAGCATTCCCTGCATAATGGCGTGATAGTTTTCATCCTTCATTTTGAGGCTGTCTGCCGCTTGGATCTTTTCCTCCTCCAGACAGACGCCGGTGGAGGCGTCGTAAACGCCCTGTACCAGATGGGTGGTATAGCGGGTGCCGCCGTTGACGATGGTTGCCACATAGTTGGCAAGCTGCAGGGGAGTAAAGAGGTTATCGGACTGACCGATGGCAGCCTGCAAAGTATCACCGGGATACCAGTATTCATCAATGGTAGAGCGGTAATTGGGACCTGCAAGGACGCCGGAGGCTTCTCCGATCTCCACGCCCGTCTTGATCCCCAGTCCCAGCTTCAGGCAGTAGCGATTGAGGGCGTCGATGCCGAGGCGGTCAGCGACCTCGTAAAAATAATAGTTACAGGAATTTTTCAAAGCCGCCACAACATCCTGCAAGCCGTGACCGCGTCCGTAGTCGGTGTAGACCCAGCAGCGGGGGGTATAGCTGGGCTTATACTTCGTGTAGATACCGGTATCCCGTATGGTCTCCTTGAGCCCGACTGCCCCTTCTTCCAAAGCGGCAATGCCCGTCGCCATCTTAAAGGTGGAGCCGGGGGCGTAGGTGCCGTAGAATGCACGGTTGAAAAGGGGCTTTTCCTTATCGGTGGCAAGGGCGGTGTAGTCTGATTCATATTCATCCTGGGTATAGGTGGGATAGGTGGCACTGGCTAAAATGGCACCGCTATGGATATTGACGGCTACCACCGCGCCTGCATTGGCATCCTCGCCGTCACGCCCAGGCTCTCCGGAGCGTCGGACGATGGTTTTGATGCAGTCCTTCAGGGAGTCTTGCGCAACCCTTTGGAGGTCGCTGTCCAGCGTTAGTACGACGTTATTGCCGCTTTGCGCCTCTTCTAAAACCGTGACGTTCAGCACCTTGCCGGAGGAATCCCGTTCGATCACGCGGGTGCCGTCCTTACCCTTGAGGGCGGACTCCATCGCCTTTTCGATACCCGCCTTGCCGACGGAATCGTTCATTTTATAGCCCTTGCCGGAAAGTTCTTCATATTCCTCCGCCCAGATCTTGCCTACGTAGCCCAAAAGATGAGGAGCAATAGAGGGATCGATATAGGAGCGCAAAGGCTTGGTGTCAATATCGACGCCGAGATATTCATCGGAAAGCTGCTTGATGGTGGCGACCAGCTCCACGTCGATGTCCTCGGCAAATTCATACGGATTGGAGAGGGAAAAGGTGGTGAGGGTCATTTCATACCGCACCCCTGCGATCAGTCGCTGCTCTTCGGGAGTGTAGCCCTCTAAGTCGTAGTAGTCCACCAACTCCGCCATCGTGACCTCCACCTTGGGGTTATTCTTCAGCTTCAGGGTGGAGAATAACCGCTTGATATCGGCATCGTTCATATCCCCTGTGGTATAGGAAAAGGGGACGGTTTTGGTGATGGGCAAGCGGTCGTAGTAGGCTGCGTCGTGCTCCTCCATCAGGCGGATGAGGGAGAGAATAATGTCGTTTTGCTGCTCTTTCGGCATCAGCGCACGGGTGAATCGGATGCAGAAGCCGGTGGTGTTGCCCACCAGACTGGTGCCGTTGCAGTCGTAGATCCCGCCGCGGGAGGCGGTGATGTTTTCGGTGGAATAAATCTTTTGGGTGGATTGCTCTTTATAATATTCGCCGTGGACAAGCTGCAGCCGCATTAGGGCGATGAGATAGCAAAAAAAGACCAAAACGACCGCCGCCACAACGATGACGGCACGGGTCTTTCCGTTTTTATAGGTCACAGCAGCCCCTCCTTTTCTCTGAATTTCCGGTCGTAATGCCAAAGGATCCAATAGATAGGAAAGGCGAAAAGACCGGTGAAAAAGAAGGTGGGGAGGATGCGATGGATCAATGCCGCACCGAGGGGGAGATGATCCCAAAGCAGAAGATGCCAGCAATAGTCCAAGATCTGCTGCAAAAAGACCGTCCCCAGTGCCACGTAAATATAGACCAAGAATTTTCTCCGCAAAAAGACCTCCAGTGCTGCGGCGATAATAAAGCCTGCAAACATAAAAAGGATGGCGTCCGTACAGCCCAGTACGGCGGTGGTCAATTGAGAGAGCAATCCTGCGATCAGTCCGAACCAAGCGGCAAAGTCGGGCGTCTCAAAAAAGGAGACCCCTACGGTCAAAAGCAGCAAAAGAGAAGGCGCGCACCCCAAAAAGCGCACGCCAAAAGCAGGTACGCTTTGCAAAAGAAAGCATACCAGTGTCATAGCAACATATAAAATAAATTTCCAATAACTGCGGGGTCTGCTAAACATTAGCTCTCACTTTCGAAATTGGTGATGACGAATACGGTCCCTAAGTGATCAATATCAACCGCAGGCTCCAGTACTGCGTATTGAGAGATGCCGTGGCTTTCGGTGCGCAGCTCCCGTACCCGTCCCAGCAGGACGCCCTTGGGGAATACGCCGCCCACGCCGCTGGTTTCCACTGCATCGCCACCGGTCAGTACCACGCTTGCATCCAGATAAGCAAGCTTTAAAAGCCCCTCCTCGGAGAGGGTATAGTCCCAGTCTAAAACGCCGATATCCTGAGTGCGGGTAACGATGGCGCCGATCTCGCAGGAGGAGTCCAGCACAGTGGTGACCTTGCTCCAGGTCAGCCCCAGCTCGTTGATATAGCCCACAACGCCGTCCGCGGTCATCACCAGATCCTTTTTACTTAATCCGTCTGCCGTACCCTTATTGAGGGTCAGGGTATGGGAATAGCCGTTTTGGTCGCTGCCCACCACCATACAAGCGGCAAACTCGAAATCTGCGTGCTTCTCCGCAATGCCCAGCATTGCCTTGAGGCTTTGGTTTTCGTTGGCATATTCTTCTGCGTCCCGAATCAGTGCTCCTGCGCCGGCAAGCTCACTTTTCAGCTTGGCATTTTCTGCCGCAAGTGCGTCGTAATCGGTATAAGCTTTGACCAGGTTTCCGCCATAACGGATGACGGTGGAGCAAAAGTTTTGAAGCGGCGTTATCAGTGTACCTGCAAGATTTTCCGCAAAAGAGAGGTGCCCGTTTGAGGCAGTGTCCAGCACCGTCATTCCCAAAAGCAGCGAAGCAACGATGCAGATGGCGATAAAAGTTCTGGACTTGAAAAAGCCGCCCATTATCGGGTCATACTCGCCCAGAGATTGGAATTCTCCAGGCTCTTACCGGTGCCCAGTGCAACGCAGTCCAGAGGATCCTGCGCAATGTGTACGGGCATACCGGTCACTTTGTTGATCAAAACATCCAGCCCGCGCAGCAGCGCACCGCCGCCGGTGAGGGTGATGCCGTGGTCAATGATATCTGCCGAAAGCTCGGGAGGCGTATCCTCCAGCGTTTGCTTGATGGCATCAATGACCACCTGAACGGATTCTGCCAGTGCTTCGCGGATATGAGCGGCGCTGATGTCCACGTTTTTAGGCAGACCGGTGACCAGATCGCGCCCGCGGACGCTCATCGTGCCTTCGTTATCGTAGGGATGGGCAGAGCCGATCTCAAACTTGATTTCTTCTGCGGTGCGGTCACCGATCAGCAGGTTAAAATGCTTTTTAACATATGCCACGATGGCAGCGTCAAAGGAGTCACCCGCTACCCGAACGGAACGGGAGGAGACGATACCGCCCAGAGAAATGACTGCTACTTCAGAGGTACCGCCGCCGATATCCACGACCATACTACCCGTCGGCTCGCCCACGGGCAGACCTGCACCGATGGCGGCAGCCAGAGGCTCTTCGATGATACGGACGATCTTGGCACCGGTATCATATGCCGCATTCTCTACCGCACGATGCTCAACATCGGTGACACCGAAGGGAATGCAGATCAGGATTCTCTTTTTGGAGAAGGTATTATTACCCATCGTCTTGCGGAGGAAGAAGCGCAGCATAGCGGAGCCGCTCTCAAAATCCGCAATAACGCCTTCCTTCAGCGGACGGACGGCACGAATACTGTCCGGCGTACGACCGATCATATCCTTTGCTTCCTGACCCACTGCTACCACTTGGTTGGCAATAGTATCAATCGCAACGACACTGGGCTCACGAAGAATGATGCCCTTTCCGCTGCGGTAAACGATGGTATTGGCGGTACCCAGATCGATACCGATATCGGTGTAGCCCGAGAACTTCAGATGTTTCAGCCTCTTAAAAAATTCCAGCATTGTTTTTTCCTTTCAAAACTCCATAATGATTTCTTTAAATTTTTCTGTGGGGAAGCCCATCACGTTATGATAGCTTCCTTCGATGCGGTCCACGAATCCGCTGTCCTGCACGCCGTACGCTCCTGCCTTATCCATCGGAGAACCGGTGGCAATATAGTCTTTGATCTCCTGCTCGGTCAGCGGGCGGAAACGGACTTCTGCCCGCTCGGTAAAGGTACGGCTTTTGCCGCCCCGTTGCAGATATACACCGGTATAAACCTCGTGACTTTGCCCGCTTAAAGCGCAAAGGGTCTCAAAAGCCTCTGCATCATCGGCAGGCTTGCCCAATACCTTTCCGCGGAACACGACGACGGTGTCTGCCGCCACCAGCAGCATCTCCGGTTCGGCCGGTACGCTCCGTCCCTTTCCTTCCGCAAGAGCCGCGACCAAAGCAGCAGGCTCCTCCTCACGGATGCAGGATTCATCAAAATCGGGCTTTACGACCTTTACCTCATATCCCAGCTCGGATAAAAGCTGCTTTCGGCGGGGAGAGCCGGATGCCAATAAGATTCTCATGAGTGAAATCCGATTTGCCCTGCTTCATATTGGGCAAGCTGATTACGGAGCTGCGCGTTTTCACGCTCCAGCTTTTCCAGCTTTTCCCGATATTCCTGCTTTAAGGCTTGCTGCTCTACGCCTGCAGCCTCCACCTGCGCAAGGTAACGGCGGATCTCGTCCCGAAGACGGGCGCAGGATTCTTTATTCTTTTCATTTTCGTCGCAAAGATCCAGGCAGGTCAGAATGGCTGCCAGACCTGCAGTCAGCTTGGTATTGTCCTGCAAAAGAGCACGGATTTTGGTATCTACCGTCCGCGCAAGACCTAATGTATATTCCCGCTCTTCGTCGGTGGTAACAACAAATTCACTTCCTGCTACGGAAATGCTGATTTTATTCTTGCCCATGGGTTCCCTCCATAAAACAATATTTTACTAATATATTATTATAAAGTATTGCATTAAATATTTCAAGATAATATTTGACAAGTTTTGTAAAAATATATATAATACTGCGGAAGAGGTGAAAAAATGCAATTTTTTAATTATATGGCCGCCGCTTTCGGTCAGGTTTCCGTGCTGGCTGTATTGGTGGCGGCGGGCTTCGCCTGCGATAAAGCAGGGCTTTTTACGCAAAGGATCGCCAAGGACTGCAATCAACTGCTTTTCTATGTGATTACCCCTACGGTGGTGGTTCATTCTTTTTTGAATGTGACCCTCAGCGCGAAAAATGCCATCTCCTTTTTGGTGATGGCACTGATTATGGTGATTTATCACGGTGCGGGCGCACTGGTGGTGCGTCATCTTTATAAAGATGCGGGAGAGAATAGCTCCATCTTTCGGTATGCCACCGTATACGGAAATGTGGGCTATATGGGTCTGCCGCTGGCGCAGGCTGTGGCGGGAGCGCAAGGCGTGTTTTTTTGCTCCGCCGCCGTGGTGGTCTTTAACGTATTTGCTTTTACCCACGGCATCGGGCTGATGCGTCAAGGCAAGGAGAAAACGTCTTTGAGCAAAATGCTCATCAATCCCGGTACCATCGGTATTATGGTGGGGCTTCCCCTCTGCCTGCTCAAGGGTGTTTTCGGGCTGGAGCTGCCCGCCTTGATTCTTGCACCCATCAACCATATCGGCAATCTCAATACTCCGATGGCAATGCTGATGTTCGGTACCTATCTTGCCAATACCGATCTGCCCGGAATGTTTCGCCAAAAAGAAAACTATATGGTGGCTGCTCTGAAACTGATTTTGTTCCCCGCCGTTGTTCTTACCGGCGCGTATCTCCTCGGTGCTCGCGGTCCCCTCTTGCTGGCGGCCGCTGTCGCCTGCAGTGCACCCACTGCCAATAATACGGTGATGTTTGCCGCGCAATATAAGCGGGATACCGGCATTGCCTCCAAAGCAAGCGGTTTTTCAAGCGTTCTTTCCATCGTGACAATGCCGATCTTTATTGCTTTAGCAGACTTGTTAGGATAAAGACCGATGAAAAAACGCACTTCTTCCGTCGATCTGACCGATCGGCGTATCGCATACGCCGTCGGGTCACCTCAACGAAAGCTGCGCGCTTTTTGATCGGTCTTAATAAGAGAAAAGTAAAGAACCGCAGAGCAATCATCTCTGCGGTTCTTTTTCATGTTTTTCAACATATTCGATTAAAAATTTACTGATGTATTCCGATGGAGTGCAGTTTTTTTGTTGCGCCAGTTTTTCAAAGGCGTCTGCAATCTCCGGCTCCAGATCTAAAAAGATCTCGATCATCTTCAATTTGCTCACTTCCTTTCACGGCTATCATAGCAAAAGAAAGCGGTAACGGTAGGGTGATTTTGACCTAACGGTGGTTGTGCGGCAATCTCATTGATTTTTCAATGCTTCGTCAATCTTCCAGTTGTTTGCCTCTAAAAGCTGCTCTGCTTTTTCAGGGGAGCAGCCTACCAACTCGCCGGTGATGCGGATCATCCGCGCTTTTAGCTTGATATTGATCGGCTTGATGTAGATCATATAGTTTTCACGCACTCTGCCCAGCTTGATCATAACGCCGGTGGAGATCATATTCAGCACCATTTTATGGGCACTGCCTGCCTTCATACGGGTGGAGCCGGTGATGATCTCGGGACCGGTATCGGTGACGATGGCGATCTCGGGAATGGCGGTCAGTTTACAATCCTCATTGCAGGTAAGCCCGATCGTCAGTGCACCCAGCTCTTTGGCGTAGGTCAGCGCACCGGCAACATAGCCTGCATTTCCTGCCACCGAGATGCCCATCACCGTGTCCAGCGCTGTGATATTATGCTGCTTGAGGTCGCATCGCCCCAGCTCGGCATTATCCTCTGTGCCCTCGGTGGCGTTGCGTAGCGCACGATCACCGCCGGCGATGATTCCTACCACCATTTCAGGAGAAACTCCGTAGGTGGGAGGGCATTCCGAGGCATCCAGTACCCCCAGTCTGCCGGAGGTGCCGCAGCCCAGATAGAAGAGGCGACCGCCCTTTTTCATCCGCTCACTGACGGCGTCAATGGCACGGGCGATAGAGGCAGAGGCGGCATCCACTGCCGCTGCCGCCTCCATATTTGCCTGCTGCATAACCGCCACCATCTCTTCGGCGGTCATTTTATCAATATGGGTGGAATTGGGATTTCTCGACTCTGTTTTGATCATTATTCTTCTCCTTTTAATAGCCTTGCCAGTCGTACCGCGCCCATCACAGGCTCATCTTTTAAAATTTCGATCTGTAGCTTTTGGTCAGCCAATTCCTTCTTTAGGATCGGCAGTAATACATCTTCTGCCTTAGTAAGACTTCCTCCTAAAACCAACGGAATCTCACGTTCCGCTTCAAAGGTGCGGCGACCCGCTTTCAGTTGTGCGGCAAACTGACTTGCGTTCCGTTGCAGAATTTCGATCGCCACCGCATCTCCCGCCCGTACTGCTTCGAAAAGCATCACCGCGTAGGCGGCAACGTGATATTTATCCTTTTGATAAAATTCCGGTAAAACCGCAAAAGCACCTCGCTTGTTTTGTTGTTCAAAAAGTTGGGTCAGGAGCGTTTTGGGACCGCTTCCGTCTGCCTCTGCCAGAACGGCGTGGATCAAGGCTTTTCCAAGTTCATATCCGCTGCAATCATCCCCTAAAAGATAGCCGTATCCGCCGAATCGACCCAATTGCCCGTCTTTGGCGGTGAAGACTACCGATCCCGTCCCCATAATGGCGACCAGACCGTCTCGTCCCTTGAGCCCTGCCGAGATGATGTTGGCGGCGTCGGTGCCAAAATCAAAGGCTGCAAAACCGAACCGTTTGATGATGGATTTCAATAATTCGGGCTGAATGGAAGCACCGCCGGCGATGCCGAAAAAAGCGGAAATCTGGGATAAAGGAATCCCCTCGCAGGTCTCGGAAATTCCTTTTCCGAGTACGGACGAGATGGCCTCCCGCGTCATATTTACTGCGTTGCAAGGCCCTTGGATCGATTGACGGAGGATGGCTCCGTTCCCATCGACCAACACGAATTTGGTCTTGGTTCCGCCGCCGTCTACGCCCAAGAAATAAGTGGGCATTTCGCGGTGCTTAAAGAGGGTGTCTAAATCGATTTGAAGCACGTCCGAAAGGCGAAGCAATGCTTCTGTGGGCGGGAATACGTGCCCCGCTTCCCACTTGCTGATCGCCTTGCCGCTGTAGGCGATTTGCTCGCCCAATTCCTGCTGGGTCAGCCCTGCGGCTTTGCGAAAAAAACGCAGATTATCTGCAAAATTCTTCATTTTTTCTTTCAAAATGATCACCTCATTTCAACTCCATCCTAACACAAGCTGATCGGAATGTAAACCCACATTTTGGAAATGCAAAGAAAAAACTCCACGAATTGTGGAGTTTTTGTCTTATAATACACCTCGATAGTAAAGTCCACGGGTATGGTCGGCGGGGGGGAGTCCGCGTCCCATCGCATATTCATCAATAATGCGGGTGATCTGTGCAGAGGTTTCGTCGGTGAAGATCAGCCGACCGAAGGAGATATCCGCCTCCTGCCATTCCCGACTGCGATCGGCAAGGTAGAGGGGCGTACTGTTGAAAAGGGTATTGCGGCAACCGAAGGCGCAGGCGATGGGAAAGGCGCGTCCTGTGCGGTCGGTGAGGCTTGCACCCTTGCCTTTTTTACAATCGGTAAAGTTTTTGATGAAGCAGTTTTTGGTCTCCATTAGGGGTAGCCGTCCGTAAATAATGATGCCTGCGGGCAGGGGCTTGGGCAGGTGACGGATCTGCCGCAGCGTCAGCTCATAGGAGAGGGTGATATCCTCCAAATCCTCGGCAAGTGCTGTCAAAGCTTGCGTGTTTGCAGTGTTAAAAGAGAAATCTCCGTGGAGAGAAAACCCGATTTCCTTTAAAGGAGAAAGGTGCCCGGGATTGCGCACCAGCGCACGCCGAAAGCCCATTGCGAAAAGTGCTTCGCCCAGCTTGATCAATTCTTTCTCTTCCGCCACCGCCGGGAAAAAGATGCCTGCGCGGGGGTCTTTGGCAAAGGGGGCGCAAAGCGCGGGGTCCTTGCCGTTGAGCCAATAGCGTTTTAAGCGCGGATCGGGCTTGGGGAGTGCTTTTTCGGGGTCAAGGAACCAGCCTTCAAGATACGGTTTTTCAGCTTGTTTGACTGCCGGCAAAGGGGCGGGCAGTTGCTCGGTAAAGGAATGGGGCTTTGGCTCAAAGTGCGCTTCGATGGCTGCCAAAGCCTCCCGCCGTAAAGCATTGAAGGCAGAGGCGGGATAAAAAAGATCGTGCCGTACCAAAGCACTGCATTCCGCAAGCTCAAAAGGCGTCCCGCCTACCTTGGAGAGGGCGCGGACGGCGTCCTCCTCCGTCACCTCTTTTTTGAGGGCGGGCTGGGGCGGCTCGCCGATGATCTCGGTCTTGAAATCCTCGCAGGAGGCGGTCAGCTTGCAAAGCCCTTCTCGCATAAATAGACGAAAAGAAACCTGCCGTTTTTTGGGCTCATAGCCCTCCTCCAGAGTCTTGATGACCTCTTTGACCGCCTGTTTATAATCTGCATATTCCGTCTTGGTTTTGGTGCCGAACATCTCGGGACCGGTTTTCTCGGTGAGATAGCCTTGGGTAAAGCCGTCGCGGGAGAAGATATGCGCCAGACGGGTGATATCTTGCTCGGTTGGGGCAATGCCGTCCAAAGCCTTACGGTAGGCGGCGGTAACGCTTCCTACGTATTCGGGTGATTTCAGCCGTCCCTCGATTTTGAGAGAGACGACCCCGCATTTTTTAAGTTGTTCTAAATATTCCAGAGTGCAGAGATCCTTGAGACTTAAAGGATATTTTCCGTTTCCGTAGGGGAGGCGGCAGGGCTGGGCGCAAAGACCGCGGT
>JAZQAQ010000145.1:0-2484 GCA_045545255.1 Eubacteriales bacterium | reverse complement strand
TCTGCATAAAAATACCTTCTATTTTTATGCAAACCGACATTATTTTATTTTTTCACGGGATAAATGGCAGAGACCAAAAGTTGCTGCTCCGCCAGATAGTCATACAAATACGGATCGGTACGCGGATCCTCCCCCTCTGCGTATTTACGGTCGCAGAGCAGGTAGAAGGTATCCTCTTCCCCATCCTGAATATAAGGATTACGGGTAGCACGCACCGAATCGGATGCCGGGGCAAAGCCGCCCGCATAGATCACACGATTTCCGACGGTAAGGACAAAGCAGTCCTCTGCCTCCGCCTGAAAGAAGGTACTCCCGCCATTGGTCGCACCGCCCAATACGTAAACATTCTGCAATTGCACGCGATGATCCTCCCAAAGCCAGCCCGCGATATCCTCACCGGTAAAGGCGACTCTGCCTTTGGTTCTGGCGGTATGGAGCAACACGTCATTTCCCATATCGGCGGAGATTTCCTCACCGGGGATGACATAGAATTTCAGATCTTCTTTTGTTTTTTTGCAGGCGGTCATCGTGAAAAGGAGCACCACCACCGCTGCAAAAGCAAAGATTCTTTTCATTTCTTACCTCTTATTTAAGTGGATAATTGACAATTGTGCCGTCTGATTTTTTCAGCACCGCTGCAGTCAAGCCTGCGTGGTCGGGGCCAAAATCAAGATAAAACACACCGCCATTCAAAAGGAGATAGGCATCCCGATAACGGTTGGCATTGCCCTCCAGCCAGTCCGGTTCACCAAAGCGGCGATAGAGTTCCGAAGGCTTGGCGTTCTTCTTGAGGGTATTGAACACCGTCTGATTACGGGTATAGCGATAAAAGCCGGCAGGCTTTTCCTCTTGACCCCATTCACCGAGATATTCGGTAGTAACCGTCCCTTCCACCTTTTGCACAGCGCGCAGGGTGGTGCGCTTATAGCCATAGTCCAGATATAAAGTCGTACCATCCTCCATCGAATAGACATCAATGATATAGCTATCCGCTTGGAAGGCCACGGAGCTAAATCCGTTAGGCTTGCCCAAGGCGGAGACCACCGTCTCCCGCTCTGCGCCCAATTTAAGGATCTGATCCGCGATTTCATAGGAATAGCGTTTACCGGAAAAATATCCGCCGTCCACATTGATAATCGGCTTTTTCTCCGTTTCGGGATTGGGTTCGGGCTTTTGCTCCTCCTCTTCCTTGGCGGGCGGTTCTTCCTCACCATCGACAGTCGAGGATTGATAGTTCTTCAAAATTCCCAAGGTCTTGAGGTGATCAAAAAAATCCTGTTTTTTTCCCGCCAGATCGGTATAAACCGCTTGGGTAATCTTATCGTTTTCATTATAGGTCAGCACCAGCGTTTCTCCACCGGTCAGGCGATAGGTATCGGTGCTGCCATCCTCCAGCGCAAGGGAGACCGGGCTGCCCAAGGCGGCGGAGACGGCACTGCGACCCGTGCCGGGGCGCAGAAAATAGAGATCCTGCATAATCAGGGCGCTTTTTTGGCTGACGCCATAGCCCGTACCTGCACTCTCCTCCTGCACTGCCGCAGAAAATTCCTTTTTACAGCCGCAAAGACCGCAAAGCAGAATCACTGCCAGCAACGCGGCGATCCATCTATTTTTCATTTCAGCATCTCCAATCTTGCTTTACTCTGTTCCCCATCCTCTTGGATCTGCAAAAACAACTGTTCTTCATTTTCAAATTTCATCTCTCGACGGAGATAGGCTTTCAGCTCCACCCGAATCTCTTTTCCGTACAGCTCGGGCACCTCGCTCAAAAGATGCGCTTCCAGATTAGGCGCCCCTTCCCGCTCCACAGTGGGGCGGGTGCCGATATTGGCGGCGGCGGGATAACGGACACCCTCCACCTCCACCCAAGCGGCGTAAACACCGAAGGGGGGCAAAAGCTGCCGCTCGGAAAGCTCAAGATTGACGGTGGGCACGCCATACCGGCGGGCAAGACCCTTGCCGTGGCAGACTGTCCCCATCAGGCAGAAGGGGTGACCCATACGCGCTTCCGCCCGTTCCAGATTTCCGTCCTCCAGATCCTTGCGGATAGCGGAGGAACTGATACGGACGTCGTCTGCGGTCACATTCTGCAGTTTTTTTACAGCGATGCCACGGCTGATCAGGGTAAACTCATTGCCTGCCCGATCCTTACCGAAGTGAAAATCCGGTCCGCAGACCAATCCCACCGCGTTCAGCTCTGCTTTGAGGAACTGCTCGGTGAAATCCTCCGCCGAGACATCCTTCCATTGAGCAAAGGAAAGGGTTTGCCAATGCTCCACCCCATATTGACGGAAATACCAAGCCTTAACCCGATCCTCGGATATGAGCTTACGCCCCTTGGCATTGGTATCGAAGGAGAGCACCATCGCTTCTGCTTGGAGAGAATCCGCCCACGCCTTCAGCTGGCGAAGGATCTCCCGATGACCCAGATGCACGCCGTCGAAATCTCCGATTGCAATAATTCGGTTTATTCCCATAAATGCG
>JAZQAQ010000144.1:0-4549 GCA_045545255.1 Eubacteriales bacterium | reverse complement strand
TCCTGCGTGGCGGGTAGAACCGTATTTGCGGAGATCCATATAGAAGCCGTAGTCCTCTTCGTTGAGGTTCAATTCCTGCAAACGCTTTTGCAGCAAGTCAAAGTTATCCTCACGCTGGCTGCCGCCGATGATCTCACCGATTCCGGGAACGAGGCAGTCCATTGCAGCAACAGTCTTGCCGTCCTCGTTGAGTTTCATATAGAAAGCCTTGATCTCCTTGGGATAGTCGGTAACGAATACGGGACGCTTAAAGACCTCTTCGGTCAGATAACGCTCGTGCTCGGTCTGCAGATCACTGCCCCAGTGAACGGGATAATCGAAGTTATCGTTATTCTTTTCGAGAATCTCAATGGCTTCGGTATAGGTGACATGACCGAAGTCGTTTTCCAGAACGTTGTTCAGTCGGTCGATAAGGCCGGGGTCGATGAACTGGTTGAAGAACTGCATCTCTTCGGGTGCATTTTCCATCACATAACGAATGATATATTTCAGCATACTCTCTGCCAGCATCATATCGTCCTTCAGATCAGCAAATGCAATTTCTGGCTCGATCATCCAAAATTCGGCTGCGTGACGGGTGGTGTTTGAGTTCTCGGCGCGGAAAGTGGGTCCAAAGGTGTAAATATTTTTAAATGCCTGTGCATAGGTCTCACCGTTGAGCTGGCCGGATACAGTCAGATTGGTAACTTTATTAAAGAAATCCTTGCTGTCATCTACCTTGCCGTCCTCGGTGAGAGGAAGATTGTTCAGATCCAGCGTTGTTACGCGGAACATCTCGCCGGCGCCTTCACAGTCACTGCCGGTGATCAAGGGAGTGTGTACATAAATGAAGTTGCGCTCATTAAAGAACTTATGGATGGCATATGCTGCAAGGGAGCGTACGCGGAAAACTGCCTGGAATGTATTGGTGCGGGCGCGCAGATGGGGAATGGTGCGCAGATATTCCAGACTATGACGCTTTTTCTGCAGGGGATAATCGGGAGTAGAGGGACCTTCTACTTCGACGCAGTCTGCCTGAATCTCAAAAGGCTGCTTGGAGTTGGGGGTCTCTACCAAGGTACCGGTTACTACCAGCGCGGTGCCGACGTTGATTTTGGAAAGATCGGCAAAATTGCTCAATTTATCACTGTATACAACCTGTAAAGGCTCAAAGAATGTTCCGTCGTTCAATACGAGAAAACCAAAATTCTTAGACCCGCGGTTAGAGCGTACCCAGCCGCCTACGGTTACGGTCTTGCCGATATAATCTTCACGATTGCGAAATAAGCTTTTGATTTCTGTCAGTTCCATGGATTAATCCCTTCTTGTCCAAAATAATGCAAATATTGTATCATATCCTATCGAAAAATTCAATCTTTATTTTATAAAGTAAGAATGAAGTGTGACATCTTTTAGAATTGTCCTCCGCTCGAGGACATATGTAGGCGTATTGCATAAAAACGATCGCTGATTTTGAGATATAAATCCTAAATATTTGTGGTTTTTCACAATGTTTTTGTAATTGAAATTAGTTTGTTGAAAAAAAGTTGAAATGGGAGTATAATTTAATTATCATTCTAATTTAATTAGGAGGTTTAGCTACTATGAAAAGAATGAAAAGAGTAATTGCATTGATCGCGGTTCTGCTGCTTGCTTGCACGATGCTGGCAGGTTGCGGTTCCAAATCCGACGGTAACGTCATCAAGATTGGTATCTTCGAGCCGGGCACCGGTGAGAATGCCGGCGGCGGTAAGCAGGAAGTGCTTGGTATCCGCTACGCTCATTCCAAGGTTCCTGAAGTAACCATCGGCGGCGAGACCTATAAGATCGAGCTGGTCGAGGTTGATAACCAGTCCGATCCTGCCAAGGCTCCTTCTGCTGCTCAGCAGTTGGTTTCTTCCAAGGTTTCCGTTGTGCTCGGTACTTATGGTTCCGCTTGCGCCATCGCAGCAGGCTCCATCTTCGCTGAGAACAAAATCCCTGCCATTGGCTGCTCCTGCACCAATCCTCAGGTCACTGCAGAGAATGAGTTCTATTTCCGCGTCTGCTTCCTGGATCCCTTCCAGGGCACCGTTATGGCAAACCTTGCTGCTGAGCAGGGCTGCAAGAAGGTTGGCGTGCTGACTCAGGCGGGCGATGATTATTCCGTTGGTCTCGGCAACTACTTCTCTCAGGCTTTTAAGAAGGCAGGCGGTCAGATTGTGGAAGCTAGCTTCCAGACCGGCGAAACCGATTTCAGTGCCATTGTTTCCAACTTTGCTGATTGCGACGCTGTGTTCGCTCCCTCTTCCATCGAGACCGGTCCGCTGATCATTAAGCAGCTGCGTGCCGTTAATAAGGATTGCTTGATTCTCGCCAGCGATACTTGGGAGAACGGGAAGGTTATCGAGAATGCAGGTGAGGCCGCTACCAACGTATACTTCTCCACCTTCTTTGATGAGAACGATGAAAGCAATCCCTTGAGCAAAGAGTTCGTTACCGGTTATAAGGCATGGCTCAATGGTAATGCTGCTAACCTGAATAATAACGGCGGCGACGATACCGTTGCAGCAGTTTCCGCTCTGGGTTATGATGCTTATATGGCAGCGATCGAGGCTATTAAGGCTGCAGATTCCGCTGACGGTACCGCTATCCGCGACGCTTTGAAGAACGTAGAGATGGATGGTGTTACCGGTGCTCTCGCTTTTGATGAGAAGGGCGACGCCGAGAAGGATATGGCATACATCAAGACCATCGACGTTGCTAATAAGGCATTTAAGTTCCTGAAGACTCAGACTGTTGCTGAGTAATTTCACTTCTCGCTTTTAAAAGTGGCGGGGAGCAAAAGCTCCCCGCTGCTTTTTTGGCATTTACGAATGCTTGAAGCATGGGCTCGGTATTCTCGAACCTATGGTTCAGTCATTCGGCAAAAAATGTTTTCTGGAGGTTTGGTTATGACGAACTATGTACAGCTGCTGCTTTCAGGTATCGCAGTCGGCAGTTTGTATGCATTGATCGCAATCGGTTATACGATGGTATACGGTATTTTGCGATTGATCAACTTTGCTCACGGCGATATGTTTATGATTTCGGGATTTTTCCTGATATACATTGCAGCGGTTCCCCATATGCCTATTTGGGGTGCTTTGATTCTGACGATCTTGCTGACTGTTCTTTTAGGCTTCTTGATCGAGCGATGCGCTTATAAGCCGTTGCGCTCGGCACCGAGAATGTCGGTTATGATCTCGGCGATCGGCGTATCTTACCTGCTGCAGAATTTTGCTACATACTTTACGGGCGGTTTGGCGCAGGCGTATCCCGAAATTCCTTGGATCTCCAATAAGATCGAGATTTTCGGTGTTACGACGAAGGTTATTACGGTCGTTACCCCGATTTTGACTATTATCCTGGTACTGGCGTTGGTAGCGCTTATCAAGTTTACCAAGATCGGTATGGCGATGCGTGCGGTTTCAAAGGATTTTGAGACCTCGCAGTTGATGGGTATCAAGATCAATAGCGTCATCAGTATGACCTTTATTATCGGCTCATTTCTGGCGGCGGTCGGCTCCATTATGTATTTCTCTTACTATGAGCAGGTTAGCCCCACCATTGGTGCAATGCCCGGTCTGAAGGCTTTTGTTGCGGCGGTTTTTGGCGGTATCGGCTCTATCCCGGGTGCGGTGATCGGTGCTTATCTGATCGGTATCTGCGAGAACTTTATTAAGAGTTATCCTGCAATTGCCGATTTGAGTAATGCATTTACGTTTGTTTTGCTGATTGTGATTTTGATTTTCAAGCCAAACGGTTTGTTTGGCGAAAAACTGTCGGAGAAGGTGTGACGCAATGAAAAAGAATACAAAGATTTTAGCGTCGCTGATTCTGGCGGCGGTGTTCCTCGGACTTTTGATTTTTATCGATAATTCTCCTATGAGATCCTCGATGCTTTCCACCTGCTTGCAAAAGGGCGCGATCTATGCATTGGTGGCAGTCTCTATGAACCTGCTCAATGGCTTTACAGGATTATTTTCCTTGGGTCAGGCCGGCTTTATGCTGATCGGTGCCTATACCTATGGAATCCTGACGATTCCGGATGCCAGCAGAGCCTCGGTCTATCAGTACTTTGACGGTGGCGTTGTGAAGTTTGCTATTCCGGTTATCCCCGCAATCATTTTGGCGGGTATTTTCGCGGCGTGCTTTGCAGCACTGATCGGTCTGCCGGTATTGAAGCTGAAGAGTGACTATCTTGCCATTGCAACCCTCGGCTTTGCCGAGATCATTCGTGCGCTGATTCAGTGGAAGCAGATCGCTCCTTTGACCAACGGCTCTAATATGCTGCGCGCATTTCCTACTTATAAGAGCATTCTTTTCCCGTTTATTATTTCGGCAATCTGTATTGCAATGATCGTCCTTTTGATCCGCTCCTCTTATGGGCGGGCGTTTAAAGCCATCCGTGAGGACGAAATTGCTGCGGAAGCAATGGGTATTAACCTTTTCAAGCATAAGATGATGAGCTTTGTTATCAGCAATTTCTTTGCGGGAGTTGGCGGAGCGCTTTTGGGGATGTTACAGGCAAGTGTTCAGGCAAAACACT
>JAZQAQ010000143.1:0-3491 GCA_045545255.1 Eubacteriales bacterium | reverse complement strand
TTCAAAATCCCAGTAAGGGATGTCGCTGTCCTCGGGATACTTGGCGTCAAGGTAGATAAAGATGCGATTTGCGCACACCTTGATGACCTCCTCAAGGGTGGCGATCTTATAGGGCGTCACAGCTGCCTCCGATCCGCCGCGACCCGCTTTGAGGTTCAGCTGCATAAGCTGCTCGTATGTCCAATCGGCAACCTTTTCGGAGGTGGGAAGACCGTTCTTGCCTGCCATTTCCGAGAAATTTGTCATTCTGGTGAGCGTTGCGTCGTGCATCACGATCAGAACACCATCTTTTGTGCGTCGAGGATCGATCTCGATCATATCACACCCCATTCTGATCGCGCTGATGACACCCTCGACCGAGTTGTCGGGATAGTACACGCTGTCACCGCGGTGCGCGCAGGACATCAGTCTGCCGTCCACGTCGTAGGTCGCTGCGTACTTTTCCTCATAATCGCGCATCCATTCAGGCGTCTCGAATTCGAGCGCCCAGTGCATGGGGAGAGATTCGATGTCATCGATATAGCTGCGGTCTGCGGGGAGCGTATAGCTGTACTCCAGTTCGGAAAGGGCATATGCGCGCTTGTCCGTTTCTCTGAGCATTTTGCAGAACTCAGCACAGGCCATCTCAACTGCCGTCTGATTGCCGGCCTTGATCTGAATGCCGCGCTCAGTTGCTTCAACGGCAAAATCATCATGGCCGTATTCCTTCGATTCCGCGCCCTGCAGAGTTTTGCCGACTTCGATCTCATGTGCGGCGGAAGAAAAGCCCTCCGGATAGACCGTGAGAAACGTACCCGTCAGCTTGCCGATTCTGTCTGCAACTTCTCTGGCAGCGTTTTTGTGCGCTGCGCCGTAAACGATCACATACTCCGAAATCGGCGTTTCACCGATGGTAAGGTCGGCTTTTTCGTATTTCGCCCGGGTGATGTCGTTCAGTGCAGGGCTTACCGTCAGCGCACCATCGGCAAGATAGTTTTTGATAAAGGATTCAACTGCAAGAATCACGGCATCCTCGCTGCCGCCCGAGATGACGAGCTTGCTGCCGATGACTGCGATCACGCTGTCGTTGTAGCGAAGATCGGCGATCGCAGCATCTGATTCCTCGCGCTCGGTGTCGCCGACGAGGATCTCACATGCGTACGCCTCCTGACCGGGCAGAACAAAATCGTCGGTGATCTCGATCTCGATGCCGTATTTCTCGTTGATCGCGTTGCGCAGTTTGATGACCGCTGCGGTAAGCTCGCTTGATGCGGCTTGGGGGCGAACGAGTTTGTACGTGGTCGCACCGTCTGCGACGATATGAATGCCGGCCGCCGCAGGAGCGGCAGTCATTTCGTTTGTAAGTGTTTTGATCACGTCTTCACCTGCACAGGCGCCAAGGACAAACAGTGCAGACAGTAGAAGCGCAAGAATTGAGATCTTTCTTTTCATATTTTTCGCTGTCCTCCTTTTAGCGTACAACCGCTCCGTCGAATGGCGGAGCGGTCATAACTAAAACATAATTTATCAGACTTTAGTTGGTCTTTTCAATCGCACGAGTCAGCACAAAAAGCTCAGGATTCCGGGTAACCTTCTTAAACGTCACCGTAGTCACCGGACCAAGCGCCTCGCCGTTGGCCACAACATCCACGATCTCATAGCCCTCAGCAACGCTGATCTCAACCGTGCCGCTGCGCTTGTACTTAATGGTCGTGTCGCCGGAAATGGTGCAATGCTCACCGATCAGCTGAACATCATATCTCTGCGCATAAAGAGCAACCAGCGCGAACAGAGGCGTAGAGAAGATGTTGTCTTCAGCATTGGACGTCTGCTCCCACTCCGCGATGAGGGTCAAATCCTTATCGACGAGAGCATCGAAATCGTAGGCCTCTGTGCCGTTATACCAGCCCTTAAAGGTGTAGCCATCCTTGGGCGGGACGGCAGGCTTGGTGGCCTTCTCGCCCAGCTTGATGTATTGTGTATAGACCGCACCACCGTTATCAAAGAAAACAACGGCATAGGCAAACGCAGGTGCGTTTTCCACAATGGCGCTAACGATTGTGCTCGTCATCTGCTCGATCTCGGCTTTGGTTTTGGTCGCTACGTTGATCTTCGAGATCGTGGCCGCTTTTTCCTCTGCATAAATTAATTTGATATTGTCGTTGAACGCATAAACATTCTTCAGCGCAACGGTACCTGCCGGAATATGTCCGGTGATCCCACCGATTCTCTTTGCAGAGTTGTAGGTTTTCGAGACTGTGCCAAGATTGTATACATTCTCAAAAGAATGTGTATAGGTCTGATTTTTCAAACCGATGCTTCCGGCAATACCGCCGACAAAAACATTCTCTGTTCCCGTGTGCTCGACAATACCTCTGTTATAGCAGTTTTTGACGGTTGCGCCGCCGCCGTTTGCACCGGTAATTCCGGCAAGGCCGCCGTTGTAAAACGCCCCGCCTACCTTACCGTAGTTCGCCGAATGAGTAAGGACAGCATTACCGCCGAGCGTACCGCAGATCCCGCCGGCAAAGGAATTCTTATACACGCCATAGATACCGTGAACGGTTGCATAGTTCACGATATACGTCACATTGCCGCCAACAAGTCTTCCGAATACGCCGCCAATGCTTTCGCCGGAAACAACACTAACATCTTCCTTAACCGTAATCGAAGAAATGTTAGCCGCCTGAATATAGGCCGCCGCAGCGCCTGCATATTTTGCGGAACTGATGTTAGAATCTGCAATCACAAGATTCTTGAAATAGCCATCGGTAATGACATAACCGAAAAGACCGCCGTTGTCTATCGTATTGCTGACCTTGATCCCGGAAACGGTATAGTTTCGTCCATCAAAGCTTCCCTTGAAAGCTTTACTTCCGCTGGTACCGATGGGCGTCCATTCTTGATCGTTCAGGTTGATATCGTTGCCAAGGATGAAGTACTTGCCTGCGTAGGATTCACCACCGGCAACTTTTTCAGACAGATTTTTCAGCTGAGCCGCGGTGTTGATCACAAAAGGATCATTCGCCGTGCCGCTGCCGCTGGCAAACAAGGATTCAGTCGCCTGCTCCAGCGTCCACTGTGCGACGATGGTCGTGTCAGCGTCGAATGTAGTGGCTGCAGTGACCGGAGTAGTGCCGTCTTCCAGCGTCCAGCCGGCGAAAGTGTACTCAGCTCCTCTGGTGGGGATGGGCAGCGTGCCCAGCGCGGCACCCTTGTTGATGGTAGCCGTTTCGGCAGTGCCTGCGGGCAGCGTACCGCCATTGGGGTTGAAGGTCACGGTGACAGTAGCAGGCGGGTTCTGCGTCCACTGTGCAACGATGGTCGTGTCATCGTTGAATGTAGTAGTTGCAGTGACCGGAGTGGTGCCGTCAGCCAGCGTCCAGCCGGCGAAAGTGTGATCGGCTTTGGTGGGGGTAGGCAGCGTGCTCAGCGCGGCACCCTTGTTGATGGTAGCCGTTTCGGCAGTGCCTGCGGGCAGCGTACCGCCATTAGGGTTGAAGGTCACGGTG
>JAZQAQ010000142.1:0-2178 GCA_045545255.1 Eubacteriales bacterium | reverse complement strand
TTGTCATCGCGCCCGAAAAGGACTTTGAGCGTCTCTTCGGTCGTCCTGCAGATAAACGCCGTAAGCTCTATAACGGCACTTTAGAATGTAATCTCTATCAATACTTTAAAGCAAAGGAGTAAGAATGATGAACTTCAGTTTAAACAGTCCGATTCTATTCGTTCTCGTGGGAGTGATCCTGCTTTTGGTCACTGCTCAATCCATCTTTTTCCTGATTCGTGCTTGGAAAGCGGGAAAGGAGATGGGGATCGCCGCTTCGACCTTGAGAAAGACGGTGGTATCTTCTGCGATCTTTACCATTGCACCTGCCGTTTCAATCTTAATGGGTGTGCTGGTATTATCAAAAAAGTTGGGGCTTGCCCTTCCTTGGCTGCGGCTTTCGGTGATCGGTGCTTTGACCTATGAGCTGACCGCCGCAGAGAGTGCCGCAAAGGCTGCCGGTACTTCCTTGGAGGAATCGGCCGTTGCCATCACAGGCGAGCAGTTTTTAAATATTACTATTGTAATGACCCTCGGAATCATTGTCGGCTTGGTGCTGGTGCCCATCCTCTGTAAGCGGATTCAGGGCGGTATGGTCAAGATGCGCAATAAGGATAAAAAGTGGGGCGAGATCGTTACCGCCGCCCTCTTTATGGGAATGATCAGTGCTTTTATGGGCTTGATCTTCTGCGATATCAGTACGGGTCTTGCAGGCTGGACCAAGGTGTTCGTGATGCTGGTTTCTGCGGTCTGTATGGCACTTTTCGGGTTATTGATCAAGGTGACGAAATGGAACTGGATCAATGACTATGCACTGCCGATTTGTATGCTGATCGGTATGGCGGCCGCCATTCCCATTACCAATCTGATCGGAGGTTAATGCGATGAATAAAAGAACTTATGAAGAGCAAATTCATATCGATGGGCGAGTGTGGGGTGCGATCGCCGGCGTTGCTATCGCGGCATTTCCTGCATTGGTTGCCATCATTTATCAATTAAAGCCTGATTGGGGCGTGGTCCTTAAAGGTTTGATCGGCGTGGCTCCTATTTTTTGGACAGTCGGTCTCATCGAGGTTTTTACCTATATTCCTATGCTGGGCGCGGGTAGCTCGTACCTTGCCTTTGTGACCGGCAATATCACAAATCTTAAAGCTCCCTGCGCGATGAATGCTATGGAAAATGCAGATGTGAAGGCGGGATCAAAGGAGGCGGAGATCATCTCTACCATTGCCGTCGCCACCTCCTCGATCGTGACCATTTTGATCATCGCTTTGGGCGTATTGATGATTGCACCGCTGACCCCGATCTTGGAGAGCCCTGCGCTGGAGCCTGCTTTCAATAATATCCTGCCTGCACTCTTTGGTGCTTTGGGTGTGGTTTATATTTCCCGCAACTGGAAGCTGGCGATTGCTCCCGTCTTCGTTATGCTGGCGATCTATATCATCCTGCCGATGATGGGCGTTCAGGGTTTGGACGGACTGGTGGGGATTTTCGTGCCTGTGGGTGCCATTATCGCCATCGCCGTTGCGCGAGTACTCTATAAGAAAGGTAAGATTTAAAGATGATTATCCTTTGGATTCTATTGGGACTACTTGCATTGTTTTTAGCGGTGGTATTGATCCGTACCGCCCTCTTCCGTCCGCAGCCCGAAAAAGAAGCGGATGCTGCTCCGGTGGATTTCGATCGCCAAAAAGCAGTCAATGATCTGCAAGCGATGATCCGCTGCCGTACCGTATCTGATCAGGATCCCTCCAAGGAGGATGAGGCGGAATTTGAGAAGTTTACCGCATTGCTGCCTGCACTTTTTCCTCTTGTGCATCAGACCTGCACTCTTTTTAAGCCGGATCGTCGTGCACTGCTCTATCATTGGAAGGGCAGAGAAGAGGGGCAACCCACCGTTTTGATGGCGCACTACGATGTTGTGTCGGTGGAGGAAAAGAACTGGAAAAAGCCGCCCTTTGATGGAGTTATTGAAGATGATGTCCTTTGGGGCCGCGGAACTCTTGATACTAAGGGAACATTGAATGGAATCCTGCAGGCAGTCGAGCAGCTGATCAAGCAGGGCTTCCAACCGAAAAACGACATTTTTCTCGCTTTTGGTGGCGATGAAGAGGTCAACAGTAATGGTGCGCCTTCCATCGTTCGGTGGTTTGAAGAGCATAATATTAAGCCAGCAATGGTCGTGGACGAAGGCGGCGC
>JAZQAQ010000141.1:0-6613 GCA_045545255.1 Eubacteriales bacterium | reverse complement strand
CGCTAGAGGTCGTGGGTTCGAGCCCCATCCAGGTCGCCATTTTGCCTCTGTAGCTCAGTAGGTAGAGCAGGGGACTGAAAATCCCCGTGTCGGTGGTTCGATTCCGCCCGGAGGCACCATTCAAATAGGAAAGGCGTATGTGAATATGCCTTTTCTTATATGGTGCCATAGCCAAGTGGTAAGGCCAAGGTCTGCAAAACCTTTATTCATCGGTTCAAATCCGATTGGCACCTCCAAAAATAAGACAGTCTTCGGACTGTCTTATTTTTTATCCAATCCGAAGGATTGGTATGTAATCGCCGCAAGGCGAATGTAATCACGTGTATCGTGTATGGCATCACCGAAGGTGTATTTCCTTCGAATTGATTACATACATCACTTCGTGATGATTACATTCCGCAACAAGTTGCGGATTACATACAATGCTTCGCATTAATTTTTTATCGCCTTTATAATATAATGCGGCACTTGATGGAAACTTACGTCTGTTCCCGGGCTATCGTTGCCGAATTATCGGGTGGCATCAGTGCATAAAAATCCGCATAGTTGACTACACCACCTGCAGGACCTTGAGGTCCGGTAGCAGTTGAAACAAGTTTTTGTTTTTATATTAAATTTTTTCTAAATACAAGAAGAAGCCTTGAATATATTAAATTATTATGTTATTATATTCTAATAAATTATATTTATTGATTATGATTTTGTTTGTAAGTTGTTTTTGTATTTTGGGGAGAGAAAAGTGGCTAAGCATTTGAAAAAAAAGAAAAGCATATTTCAAAGCCAAATGTTTAAGCAGACTTTGAAGATTGTACTGATCGTAATTATAACCGCCTCACTTCTACTAAATCTGTTTACCTTTATTATGCCGGTTGTACGTTACTATGGAAACAGTATGTCTCCGACGCTCGATGACGGGCAGATCTTGGTGGTAAACAAGATGGCAGATATAAAGAGGGGAGACATCGTAGCATTTTACTATAATAATAAAGTTATCGTTCGTCGTGTTGTAGCGACCGGTAATGATCAGGTTTCTATCGATGTGTTTGGCACGGTATCGGTGAATGGTACGGCATTGGATGAGCCGTATGTAGATGATAAGACACTCGGGCAATGTAACCTCGATTTTCCATACAATATTCCACCAAAATCTTATTTTGTCTTGGGTGATAATCGGAATACAGCGATGGATAGCAGACTTTCGGAAATCGGTGTTGTTTCTGCTGACCGATTGATTGGTAGGGTCGTGTTTTCATTAAAACCTTTCGGAGTAATCAAATAATTCCTTTTAGAGAGTGACGGGCAATGGATGCTTTTAAAAATCAAAAAAGAAAACTGAATATTAAAAGCATTTTGTTTTATGTGTTTTGTGTGATGCTCTGCATCGCATCTTGCGCATTTTTGTTTCGTTTGAACATCACCAATGCTTTGGCACTCGAGCAGGAAATACGGTGTGGAATCGAGGAACATACGCATACAGATCAGTGCTATAACGGGGACATCCTCTTTTGCGAGAGACCCTCCCATACGCACGATGGAAACTGCTATATTGTACTTTTAAAAGAGAATGATATTAACGGGATTTTATCACTGCTGGGCAGCAACGATCAACACTCTTTGGAGACTGTAATCACAGATACGATGTCGTCAGCTTTGACATTTAACTCCAATATAAACAGTGCCGAACAATCGGAAGACATAAGTGAAATGGCGCTAAACCAAGATACGGTAGCCGAGCTGAATAATACCATCTCGGACGAAGAAGAATTACCGGATATCGTTTTGAACGAGAATATCAATAATGTTCAAGCGCTTGCTTTTAATGATGCACAGCAGGAGGAGCAATCCAATAGTGCGTCTGCCTTGTCGCTTGGAGATGATCCCGTTCAGACAAACTATTTTGCCAATTTTTATGTGTATCTTGACGGGAAGTGGACTTGCTTGGGCTCACTGGAGTTTACCACTGCTCGAAGCGGATTCCGTTATAACAGTACATTACCGACTGCCGATATTTTAAATCTCGTTAACGATACTCTGGGGACGGATTATAGCTATAACTCATTTGATATATCAGTTTCATCTTCCTTGGACGGAGGTTATTCTAAAACAAATATCGGAATGGCGTCTGTCACAACGACGATCGGATATCAGCAAACGAACTCCAATTCGAAAGCTCCCAAATATATTCGCTTGATTCCCGAGGGGGGAGATAAGGATAGTACGGCATTTTCTTTCTTCTCCGTGACTTGTCGCTATCCGGACGGTACAGCGGTGACGAGCTATGCACGATCCGGAACAAAGATAACACTTCCGATCGGTTCTTACGGATGGTCAGACGGAAGCACTGTATATTCTGCGGGTCAGGAAGTTTTGATCACAAGTAAAACTACATTTGATGCGGTGATTCTTGGACCGCCCACCTATGTTAATATTAATTATGATGTAGCCTTTCCGACGGTCAGTGGTGTGACCGTATCCACAAAGCCCACTATTGCGGGACTTACTGAAACAACGCTCAAAGATGAGTATACGGAAAATTCTGAAGTTACAATCCGAAATGTGTCGCAACAGTCCGTACAGGGCACTGTGAACGGCAATACCACCGGTCTGACCCGTGCGATCCAGTTCAAGGGTTGGAGGGTGGGAAATACAGATACCATTCTTCAGCCCAATACAAAGCTGATCTGGGAAGAGTTAATTCAATATTCCAATAATACAACCAGCTTGAATTTAACCGCAGTCTGGGAGTACAGTGCTTTGCAAACGGCAACCTTTTTTATTCGTTTTGACTCTGTGGCAGTCGATACAGAGGGCAACATTACCGGTCAGGACTCCAATAAATACACAAAGCAGATTTTTGCAACATATGTTGGCGGCGTTGACCCGACCGTCGGTACAAGCAATCTTCAAAAAGAATACGGAATCGCTGATACCACTTCTGATAACTCCTACGGTGCGGATCAGGAGATTCGCGCTTTGTATGGTGAAAAAGCAGACGGCGTTTGGCTGAGTGCTTTCCCCAGTGATGATTTTGTATTTTCAAGCTTGGTGCAATATGCCAATACCGGTTATCTCTCCGTTGGCGGTGAGCCAGTCAAGGCGGAGGATCTGAATGATAGGGCTTATGCGATCCGTTGGTATGTTTTTAAATCACAGGACGATGCTTGGCATATTGATGGGAAGCTGGTTAAAAAAGAGGGTCTTATCCATGTCTATAAAACTTTTGCCGGCAATAAGGAATTGGTTGCCGAAGCCAAAAGTGACTTCTATATTGATGCGACGGACATTACTGCCGGAACCAATACAGTCTTAAATCTTAATAATTATACCTCACATAATGACGCTACCGATACTTATATGTGGGAGATCACCAAGGTGGATTATGGTGAACTTTGGGAGATTACGGAGCATCCTCATCTGTTTGAAGATCCCGGTGTAGAATTTGGTCTGTACTCTGAGTATACCGTTATGGACGCGCACGGTGATCAGTCTGTTACCGGCTCCGGAACTTCGTTGACGGTCAGTGGTATGACCTATGCTCTTGACGAGGGGACCGATGAAGTGCTTCGCGCGGAATTCACTAATATCTATAATAAAAATGATTCTATCGTCATTAAAAAACAGGATGCTCTTACGGGTGTTTCCATTGGCGGTGCAACCTTTATGTTGTTTCAAAACGGAGTGCCGCTCAAATTTAATTATAACAGTGAAAAAGATTGCTATGAATATGATCCCCAAAATGGCACGGAAACAGTACTTAGCGGAACATCCAACGGATATTTTGAAATTTTCATTGAAGATTTCAGCTATGATTTAGGTAACATTACCGTACAAGAAGTTTCGGCACCCGTCGGTTATTCTCCTATAGCTGACATTGAAATTGGATACACTGATGATCAAAATACAGTCGGCATCATCGGTGGCAACAGTGAAATGATCAAATATATTAACGGTATCTTGATTGTGGGAAACAGTACCGATATTATGTCGGTGACGGCGAAGAAAGCCTGGGATTGCCCTGAAAACGAGTGGCAACCCGTGACAGTTCAGTTGCTTGCCAATGATAAATTAGTCACGACTGTGATCGCCGGTGTGGATTCCCATGTGATTCTGAACGCTGAAAATAATTGGCAGTATACCTGGTCAAATCTGCCGGTATATGTAAATGGTGATAAGATCGAATGGTCTATCAAGGAGACGATCATCGGTACGGAATCTGCCAAGGCAGACGGCTCCTTTGTAAACTGGCTGGCGTCCTACGGAATTCCGATTCAATCGACTGATGAGAATGGTGATCCGCATATTACGCTTACCGTTACCAATACCACCAAGCGCGTGATGCTTCGGCTGACAAAAACTGATTTGAGTAAAAGTGTTCAGTTGGCGGGGGCGACCTTCCTTTTGGAAGTGGTGGACGCAGAGGGTAACTTAATTCCGGCCGAGATTTCCAAAACGGCAACCACCGGTGATGCAGGAACCCTGATCTTCGATAATCTGAAATGCGGTGTTCGTTACAGACTGACTGAAACAGAGCCGCCGACCGGATACTTTAAAATTGGCGAATATATTTATTTCACCATCCACGAGGACGGAACCGTCAGCGTGGAAGAAAGCTATTATGCCGAAGCCGGTTCAACTGCATACAATCTGGTTGTCAGAAACGGTATGATTGTTGAACTTCCCGAATCAGGTGGGATCGGAACCGGTATGTTTTATGTCATAGGCTTAGCATTTATTGCAACTGCCTGCGGCATTTACATAAATCATCTCCGTAAAAGGAGGTGTTTCAATTAATTCGCTTTCAAAAGAACTCAAAAAATATTAATGTAAAGGAGAAAAAATCAATGAAAGCAATCAAAAAGGTCTTAGCACTCCTGGTATGTCTGTGTGTTGTGTGCAGTTGTGTTGTACTGACTGCGTCTGCTGCAGATACAGGAAAGATCATCATCCAAAATCCCTCTAATTCAGCTGCAACTGTTGAGGGAAAAACCTTCCATCTCTATAAGGTATTTGACGCAACGGTTGACGGGAAAAACATCGCATATAGCTGGCATAGAGACAGTAGCGATGTTGCACTGTTTGAAAACTTCTTTTTCGGTGACGGAGACGGCTATAATTACTGCGGGAAAGCCAGCGGTACCGCGCAGGAGGCTGTAGAAAAGATCTCTCAGATTACCGATAATCTTGAACTCAGCAGATTAGCTGAAAATCTTCATACTTATATCAAAGGCACCCTTCCGATGATGGATGTGACCGGTCAGATAGGTGATACCAGCGTAGAGTTTGCCGGTCTTTCTGCAGGCTACTATATGGTTTACGATAATACGACTCCCAGCGGAAGTTCTGTTCGTTCTGCCGTTATGCTTAAGAGCGTTAACGAAGAGGTTGTAATTACCCTGAAGGCAAATCGCCCTCAGATTGAAAAGTATGTATTGGAAAACGACGATACTACTTGGGGCAAAGCGACGTCTGTTTCTATCGGTGATGAAGTGAAGTTCAGAATTTCAACCCTCGTTCCTTCTCATACGCTCTATGAGAATTATGCGTATTACATCGAGGATAAGCTCCCTGAAGGGCTTAAACTGAAGGAAGACTCCGTTGTTGTGTATAAGGACAATAATTTGGTTGAAAATACCAAATATGCTTTGTCCGGTGCCGGCACAGGCTTAAATGGTCCTTATGATTTTAAAGTGGATTTCACAGGCCCCATCACCAGTTATTTCAAAATTAATGAGCAGATTACGGTTGAATATACCGCAATTGTAAATGAATTGATCGTTCCTCACGTAGCGAATGTAAATACTGCAACGCTGTTCTATCATAATGACCCTACTGCCGCGACCCCCACCTTTGGTAGTAGTGAAGCAACCGCAAACGTATATACTTATATGTTTGTAATGACTAAATTCTCCGAGGACGCAAACGGTAATTTTTCAAACCATACCCGTCTTGCAGGCGCAAAGTTCAAGTTCTATGAGACAGGCTCCGCCACCCCCATTAAATTTGTTCAGAGAACCGTTGACGGTATGGTGAGATATTTTGTAGCTCCCGCCGATACCACCGAAACTACTTACGAAGAAATCGAAGTGATTTCTACCGGTACGCCCTCCGGTACTGTTGAGAACAATACATATCTTGGCGGTAATATGGGTGATATCACGCTCTTTGGTTTGAAGGAAGGCTCCTATGAAATCGAAGAGACTGTGGCTCCGTCCGGCTACGTTCGGGCAGATAAACGCTTTAAGATTGCAATTGTTGACGTCGTGGATGCTTACGGTATGGTATCAACCTTGACCGTAACCGGTGAGCACGAGGGCAATGGCTCCTTGGGTAATGCCGGCGGCAATAACAAGAATCTGCTCACTTGGGTTGATATTGCCAATAAGCCCGGTACTGCGCTTCCCGAAACCGGTGGTATGGGTACCACGCTCTTTACTGTTTTCGGTGTTGTTTTGATGGCAGGTGCAATCGCTTTTTTTACTTCAAGAAAAAGAAGTAGTGTGGCATAAAAGAAATATTCGTTTTTGACGGAGCGACTTTTCTTCTTTAGCCACCCCGCAAAGCTATTTCTTTTTCTGACCCGAATATAAAGATAAAATGAAAGGAGGGAAGGACC
>JAZQAQ010000140.1:0-3041 GCA_045545255.1 Eubacteriales bacterium | reverse complement strand
TGCGGCGGCACCGGTCTATATGGATACTCCTAACGGTCGGATCGCTATGATCGGTGCGTGCTCTTCTTTTCACCCCGAGGCGATGGCGGGGGAGCAGACCCGTACGATGATCGGCAGACCCGGTATCAACGGCATTCGGGTGCAGACCACCTACCGTCTGCCCAAGGAGCAGTTGGAGCAGCTTAAAGGGATCGGGGATGCGCTCAAGATCAATGCTGCCCGTGAGATTACGCGCAAAGAAGGCTATCTGCCGCCCTTGCCTGAGAATAAGGTGGAGTTTGGTGAGCTGGTCTTTGAACTGGGGGAAAAAGCAGAACTGTGTACCTCGGTCAACGAAACCGATATGAAGCGTGTGGAAAACTCCATTCGCGAGGCACTTTACTTTGCCGATTACGTGGTGGTGGCGATGCATTCCCATCAGCCTCGCGACGGAGTTAAAGAACTGCCGGCAGACTTTATGGAAGAGTTTTCGCGTCGGTGCATCGATGCGGGGGCACACGCAGTGATCGGGACCGGTCCCCATTTATTGAGACCCATCGAGATTTATAAAGGGCGTCCCATTTTCTATTGCTTGGGTGATTTTATCATTCAATTGGAAAATATCTTCAAGGCACCTGCCGATATGTATGAAAAGCAAAAGATGGACGGCAATACCGGCATCGATCTGCTGTTTGATGCGCGCAATGCAGGCGGTACCAAGGGGCTTTGCTACCAAAAGGTGATGTTTGAAGCTGTTGTTCCCTATTGGGAGATGGAGGACGGAAAGCTGACCAAGCTGGAGCTTTTACCTATTGAGCTGAACTTTGATAAAGGTCGCTCTATGGGAGGATGGCCCCGTCCCAAGTATGACGACGGGATCATCGAGCGTCTGGCAGAGATGAGTAAGGCATACGGCACAGAGATCACCATTGAAAATGGGATCGGTGTTGTGAAATTATAAGGAGAAAGGCTATGAATTTCGTACAAGCGGTTGATAACAACAGACAGTTGATTTTAGATGCTCTGGATTTTATCTGGAAGAATCCGGAGACCGGATATCGGGAGGTTAAGACCTCGGCGTATCTGGAAAAGGAATTTGAAAAGTTGGGTTATGAACCGGTGAGAGCAGGGGATATCCCCGGCTTTTATGCGGATCTGGATACGGGAAAGCCAGGTCCTACCGTTCTGATCTTCGGTGAATTGGACTCCTTGATCTGCTACGATCATCCCGAGGCGGATCCCGAGACCGGTGCAGTACATTGCTGCGGGCACGCTGCTCAGGCTGCTGCCCTTTTGGGAATTGCTGCCGCTTTGAAGGCACCGGGTGTTCTTGACGGACTTTGCGGCAAGGTACGGCTTTGCGGGGTTCCCGCCGAGGAACTGATCGAGGTGGAATACCGCTCGGAGCTGAAGAAAAAAGGAATTATCAAGTATTTTGGCGGTAAGCCCGAATTCTTGCGGCGCGGCTATCTGGACGGGGTGGATATCGTCTTTATGGTCCATACCTCTGCGGGGACGACCTTCGGTGGGCGCAAGGGCTCGGTGGGCTGCCTTGCCAAAAGAGTGATCTATAAGGGAAAGTCTGCCCACGCAGGCGGTAGTCCCTGGGATGGCTGCAATGCGCTCTACGCTGCATCTCTGGGCTTGAATGCCATCAACTCCGTACGGGAAACCTTTAAGGAATCGGAGCAGATCCGCGTCCATCCCATCATTACCAAGGGCGGCAATGCGGTCAATGCCATTCCCGAAGAGGTTATCATTGAAAGCTATGTCCGCGGTGCGGATTTTGAAGCCATCAAAAAGAATAACGCCAAGGTCAACCGTGCGCTTTGCGGTGCGGCTCTTTCTTTGGGTGCCAATGTGGAAATTCAAGATACGCCCGGCTACGCTCCGCTCAATAACGATGCAGGAATGCTGAAGCTGGCAGAAGATGCCGCTGCCGCATTGGGTTATCCGTATCATTATACGGACGTCCGCGGTACGGGCAGTACCGATATGGGTGAGATGTCCTGCTTATTCCCTGCAATTCATCCCTATTGCCCCGGTGCTACGGGAACCAGCCACGGAAAGGATTACTTTATTCAAGATCCCGATATGGCTTGCCTTGGTTCCGCAAAATGGCAGCTGCAGATGTTGACGATGCTTTTAGAGAAGGATGCTGCACGCGCCAAGGAGATCATTGCAAACTTTGAGCCGATGTTCGCCTCCAAGGAAGAATACTTCGCTTATGTGGACGAAATGGAGTCTGCAGGTGATCGTATTATCTATTCCGAGGGTAAAGCAGAGGTGCGGTTATAATTATGATCAATAAGATCTCTTTAGACACCTTATGCGGGGCGCTTTCTTATGCTATGGGGATCGAAGCTCCCGCCCACGCTGCGCCTGCCAATGAGGCATTAGTGGCTTATATTGATGAAAAGCTGGGCGGCAAAAAGGCAGATCGGCTGGTGATGTATAATCCCGATGCCATTGCCGAGTGGGTCTATCGGAAATATCCGCAGTTTTTGACCGAAATGACCGACCGCACAGAGCTGGAGCTGCCCTTCTGCACCGTGATGCCCTCGGTGACCCCCGTCTGCTTCGGTACGATGTATACCGGTGCGCAACCGGCAGTACACGGCATTCGGAAGTATGAAAAGCCGGTCATTAAGATCGATACCTTTTTTGATGCGCTTATCCGTGCGGGAAAAAAGCCGGTGATCATTGCCAATCCCGGGTGCAGTATGGGCAATATCTATTTGGAGCGTAAAATGGATTATTTCCTCTATGATACGGTGGAGGAAATCAATGCCAAGGCGGCAGAGCTCCTTTTGAAGGACGAGTATGACGTGGTCTGCATCTACAACGGAAACTTCGACAGTACGATGCATAAGAACGGACCCGAGGCAACCATCTCTTTGGCACAGCTTAACGCCAATTCCCGCGCATTCGGGATGTTTAGCGAGATGATCAAGAATCATTGGAAGCACCACAATACCTTGGTGGGCTTTGCGATGGATCACGGATGCCACGAGATCGACGATAACTGCGGCTCTCACGGCTTGGATATGCCGGAGGATCTG
>JAZQAQ010000139.1:0-6536 GCA_045545255.1 Eubacteriales bacterium | reverse complement strand
CAACGAGGCGGAGAAAAAGATGTTGGAACGGCTGAAAAAGATGGGTATCCCGGCCATCTTGGTCATTAATAAAGTGGATGCCATCCCCAAGGAAAAGATCCTTGCCGCCATCGCCGCCTTTACCGCGGAGTTTGAATTTGATGCGGTGATCCCCCTTTCGGCAAAGACGGGGGACGGCGTGGAGCTGCTTTTAAAGGAGCTGGAAGCGCGGGCAGAGGAATCGCCCTTCTTCTTTGACCCCGATCAGCTCAGTGACCAGAGCGAGGCGGTCTATGCCTGCGAGGTGGTGCGGGAAAAAATGCTCTATCTTTTGGGTCAAGAGATTCCGCACGGCGTTGCTTTGGCGGTGGATTCCTTTGAGGAAGAGGAAGGATTGATCTCCATCTATGTTGTGATCTATTGCTCCAAGGATTCCCATAAGGGGATCATCATCGGCAAGGGCGGTGCCAAGCTGAAGGAGATCAGCAGTAAGGCACGGGAAGAGCTGGAAAAGCATTTTGATACAAAGGTTTATCTGAAATGCTTTGTAAAGGTCAAGCGCGACTGGGAGAATAATGCGGGTCTTTTGGACTCTTTAGGATTTTCCGGGGAATAAACCAATAATTGCTATCACTTTTTCTTACCGATGAAGGTAAAATAGTAATGAGGTGATAGCAATGGATCAAAACGAAGCGTGGAAATGCTTTGAAAATACCGGCAGCGTGGAGGCGTATCTGCTTTATCACGCGCTGGAGAGCAAGGAGAAGGACGCGGGGTATGACGTGCAAGGTCAAGGGTATCCTGCTGCGGATCGGTCAAACCGTCCATGAGGAGCGGGTACTGACCATTCTGACCGATCGGCAGGGCTGCATCACGGTTTTTGCAAAAAGCAGCCGCAAAAAAATGCAATATGACCAGTTCTACTACGGGGAGTGGGTCCTTTATGAGACCGCGGGCGGAAATTATCTGCTCAATTCCTTTTCCTTGGAAGAGCCCTTTCACGAACTGAAGGAACAGATGGAAAATACCTTTCTGGCAGGCTATTTTGCCCAGATCGTGTTGTTTTTCAGCAAGGGCGCAGCGGAGGATACGGGGGTTCTCCTCTCCCTTTTGCTTAATAGCCTCTATCTTTTGGGGAAGGGCAAGCCGCCCCTCTTGGTTAAGAGTGTCTTTGAACTTAAGACGATGCAGATGATGGGCTATTGCCCCACCTTGATCGGCTGCGGGCATCCGGGCAGCCTCTTTGCCTTGGAGGATGGACGAATCTTATGCGATTCCTGCGGCTTTTCGGCAAAGGCTGTCCCCATCAGCGCGACTGCTGTGGCGGCGATTGCCCATATCTTGAATAACCCCCCTGCAAAGGCTTTTAGCTTTACAGTTCCAAAAGCAGAGCTGGTGCGCCTTTCCGCTGTGTCGGAGGCGTTTATGCTCTATCATTTAGAGCTGAGATCCTCGGCTCTGGATCTATGGAAAACAGTACATGAGGACGAAGAATGAGTAACAGAAACTTATTTTATTATAAAAAATCGCTAGGTGCCTTGGAGTATTTCAAGGTACTGGAGCAGGCGGCAAAGCGCTGTGTTACCGAGGAGGCGGCTCAGCGGCTCCGCGAACTTTTGCCGCTCTATTCCGCGCCCTGCGCAAAGCTGCAGATCGAGGAGACCGCGGCGGCAATGCAGCTTTTGGAGCGCAGCCCTCGGTTTCCTTTGAATCGATTGAGTGAAAACCTGCCGCTGTACATAAGCAAGGCGGGGAAGGGCATCACTCTGGGAAGTGCCGAGCTGATGTCTGCAGGCTCTCTTTTAAAAACAGGACAAGATCTGCTCCGCTATTATGGGGACAAGAATTTCGATACCCCCTCGCTGGATCTTTTCTTCGGTCAGCTTTATGAGGATCGCAAGCTCTATGAGCAGATCGACCGCACCTTTATTACCGAGGAGATCATTGCAGACGATGCATCTCCTGCGCTGGCATCCATCCGTCGGAAGATCGCATCCACGGCAAGCGGTATTAAAAGCCAATTGGAAAAATATATCCGTACCCCCGAGGTGGCGAAATCCTTGCAGGAGCCGATCGTCACCTTGCGGTATGATCGGTATGTTGTGCCCGTGCGGGCGGATAACCGAGGCGAGGTCAAGGGCCTTTTGCACGATACCTCCAATAGCGGCGGTACGCTTTTTATCGAGCCCTTCTTCGTGGTAGACGGAAATAACCAGATCCGTAAGATGGAGGCAGAGGAGAAGGCGGAGATCGCCCGAATCTTGGAAGAATTGACCGAGAAGATCACCGAGATCTCCGCTCCGTTATTGACCTCTTATAAAGCCATCGTGGCATTGGATATGGTCTTTGCCAAGGCAAAATATGCGGGTGACGCCCATTGCACCCCGCCGATCTTGACTGCCGATAAGACCATTGATATCAAGGGCGCCCGCCATCCGATGATTCCCAAGGAGACGATGGTGCCGCTGGATATCGCGATGGGCGGCGGAATCGATACCATCGTCATCACCGGTCCCAATACCGGCGGTAAAACGGTATTTTTAAAGACCCTCGGTCTTTTGACATTGATGGCAAAGGCGGGCTTTCCGATCCCCGCCGAGGAGGCGAAGCTCTATATCTTTGATCGGGTCTATGCGGATATCGGGGACGAGCAGTCCATCGAGCAATCCCTTTCGACCTTTTCGTCGCATTTGAAGAATATCCGTAATATTATGCAGCATAGCGATGGCGAGAGCTTGGTGCTCTTTGATGAGCTGGGCAACGGTACCGACCCCGTGGAGGGCGCGGCATTGGCAGTTTCGGTCATCGAGCGACTGCGTAAAGGCGGTAGCTATGTAGCTGCTACGACGCACTATACCGAGCTGAAAACCTACGCCCTTTCCCATAATGGGGTGCAAAATGCATCCTTTGCCTTTGATCTGGAGACGCTAAGCCCCACTTACCGCCTGCAGATCGGTATCCCGGGAAAATCCTATGCTTTTGAGATCTCCCGCCATTTGGGACTGCCCGAAGAGGTTATTGCTGATGCGGAAAGCCGTATCGGGGAGAATGATCAGCAATTAGAGCAGGTCATCGACCGACTGCAGCAGGAAAAGAACCGCTATGAGGCGCGGCTGGGAGAACTGGGCGCAGAGCGTCTTGCGCTCAAAAAGGAGCGGGATGCACTGGAGGCAGAGCGTAAAAAACTGCTGGCAGGGGCTGACCGCGAGGTGGCAGACGCCCAGCGTAAGGCTCGTACTCTGGTGGAGACCGCCCGCCGTCAGGCGGATGCCTTTATGAAAGAACTGAAAGAAAAGCAGGATAAGCTGGATAAGGCCACCGCCCAAGCCTTGCGCAGCGGCGTTAAGAGCGGCTCCGCCCGCCTGCTGGATCATCTGGGCAATGAGCCTGCCGCCGCCCGTAAGGGGGAGGAGATCCAAGGTCAGCTCAAGGTTGGAATGCGGGTGTTCGTGGCAAAGATGAATCGCCACGGCAATATCCTTGCCATTTTAGGTGAGCAGGTGCAGGTGGATTGCGGCGGCATCCGACTGAAGATCAGCAAGAAAGAACTTTTCGCTCCCAAGGAGGAAGAAAAGAAAGAGAAGGTCACTTCCACCCGGGTGCAGCGAATGGAATCCCATTCTATGGCAAGAAGTGAACTGGATCTTCGGGGCGAGACCATCCTGGATGCAGAGGAGCAGATCGACCTCTTTTTGGATACCGCTCTTCTGGATCATCTCCATTCCGTTACCATTATCCACGGTAAGGGAACCGGTGCTCTCCGCGCCGGTGTGCATCAGTTTTTAAAGACCCATCCTTTGGTCAAATCCTTCCGTCTGGGAGCCTATGGCGAGGGGGATTCCGGTATCACAGTGGTAGAACTCAAAGACTAAGTATAAAACCGCAAGGAGCGTTATGCTTCCTTGCGGTTTTTAATCTTCTGTATAGACGAGGATGTCCTCCACCCGGCATTGCAGGATCCGGCAAAGGTCATTGAGGGTAACAGTGCTGATAGGGCGATTGTGCTTCAGCCGATCCAGCAGACTGCGGCTGATCCCGTGCTCCTTGATCAGGCGGTAGGAGGTAACGCCTTTTTCTTTCATCGTCTTATAAAGCGGGTCGTAAGATATCATATTGATCCCTCCTTTTATAGCATAACTTATGGTCGTTATCTTGACAATTGTCGATAAACCGAGTATAATCAAATTATGCTCTATAAAACGAGTATAATTCATTTGAAAAACGGAGAGATTGCAATGAAGAAGTATTTATCGTTTTTGATCGTTTTCGTGCTGACGGTATCTATGATGGTGCCCTTTGCCATCAATATCGGTGCATCAGCCGCCAGCGGCACCACCGGTGACTGCACCTGGACGCTGGACGCTAACGGCGTCCTCACCATCAGCGGCAACGGCGCAATGGGGGATTATGAATCCATCGGTGGTCCTTGGGGTGAGGAAATAACAGCTGTGATCATTGAAGACGGTGTTACCACTATCGGCAGTGATGCCTTTTATGGTTGCTACAAACTGACCTCGGTGACGATTCCGGACAGCGTGACGAGCATTGGGAATGATGCCTTTTCTTATTGCCACGAACTGACCTCGGTGACGATCGGAAATGGCGTGACGAGCATTGGGGATTCTGCCTTCAATTGTTGTCACAGACTAACCTCGGTAGCGATCCCGGACAGCGTGACGAGCATTGGGGATTCTGCCTTTTGGAGTTGCGATCACCTGACCTCGGTGACGATCGGGAATGGCGTGACGAGTATTGGGTCTTCTGCATTTGCAGATTGCATTAGCCTGACCGCGGTGACCATCCCGAACAGCGTCACTACCATCGGCGGGTGTGCTTTTGACTCTTGCAACAGCCTGACCTCGGTGACGATCGGAAATGGCGTGACGAGCATTGGGTCTAGTGCCTTTGCTTATTGCCCCAGCCTGACCTCGGTTTATATCACCGATATGACGGCGTGGTGCAATATTGATTTTGGGAATTCGACTGCAAATCCGCTAGCAGAAGATCTTTATTTAAATAATAATCTCGTTACCGAGCTGGAGATCCCCAAGGGTGTAACCGCCATCAAGGATTATGTTTTTCTCGGTTGTGATAGCATCACCTCGGTGACCATCCCGGACAGCGTGACGAATATTGGGTCTGGTGCTTTTTCCGCTTGCTCCAGCCTGACCTCGGTCTATATTACCGATATGACGGCGTGGTGTAATATTGATTTTGGGGATAAGTACGCAAATCCGCTTTGGTATGACGGAAATCTTTATTTAAACAATAACCCTGTTACCAAGCTGGGAATTCCCAAGGGTGTAACCGCCGTCAAGGATTACGCTTTTTATGGTTGCAATAGTATTACCTCGGTGACCATCCCGGATAGCGTGACGAGCCTTGGGAAAGGGGCATTTTATGATTGCGAAAGTATCACATCGGTGACGATCCCGGACAGCGTGACGAGCATTGGGGCGGGTGCCTTTGAAGCTTGCGACAGCCTGCCCTCGGTGACGATCGGGAATGGCGTGACGAGTATCGAGGAAAATGCCTTTTATTTATGCGAAAAACTGACCTCAGTGACGATCCCGGACAGCGTGACGAGCATTGGGTCTGGTGCTTTTTCCGCTTGCTTCAGCCTAACATCGGTAACGATCCCGGACAGCGTGACGAGCATTGGGGCGGGTGCCTTTGAAGCTTGCGACAGCCTGACCTCGGTGACGATCGGGAATGGCGTGACGAGTATTGGAGCGGGTGCCTTTTCCTATTGCAGTAGCCTGACCTCGGTGACGATTCCTTATACCGTCCAGACTATCGGTGCGAACGCTTTTTGTAAGCACAGTAGTTCTACTCCGGCAACCTTGGCGGTTCACGAGGATTCTGCGGGGCATACCTATGCATTGGAAAATTCTAATCCCTATACCTTGACGGAGCATACCTATGATGAGCTTACCACCGTTCCCTCCACCTGTACGATGGCGGGAACGGAGAGCTTTACCTGCAATGTATGCGGCAAGGAAGTAGTCACAGAATTGCCTTTGGCAGACCATACCTTTGAGGGAGAGGCGGTCATCGTCCCTGCCACCTGCACCGCAGAGGGGACCGAGACTAATTATTGTTCAGTTTGTGAGCAGGATATTGTCACAGTCCTGCCGATGGTGGAGCATAGTATTGAAGACGGCTTATGCACCGTCTGCGGGGTGCCTGATCTCCAATCGGAGCATCCTTACGCCGATAATCTGGATCAGACCTGGACGCATACGGTGGAGGGTGCCGGCATTATCAATGTCACCTTCTCCGAGGAGACCTTTGTGGAGGAAAATATCGACTATATCTATCTCTACGATGGGCAGGATAAGGAACTGGGCTATTACACCGGCGCGCAGCTTGCAGGGAAGACGGTGACGGTCAGCGGAAATACCATCAAGATCCGTTTGGTCAGCGATAGCTCTACCAACGGGTTTGGATTCCAAGTGACCGAAATCACTTCAACTCCCGGCATTGAGCAGACCACCGACGGCGTTATTCAGTTGCTGAAGCATATCGACGGACACGACGTAGGTCTCGATGATGCA
>JAZQAQ010000138.1:0-3668 GCA_045545255.1 Eubacteriales bacterium | reverse complement strand
AATGTCCTCAGTGCGGCGCAATGAAGGCTCCCCACAAGGCTTGCCCCGAGTGTGGTTATGTCAATGAAGATCTGTCTGTCAAGGACGGCAAGATCGCAGTAAAGGCCGCTGTTGCGAAGAAAGAAGAAGCCGAAGCTACTGAAGCTACTTCCGCAGAATAAACGGTTAATGTTGATGATAGAGAAGGCGGGTTATTCTGCCTTCTCTTTTCTTCGTTATAGACTTATGAGAGGGGAGGTATACTATGTCTAATGTGATCATCGGCGTTGCGCCCGATACGTTGGGAGAAGAACTGGGCTTGAAGCCCGGCGATAAGCTTATTTCTATGAATGGGCATCCTATCCGCGATGTGATAGATTATATGTATTATGAAGCCTCGACCGAGCTCTCCTTCTTGGTTGAAATCGACGGAGAAGAAGTTCTTTTTGAAGTTGAAAAGGATAGCGAAGAGCCTTTAGGGCTGGATTTTGAAGATTATCTGATGGATCGGCAACGCAGTTGCAAGAATAAATGCATTTTTTGCTTCATTGATCAGTTACCTAAAGGATTGCGTGAAACTCTTTATTTTAAGGATGACGATGCGCGCCTTTCATTTTTGATGGGCAACTATATTACATTGACTAATCTTTCGGACGATGACATCAATCGCATTATTGATATGCGAATCTCACCGATCAATATCTCTGTTCACACGACCGATCCGGCGTTGCGGGTAAAAATGATGGCTAATCCCAATGCCGCCCTTATCAATGATATTTTAAATCGTTTTTATGATGCAGAGATCGAAATGAATTGCCAGATCGTACTTTGTAAGGGAATCAATGACGGAGAGAATTTAAAAAAATCGTTGAATGACCTTGCGACGCTTGCTCCTTGGGTTCGCAGTACCAGTGTTGTCCCGGTGGGACTTTCCGATCACCGCGACGGTCTTTTTCCGCTGCAGCCCTTTGATAAAAAGGATGCTTCCGAAGTGATCGACATCATTGAGACGATCGGTGAGCGCCAAATGAAGACATACGGCAGACGCGGTTGTTATCCGTCGGATGAATTTTATGTCCTTGCAGGACGCCCGATTCCAAATGAAGAGTTTTATGACGGTTATCCGCAGATTGAAAACGGCGTCGGACTTCTGCGTTCTCTTCAAAAAGAATTAGAAGATGTCTTGACGGATGAAAACGGAGATACGGTTTCGCGCGATGTCGGAATTATAACCGGAGTTTTACCCGCTGACTATATGCGGGAGTTGATGGGGAAGATTCAATCAAAGTTTAATGGTTTGCGTTTTGAAATATACCCCATAATCAATCATTTTTTTGGCGACAAAATCACTGTATCCGGGCTTGTTACCGGTACAGACATTGTGAAGCAACTACGCGGGCTGGAATTGCCCTCGAGATTGCTTATTCCATCCAGTATGCTGCGCGCAGAGCAGGATTTATTCTTGGATAGTATGTCCCTTGATGAAGTATCTGCTGCTCTTAACCGCCCGATTTTCACTTCGATGAATGATGGTGCAGATCTGCTGGATAAAGTATTAGGGAGGTGATTAAATGAGAATGCCTGTTGTTGCAATCGTTGGGCGTCCAAATGTGGGTAAAAGTGCATTGTTCAATAAGCTTGCAGGTGCCCGTCTTTCTATTGTAGAAGACACTCCGGGGGTGACCCGTGATCGTATCTATGCAAATGTGGAATGGCGTGCAAAAACTTTTATGCTGATTGATACCGGCGGTATCGAGCCGATGCGTGAAGATATTATTCTCACTCAAATGCGCCGCCAGGCTGAAATGGCCATTGATACAGCAGACTGCATCATTTTTTTGACGGATATTCAAACCGGTCTGACCGCCGATGACCGAGAGATCGCAAATATGCTCTATCGATCCGGTAAACCGATCGTACTTTGCGTAAATAAGGTGGATCAGTTGGGTGCTCCTCCGATGGAGTTTTATGAGTTTTATAACCTCGGTCTCGGAGATCCGCTTGCGGTTTCTTCCGTACACGGAAGCGGTACCGGCGACCTTTTGGACGCAGTCTTTGAACATTTGACTTTTGAAGAAGCAGAAGAAGAGGAAGAGCCGCCTATTAAAGTAGCTTTGTTAGGCAAGCCGAATGTGGGTAAATCTTCACTGATCAATCGGTTGCTTGGCGAGGAAAGATGCATCGTATCCAATATTCCGGGCACTACGCGTGATGCTGTTGATGCTCTTTACACCACCGATATCGGTCGGTTTTCTCTTATTGATACTGCCGGTATCCGCAAAAAGAAAAAAGTGGAAGATGCGGTGGAAAAATACAGCGTGATCCGTTCCTATATGGCGGTAGACCGCGCCGATGTCTGCGTTATTATGCTGGATGCTGCGGATGGTGTCACTGAGCAAGACACCAAGATTGCAGGCTATGCCAATGATCAAGGTAAAGCACTGGTCGTTGCAGTTAATAAGTGGGATTCCATTGAAAAAGAAACGAATACGATGGAACGTTTGAGAGCAAGCATTCAGCACGATCTCGCCTTTATGTCCTTTGCACCGATCGTCTTTATTTCGGCGCTGGAAGGGCAAAGATTGCCTCAACTGATGGAGGCGATCAAGTCTGCGGCAGAAGAAAATAAACGCAGGATTTCGACCGGTATGCTGAATGATGTACTCAATGATGCAACTGCAAGAGTACAGCCGCCCTCTGATAAGGGACGTCGCTTGAAGATTTTCTATATGACTCAAGCATCCACACAACCGCCCACTTTTGTATTCTTTGTAAACAGAAAAGATCTGTTCCATTTTTCGTATCAACGATATTTGGAAAATCGTATTCGTGATACCTTTGGATTTAAGGGGACGCCGATACGCTTTATTATCCGTGAGAAAGGGGAAAAATGATGGATACATTCATCTTTATTCTCGTCCTTATGGCGATTGCCGTTGTCTCGTATTTGATTGGCGGCATCAATTGCTCGATCTTAATTTCAAAGTTATTGAAAAACGATGTCAGAAATTCCGGTTCCGGCAATGCGGGAGCCACGAATATGGTGCGTGCATTTGGTCCGGCTGCCGGTTTTATCACGATGTTTGGTGATTTTCTCAAAACATTGATCCCATTGGTTGCCGTCCGTATACTCTTTAAAGATGAAGCGTACTGGCAAGCGATGGTTGCATTTAGTGGATTTTTCTGCTCGATGGGTCATGCATTTCCTGTTTATTTTGGGTTTCGCGGCGGCAAAGCGGTCACAGTGGTCGGAATGGTATTTTTAGTAGTAGATTGGCGTTGCTTCGTCATTGGTATTTCTGTTTTCATTATTACTGTTGCATTGACTCGCTTTGTTTCTCTTGGGTCGATTCTTGCCGGTTTTTCGGGACCGATAACAATGTTTATTGTTACAGGCGATAACTTTGCCAATCGCTGGTTTGTAAGCGTTTGTCTGCTCGCCCTTGCTGTGATGGTACTCATCCTGCATCGTGAGAATGTGAAACGCCTGATTAAGGGAGAAGAGCGTCGTTTTAGCTTCAAAAAAGACTAAAAATAGCCGTATGTTTTCAAAAAACATACGGCTATTTTAAAATATTATAAAATAACACTTGATTTTTTAAATCTTTTAGAATATAATAATTATCGTTCTGGTAACAAGCCGGTGTGTTGGAATTGGCAGACGAGACGGACTCAAAATCCGTTGTCAG
>JAZQAQ010000137.1:0-16439 GCA_045545255.1 Eubacteriales bacterium | reverse complement strand
AGACCTGTCTCACAATATCATTTTTTTAGCACTCCGAACCCGTTCAATTCATTTTGACGGGTTCGGCTCATCGGTCAAGCCGATCAGGTAATCGGCGGAAACATTGTAGAATTTACAAAGTGTGGCCAGATCTTCGATTTTCAGTTCTGCTCTGCCGGCTTCGATGTGGTTATATCCTTGCTGCGATTTATTAAGGATTTTTCCAAGCTGTGCTTGGGTAAGATCGCGATCCTCCCGAAGATTTCTCATCCTTGTCCTGTAATCCATACAATACCTCCTTTTTGTATGAATCCATTTTATTATACTCATATTTTGAGTATTGACATTTACTCATAGATTGAGTATAATGGGTTTATCCAAACAAAAATAAGGAGAAAGAATATGGAAAAAGTAAAGAAACCGATTTTCAAAAAGTGGTGGTTTTGGGTTATTATTATCGTTGTCGTTTTAGCGATCATTGGTGGCACTTCGGGCGGAGAGGATACGACGGATTCCGGAGACGACGGCACGCAGGTCTCCACACCGCAGACCAACGACACCAATAAAGAAGAAAACAAAAAAGAAGAGAGCAAAAAAGAAGAGATCAAATATGAAGCAGTTGATCTGCAAACCTTGCTGGACGAACTGGATGCCAATGCGTTAAAGGCAGAAAAGACCTATCAGAATAAACAGGTTGAGGTTACCGGAAAGATCGCGTCTTTTGATAGCGACGGATCTTATATTACCATTGAGCCGGTCAATGCAAGCGAGTGGAACTTTGATACGGTGATGTGTGATATCAAGAACGATGAACAGCTGAATTTCCTTTTAGAAAAAGTAAAAGGGGATACGGTTACCATAAAAGGAAAGATCACTTCGATCGGAGAGGTTCTCGGCTATACCATTAAAATTGCAGAAGTAAAATAAAAACCATCTTTTCGTCCGTACTCCGAAAAACGGACAATGAATAAAAGCCCCCCTGTTGCAGAATTAAAAACTGCGACAGGGGGTTCGTTTTTTCTGATCCGTTGAGGCTCATTGCAAATCATTTCGAAAGGTGTTATAATGAAACCAAGAAAGGCGGTGATCCTACGAGAGGATTTTGTTTTACGGTCGATGACAATATTCGATTTTTGAAAGAGTTAACCGAAACTCGTTACAGGAGTATATTTGATCATCCGTATCTTGCTATGTATCGGCGTCTCCATAAAGAGTTTGGATTGAAGGTGCAACTGAATTTGTTTTACCGTATGGAAAACTTCGATCTTTCCCAAATGACCGAGGCTTATTACGAAGAATGGAAAGAAAATTCGGACTGGCTCAAGCTTTCTTTTCACTCAGATATGGAAAATGTCAGACCTTATAAAAACGCGGGATATGTTGAGGTTTATGAGGATTGCAAACGGGTGCACGAACAGATCAAGCGATTTGCCTCCGACGAGGCATTAGCGAATACCACAACGATCCATTGCTGCTTATTGACCGAGGGTGGTCTGAAGGCAATGGAGGATAACGGAGTTGAGGGATTATTGGGGTTGTTTGGCACTGATGAAAACCCGCGCACCTCATACGGGATAGAGGAAAGCAAGGCAAAGCAAATCCGCGATGGTGAAACCGTAAGAATTAAAAAGATTTCCTTTGCCGCTATTGATATCGTCTTAAACTGTTTTTCAACAGAGGATATCTTGCAGCAATTGGAGCATTTGATTGGGCGTGATTGCATTCGGGTGATGATCCACGAGCAGTTTTTTTATCCGGATTATAAGAATTATCATCCCGAGTTTGAGGAAAAACTACGAAAGACCTTTTCCTTTTTGTCGGAGCATAGCTATCAAAGCAGCTTTTTTGGGGACTTGGTATGATATCGTATCGAGGTTCTTCTAACACTACTCGAAAGGCTGTTTCTCATAAAGATGATAAAGGGGCTGTAAAAAACGCAAGTTTTTTACAGCCCCTTTTATGTCTTTAGAAGTAACTGGAAACCTTCCAGGTGCTCTTGACCTTCCAGGTGGGGAAGCGGGTGTAGTTTCCCTTATCCAGCTCTTTGAAGATCTCTGCCTGATGATCCCAAGATACGGTGATCTTATAGGTCTTATTGGGCTTGAGATTCAGCTTGACGCTGCTGCCGGAGAGAGTCTTTTTCAGGGTATGGCTGCCGTCCGTCGCTTTTGCCACGACATTCCATTTGCCGTATTGGTTACTGGTCTTGGTGGAGGTTCTGCCGTTGAAAGGATTATAGGTGTACTTGGTGCAGACGCCCTTAGCCTGGCTGAGGGTGACGGACTCGGAACCGGGGATCCAGTAGTTTGCTTTGGTTTTTACCGTGATGGTTCGGGTCTGGGTGCCGCTGCTGCAGGTTGCGGCGGATGCGGGAACGCAGGTACAGAATACGGTACAGAAAATGAGTGCAAAGGTGAGGATGGATGCGATCAATCTTTTAGCTTTAGTCATAATGTTTTTTCTCCTTTAGATTTAAAATGATAACAAAATATGTACAGATCGGCTTTCGCGCGGGTGAACTCCTTTCGTTTTTTTGCCGTTCTGTAAAAGATAACGGCATTGAAATGCTTTTTTCGCAAGGCAAAGAAAGATTTTTTTCTTCTTTTTGAAAACAAGTTGCGGGATTTTTTTCATTTTTCGTTGCGAAAAAAAGCCTACCTTTTGTTATATAGAGTGAAAAAAAGACGAAAGGAAGAAAAAAGATGAAAGATTATACCGCAAACGAAGTGCTTTCGGACCAGTACTTACTGCGCAAGAACCAAATCTACATATTCGGCCCCATTGAGACGGGGTTAGCGGCGCGGGTCATTCCGCAGATGCACTATATCGAGCAGAAGATGATCGATGAAAATCTTCCCGAGGAAGAGCGGATCCTGACGATCCTGATCAATAGCCCCGGCGGCTCGGTCAGCGACGGACTGGCGATCTACGACACCATCAATGCGCTGGATTGCGAGGTGCGAACCATCTGCGTGGGGCTGGCGGCATCAATGGGTGCCTTTTTGCTCTCTTCCGGCTCCAAGGGGATGCGGCTGGCGTTGCCGAACAGTGAGATTCTGATCCATCAGCCGTTGGGCGGAGCGCAAGGACAAGCTTCCGATATTATAATAGCGGCCAAGCACATCGAGCATACCCGCAAAAAACTGAATACCATTATGGCGATGAACACCGGAAAGACGGTGAAACGGATCGCGGCAGATACAGACCGTGACTATACGATGACCGCCGAGGAGGCGGTGAAGTACGGGCTGATCGACGGGATCCTGACACCGCGGAGAATCAAGGCATTGGGAGGTGCTGAAGAATGATGAATGAATACTTGCTGGAGCCCTTTCTTACCCAATACTATCTGCTGGAAGCAGTCTGCGAAAATTTTCTGACTGAAAAGGCGCGTCGGAAGATGTTCTATGAGCTTGCAGAGCTCTTTGGTCTGGGCGGCGAGGAGGCGTTGAAGGGGTACTACGAGACCTCCGAACTTCCTCATTTCGCAGAGGTCAAAAATAACGAAGCCTATGAGCGGCTCTGCCGTACCATTGAGTTTGCCCAGCGCAGCGGGCAGCAGGTGGAGCTGACGGCGGAGGATCGAATGATCCTTGCCCAGAAGCGGGATGCAATGGTGATCAAGGAGGAACTTTTTAAAAAGAATAAAAACCTGACCAAGGAGACGGTATCCTCCATCCTGCTCACAACGGCGATGAACGGAAACGTTGATGCAATGGCGGCACTGGCGTATATGGAGTACCACGGCTTATGCGTCTGCAAGGATCGGCATAATGCCCTAAAGCGCATCCGACTCTGCGCCAAGTGGAACCATTTATTCGGTATCCTGATGGGCATTGCTTACGATGAGGATAAGCAGATGTACTACGATATTTTATATACGGTCTTTCGTAACGCCAGCCAAAAGCAGGTCTTTGAGCAGATCTGCCGTAAAAAGCCGTATAAAAAAGATGTGAATAAGAATCTTGCGGCACGCATCACTGAAAAGGCCTTTGGTCTGGGGATCGTCAAGCGCAACTGCTACGATCATATCTTCGCAAAGGTGGTCTTTTCGGAGATCATCTCTGCGGAGGATAAGGAAAAGCTTTTGCTGAATAAGCAAAAGGATGCAATCGCCGCCCTTTCCGACCTTCCCTTTGATCTCAGCGGGGAGCAAAGGCTTGCTTTTGATGAGGGCTGTATCGAGGGGATCCCGCTGAGGCGGGAAAAGGAACTGCGGAAGATTATGCAGAATATGAAGGTCGCCGAGCGTTGTTCCGCAGCGGCGTATGCGCCCCTGCTCATCGTGGCAAGGGACGAATATGTGGCGGAGATGTACGGACAGATGGTCAAGGACGGTCTGGACCGCTCTGCGGTGGTGGAGATCGACGCCGCCACCCTCACTCCCCAGGACTTTGCAGGCGGGAGGGAGAATGCGTTTCTTCGCGGGCTATCCGAAACGAAAAACGGGCAGACCGTCTTTCTGCTGAAGCACTGCGAGTCGCTGGACGAAAATCAGGCAGAGGAGCTGATGAAGGTGCTGGATTATCACTACCGCAGGAAGTTCAAGCTGTTTCATCCGCCGGTCTCGCTGGATCTTTCCGAATTGAAGTTTGTGCTGATCGGAGCCGGTTGCACCGCGCAGGTCAAGCGGCTTGCAGAGCGTTGCGACACCGTGTGGGCGGAGCGGATCACCGCAGCAGAGAAGGGCGCGGTGGTGGAATCGGTCTTTCGTGCGCGTGCCCATTCCTTCGGGTGTGACGGGATGACGCTGGAGGCGGAATGTAAAGATTATCTTTCCGATCTTGAGCCTCATCGGGTACGGAAGATTCTGGACAGTGCGCTCCGTGCCGCTGTATTTGAGGAGCGTGCCGAGATCTCCCTTTCGGATATCAAGGCGGTTTGCGACGAACGGAACGAGTCCGATCCGAAAAGGGACTTTGGGTATACGGGAGGTAATAAAAATGCGAAGAATAGACTTATTTAAAGATTACGAGAACGAAAAGATCCTCTCCATCGAGGACTATCGTGCGGCACATCCCGATACCACCTATCGGTACGATCGCCTGGGAAAGCAGGAGATCGACGGCATTCCGGTGTGTATGACCCGCGATGAAAAGGGGCATCTGGACGTCACCTTTATTCCGGATACCCATCTGCTTGCCATCGGTGCCACCCGCAGCGGCAAGACGACGGGATATGTTATCCCCACCATCCATACACTTTTAAGCAAAAAGAATAAGCCTAATATGGTCATCAGCGACCCCAAGCAGGAGCTTTATCGGGGGAGTGCCAAGCGATTTGAGGAGAACGGCTATCGGGTTCTCTTACTGGACTTCACCGACTACCGTCATAGTGATTGCTGGAATCCGCTCAGCAAGTTTTATCGGACATACCGCAAGTATCTGGACGTGGAAAACGAGGTGGAGCTGGTAAAGACCGCGACCGGACACTGCTATCGGTTTGAAGGCGTTTTGTATGAAAACCAGACCGATCTGGATCGGGAGATCAAGGAGCGGAAAGAGGGGTATCTGGACGAGGTGGAAAAAGGGATCACCGCATTAAGTAATGTCGTCATCCCCGATACCAATAAAAAAGACCCATTTTGGGATACCTCCGCAAGAGACCTTTTGCGGGCGATCCTTTACGGAATGCTGGAGGACTGCGAAAATGAGGGGATCACCGAGGATAATTTTTCCTTTGATACAGTCCTGCGGATCTTTGATTCCTTTACCGATTCGGAGGATGATTACGACGGCGGGTATTTCAAAAGTCGGGATATTTTAAAATCCAAAGCCTATCAGCTGGCGCAGAAATGCATCATTGAGCAGGCAAATGCAACCCGTCGGTGCATCTCCTCTGAATTTGCGACAAAAATGAATAAATTTCGGGATACGGCGGTCCGACGGATCACCTGCACCAATTCCTTTGAGATGCAGGAGCTGGACGATGGCGTTCCCACGGTGATCTTCGTCTCCTATAAGGATGAGGAAAGCCTGCATTACGAGGTGATCAGCCTCTTCCTGAGCAATCTGTATACCGAGCTGATCGCGTTGGCGCGGACCAAGGGCTCTCAGTTGAGCAGACCCTTTTACTTTATGCTGGATGAGTTTGGAAATCTGCCGCAATTCAATGATTTTGATAAGGTGATCTCCGCCTGCGGCGGTAGAAACATCTGGTTTTTGCTGATCCTTCAGTCCTATGCCCAGCTTTATAATGTTTACGGGAAGGAGACTGCCGAGATCATTAAGGATAATCTGAATACCCATATCTTCTTCGGCACCAATAATCCCGAGACCAAGCGGGAATTTTCCGATGAGTGCGGCAAAAAGACCATTATTTCGCCCATTTCCGCTCTCAACGGAAACGGCGAGTCCATCGACCGCTACGAGAAGGATACCGTCTCTTTGGTTCCCGTCAGTGCTCTGACGCATCTGGCGCCGGGCGAGTGCATCGTGACCCAGATGCGGGAGCACGTGCTGTGGTCCGGATTTGAGCGCAGCTACCTTTGCCCCGAGCTTCAGGGCGAAGTTGCGCGGGTGCAGGATAGAATCCCGCCGCTGAAGTTTTATGACGAAAAGTATCTGTATTACCCCGGGAAAAAGAGCGGCGGTAAGAGCGAAACGGAGCTTTTCTTTGAGTTTTAAGGAGGAAATATGAAGGAACTGAATGCATATACCATACAAGAAAGAATACGCAAGCAGGATTTCGTAAGCATCCTTTGGATTCAAACGGAATTTGGGCTCAATTATAAAGAAGCAAAGGGATTTCTCGCGCAGTTTCAAAAGAGAGGATGGGTCAGCAAGAATTCCGAGAATTTTCTTTATGAAGTTCAAAAAGAGAACTGCCGATTGCGGTTTATTACCAAAATCGAGGTGGAGACGCTTTATGAGATGATTTCTTCCCGTTCGGTAAAAGCACTGCAGTGTATGCAGGAGCGGGACGGAGCCGGTGAAATGGCGATGAGAAGGATCACCCACGATGACGATGAGGTTTTGGAGCTGCTGCAGGAATTGGATCTATGCTATTTTTACGACGGGCTGTACTTTTCCTGCGTATCCAAAAAGACGGTGGATGTGCTGGAGAAAATGGTGGAGTATAAACGCCACCGTTCCCTCAGGAAAAGCTTGGGCACAAAGGAGGACGACAGTGCCCTTTGGGCGATCTTTGCGGCTCTTTTTGAGGATCTATAAAAAATATATCAACGCCTGTGCGAAAAAAGGAAAGCACAGGCGTTATATTTTATGAAATCGGAAGGAGGAAAAGCCGCGCGGTATTTGCCGAAATATGGTGGCAGATTTCTTGACAAGGTATATAAAATATGTCATAATATTTTTAAAAATACCGAAATAAAGAAAGGCGGTGGACTGTATAATGTTTACAAAAGAAGAGTTTCAGACAATGGTAAAAGAATTGCTGTATACCAAGCCTACATCTTATGATATGCTTTGTAAAATTGCGCAAACTTCAATCGAGCCGTTGATGAATTATTGGTGCAATACCAGTTCGGTTTTGAGAGGGCGTCAGTATGAAGGGGATATCTTGGGCGATATTTACATTCGCCTGATGAAGAATACCGTTACAGGATTTTTGTTGCCGGACGGCGTGGACGGCAAGGTGAATATGGATCCGGAAGGCTTCAATAAATGGATGTTCACCGTGGCGGTAAACGTTAAGCGGAGCTGGGAACGCAAGATCGGAAGAGAAGACGGCAAGCACTCGGAGATCGATGATAACATAACCGTGCCGGGTCCCGATGAGACGGCAGACGGTGAGGAGTGCATCCAAAAGCTTCAAGCGGCTTTCAATCGGATCCTGGACTCCGGGCTGAGCATTTATAAAGTGCTGAGCTGGGTGGCACAGTTTGTGTTTATTTTAGAAAAGGACATCACTAAAATCCAATCCAACGATGCGATCATTGCAGCGTTTGAAGAAAAGACGCTCGGCGAAATGTATGAAATAATCCGCAGCTCGGCGAAAAAGATCTCCTGGCTTCGGATTTCGGATGAGCAAGACAGAAAGATCAAAGCAGCATTGAATAAAGCGTGGGACGAGAATAGATCCTACGGAGAGGTACAGTATAAAGAATTTTTTATGAAAAAGGGCGGAAAAAAATCCCTCAGCGACTGGACCAATCGCCTCAACGATAAACTCAGAAAGGAGTATGAGGATGAAGACGACGAATCATCTGACAATCGATGAGATCATCGAATTTGTCTCTGCAGAAAAACTGAATGCGGAGAGTGTTTCACTCTTCGCATCGGTAAATGATCATATACGTGAATGCAGTAAATGTTTTGAATTGGTAAAGGATTTTCAATTGATCTACGATGAATTTTCCAGAATGGCGCAAAACAGCAGCTTCAGAGAATATCTGCAAGAAGAGGTTGTGCGCGAAAAAAAGATCGAGCTTGAAAATACAGAAAAAGAAGGTTAAGTTTTAAAAGGAGAAAAGCAATGTCTGACGCAAATAAATTAGAAAAAGCAAAAGAGGTATTTGAGACACTTTGCCGTACGCTTGATAAAGAAGATTGGAGCTATCAAAAAGACGAAGAAAAATTATTGATTGAGTGCGGTGCCCGCGGCGAGGATCTGCCGATGGAGCTGAAGGTGTTCGTGGATGCGGAGAGAAGTTTGATTCTCTTGCTCTCCAGTATGCCCGGAGCGATTCAAGAGGATAAGCGTGTCGATATGGCCCTTGCGGTCAGCGTAGTCAATAATCGGCTGGTAGACGGCTCCTTTGACTATGACATCACCTCCGGTAATTTGATCTTCCGGATGACGAATAGCTTTTTGGAGAGCACCATCAGTGAGAAGCTGTTCCTTTATATGCTGCTCACCGCCTGCCGTACCATTGATGTATATAACGATAAGTTTTTAATGCTTGGAAAAGGATTGATCACCATTGAGCAATTCTTAAAAGGAGAGGAATAAAATGTCTGACGCAATGAAATTGGAAGCGGCAAAGAAGGTTTATCAGACCCTCTGTGCCGCCATTGAAGCAAGAGGCTGGAATTTTGAAAAAAAAGAGGAAGAGCTGCTGGTGCATTTCGGGGTAAACGGGGATGATCTCCCGATGACCTTTATCCTGCGGATAGATACATCCCGTCAATTGATCAGCCTGATGTCCCCCGTGCCCGTAAAAATGGGCGAAGATAAGCGGATCGAAGGTGCCATCGCCACCTGTTCCGCATCCTATGGTCTGCCCGACGGAAGCTTTGACTACGATCTTTCCGACGGCTCCATCTGTTTCCGTATGACGGCTTCTTTTCTGGAGAGTCAGATCGGGGAAGACCTCTTTCAATATATGATCTCCTATGCCTGCACGGCAGTGGATAAGTATAACGATCAGTTCCTGATGATCGCGAAAGGGATGCTCAGCATCGAGGACTTTCTTAAGAACAAATAAATAATTGCCGTATTTTTAAGCCCCGAATTTGTTTCGGGGCTTATCCTGCTGCTATAGCCTCTCTTGCCGAAAGGAAAATCTAAAGATGACATATATTGAATTTTTCGATAAAACCTCAGCCGAAAATATCTGCGCCTGCCTGACCTATGCGCCGGAGCGGGTCATTTATATCGGAGATAACCTGAAGGTGATGAACCGATATAAGGAACACTATGCCCGTGTCTTTGAGGAGCGGGGGGAGCGCATTGAGTTTTTGTGTAAGTGCGTATCCAAAAGTAATTTAGAGCAGGCGGTAAAGCTGCTGCAGAGCATTGTGGATACCTATAACGACTGCGTTTTCGATATCACCGGCGGTGAAGAGATCTTGCTGCTGGCGCTGGGGATCGTGTACGAAAAGAATCCCGATAAGAATATTCAGATCCATCGCATCAACCTGCGCAATAATGCGATCTACGATTGCGATAAAGACGGCGAGACGATTTATTGCAATACCCCCACCTTATCGGTGGAAGAGAATGTGCGGATTTACGGGGGCGATATCGTATACGGATCGGTCCATGAGGATAAGGCGACCTATCTTTGGGATCTTAACGGAGAGTTTCGCAAAGATGTGGAGCAGATCTGGGAGATCTGCAAAAATAATTGCAGGCTTTGGAATACCCAGATCGGCGTCTTTGAAATGGCAGAGAAAGTCGGTTCGGCAGACGGACTCACCACCACCGCGAGCATCGGGAAGATGAAGATCGAGCTCGCCAAGCAAAAGGCGTCCTATAAAATCATCAAAGGGATGGTCTCCTGCCTGCGTCAGAAGGGGCTTCTGACCTTCTTTGAGGAGACGGAAAAGACCCTTACCGTTACTTATAAAAACGAGCAGGTCAAAAGGTGCCTCACCAAGGCAGGGCAGGCGTTGGAAATGAAGATCTTCCTTGCTGCCAAGGACCTTGCCGCAACGGACGGTGCTTTGGTATACGACGATGTTGTAAACGGCGTGGTCATCGACTGGGACGGAAAGCTCCACGACGAAGAGACCGAGGATATCTTCGATACGGAAAACGAGATCGACATTCTGATGATGCACGATATGGTGCCTGTATTTGCGTCCTGCAAAAACGGCGTCGTCAAGCCGGAGGAGCTATATAAATTGAACAGTGTCGCCGAGCGGTTTGGCGGGAAGTATGCCAAAAAGGTACTGATCGCCACCTCCGTTCCGCATAATGACGGGGGCAAGTACTTTCGTCAGCGTGCAGTGGATATGAGTATCCGTCTGGTGGAGATCGATCGGAATACGACGGATGAAGAGCTTGCCGATAAGCTGGAAAATTTGTGGTGTAATTAAGGAGAAGAATATGAAAAACAGTCCGCTTTTATCAGAATTGATGGAGCTTTCCAAGAAAATGCACGGCAGTATCTGCACTGCAGAGTGCTTCATTATCGCCATTATGGATAAGCTGACGGCAGAGAAAAACTACCAAAATCCCGAGATGGAGGATGTGGAGCTGCTCATTCGGAGTGTGATCCCCGATTTCCGCAATGCAAAGATGTTTTTGCTGGATGAGATCCAAAAAAGCAAACTGCCCTTTTTGGACGATCTTTATATGAAAAGGACGCTGGAAAAAGTCATTCGCTCTCAGCCTGTGGGCACAGAGGAGCTGACCGCCGCAGCAGTGTTGAAGGGAATCTTGGATAACCCCAGCGAAAAGATCAGCCCGATTCTTTCAAATAATATCAGCTTTTCAAGCGAAGAGGATGTTGTGGCAAACTCGGTGGGCAAGACCTTTGAGGATCTTTACGGTCAGCAGGAGCAGCCTTCCGACGCCGAAACGCTTCTCGATGAAACGAGCGATAGCTTCAATGAGCGGGAGCAGCAGGCGGTAAAGGAGCAGGTCTCCGAGCTGGTTGCTGCCACCAAGAAAATCAGAAAAGAGCTGGCGGATTCTGTTTTCGGGCAGGAGAATGCCATCAATGTGTTTGCCAACGGCTTTTTCCAAGCCAGTATGCTCTCTCTTTTTGATAAAAAAAGAAAGCGTCCTCAGGCGACCTTTCTCTTTGCAGGTCCTCCGGGCGTGGGTAAGACCTTCCTGGCGGAGGTGGCTGCCGGTGCATTGAATCTTCCCTTCGAAAGATTCGATATGAGTGAATATGCAGATAAAGAAGCCCATCTGAAGTTTTGCGGTATGGACGATGCATATAAAAATGCCAAAGAGGGAACGGTAACGGGATTTGTGCGTAAAAATCCAAAAAGTGTCCTTCTTTTCGATGAGATCGAAAAGGCACATATCAATGTGATCCATCTCTTCCTGCAGATGCTGGATGCGGGCAGATTGCGGGATAACTATCACGATGAGGAGATTTCTTTCAAGGATACCATCATCATTCTGACCACCAATGCAGGTAAACAATTATATACCGATAGCTTGAGTGGGGACCTTTCGTCTTTGTCCAGAAAGGTCATTGTGAAGGCGTTGCAGACGGATGTCCATCCTGTGAGCGGCACGCCCCTTTTCCCCGGTGCCATCTGCTCGCGGTTTGCTTCCGGTAATGTGGTGATGTTCAACCATATCGGTGCCCATAATCTGCGGACCATCGCCCGCAAGGAAATGCTGCGCCACGCGAAAAATCTGGAGGAGCAGACCGGAATTGCCTTGCAGATCGAGGAGTCGGTTTATACCGCGTTACTTCTTGCGGAGGGCGCGTCTGTCGATGCCAGAACCATCAGAGGCAGGGCAGAAACCTTCTTTAATAACGAGCTTTATGAGCTGCTTCGTATGGTCGATTCCCAAAAGGTAAAGACCGATATTAATCAGTTGGAAGAGATTCGGATCAGACTGGATCTGGAGGATACAAGCGCGGAGATCAGCACCCTCTTTGATTCGGAGGATAAAGCGCAGGCATTGGTTTTTGCAGATGACGATATTGCTGAAACCTGCGCAAAAAAAGCACCCGATGCAGAGATCTTCGGCGTGCAGAGCATCGAGGAGGCGGTGGAAGTCCTGCGTGGTCAGGAGGTAGACTTTGTCCTTGTAGATATGAGATTCGGTGCTTCCGAGAGCGATCTTTCCAATCTGAATATTGAGGACGTGGATTCCCCCGCCCGAGATTTCTTCAGATTTATGCTGGAGCAGCACGAGGCAATGCCTGTCTACCTTTTGGAAACGGGTGATACCTTATTGACCGAGGAGGAAAAGGTCTCCTTTATGCGTTGTGGTGTGCGCGGCGTTCTGCGGGTTTCCGAAGAGAAGGAAAAGGACACTTTGGGCGTGCAGTTGAATGAAATTGCCACTGTTTTGCATCAGCAAGCGAATATGGTGAAGCTGGCGCGGGAGAATAAGATCATCTCCTTCGGTACAGCGCAGACAATTTCCGAAAACGGCAAGATTGCCGAAATTAAGCTGTATGACTTCAAGCAGACGGTCGCCGTGGATTCCGAGGATTCCGATAGCGTCCTCAGACCGAATATGACCTCCAAGGTATTGTTTAAAGAGGTCATCGGTGCGACGGAAGCCAAGAAGGAGCTTCAATACTTTGTGGAATATCTTAAGAACCCCAAAAAGTATCTTGGTACAGGGGTCAAACCGCCCCGCGGCGTCATTCTTTACGGTCCTCCGGGCACCGGTAAGACGATGCTTGCCAAGGCAATGGCAAATGAAGCGGGGGTCACCTTCCTTTCCGCAGAGGGAAATCAATTTGTCAAAAAGTATGTGGGCGAAGGCTCGTCAGAGGTGCACGAACTCTTTGCCACCGCCCGTAAGTATGCGCCTGCGATCCTCTTCATCGATGAGATCGATGCCATTGCAAAGGCACGTACCGGTGAAAACCGTGACGGTACCGAGGGAACCCTCACTGCGTTCCTTACCGAGATGGATGGCTTCTCCAGCGATCCCTCAAAACCGGTCTTTGTGTTGGCGGCGACCAATTTCGACGTAACGCCCGGCTCTCCCAAGAGCTTGGATGCTGCGTTGATGCGTCGTTTTGACCGTCGGGTATATATTGATCTGCCCAATAAGGCGGATCGGATCCGATTTATGAAAATGAAGGTGGAGAAAAATCGTGCTCTGGAGATCTCCGAGGAGCAGATCGAGAATATTGCAATGCGCTCCACCGGAATGAGCCTCGCGGAGCTGGATTCCGCCTTTGAGCTTGCGCTGCGGTCGGCAATCCGTCAGGAGAGCACCAAGGTCACAGACAGTATTCTGGAGGAGGCCTTTGAAACCTTCCACGGCGGTGAGGTTAAGAAATGGGATGTTTCCCAGCTGGAGCGTGTCGCCCGTCACGAAGCGGGTCACGCCCTGCTCTGCTATCTGGGCGGGGAGACCCCCTCTTACCTGACCATCGTTGCCCGCGGGAAACACGGCGGCTATATGCAGCACGCGGAGCAGGAGGGCAAGGAGATCTATACCAAAGAGGAGCTGCTGGCAAATGTGCGTACCTCTTTGGGCGGCAGGGCTGCGGAGCTGGTGTGCTACGGTGCGCAGGACGGCATCTCCACCGGTGCAAGCGGAGATCTGTACTCCGCTACCAGACTGGTGCGCCATATCCTTTGCGCTTACGGTATGGACGATGATTTTGGGCTTGCGGTGGACGAGGAGAACGGCGCAATGTCTGCGGAAGTGCGCGCTTCGGTCAATCGTATCCTGAAAGCCCAGATGCAGGAGGCGATCCGTCTCATTACGGAGAATAAAGATCGCCTGGATGCTTTGGTCGATGCGCTGATGTCCAAAAACCACTTGAACGGACCGGAGATCGAAAAAATTCTCTCCGGAAAATAATTTCAATAAATGATAGGAGAATGATCTTGTATAAACCAAACCCAATTGATACAAGCGACGTGATCTTGCCGGCGGATCTTTTGGAGCTGACGGAGCAGATCGCAGAAAACGTTCACGAAACCTGGTCAGAAGGTCGGATTGCCGAGGGCTGGGTCTACGGCGAAAAAAGAGACGACGTCCGAAAGACGACGCCTTGCCTTGTTCCGTATGATGCATTGAGTGAGTCCGAGAAGGAATACGACCGCAGGACGGCGCTCAATACCCTCAAGCTGATCGTGGCGTTGGGGTATCGCATTGAAAAGAAGCAGGATGAATGATCGCCCGTCATAAACGAAGGTGAGACGAAAAAGCGATCGACCGAAAAGCAGGAGGGGTTTTATGGGAAATAGTATTGTAGCGCAATTGAAAGAAAAGTTTGATCAATATGCGCTTTGGGACATTGCCGGTCATTTTTTCAAGCTTTATAAGCATATGGAGGGCATAAATGCGCCGGAAATCCAATTCAAGGACGGGCGTCTTCCTTCGGACGAGGGGTTTAAGACCCTTTTGATGGTAAAGAATGCGCTGAGCAAGGAGGGCGTTGTGCCCTATCTGCCGGACACGATGATCAGAGACCTTTTGGAGGTCCCCTTCAGTCAGGTAGAGGCGGCGACCACCGCCATCTGTCTGGCGTTGGATTATCCTGCGGAGGTGGTTTGCAAATGGTATAAGGACAGCGCGGAGCTGTTTTTGATCACCAAGGAGGATGTGGCGGCGCTGGATGCGTACCTGTCTGCGGCTTTGGATCGGTCTGTCTACCGTCACTTCTTTAAAGCGGCTCTGCTGCTGGGCGTGGAGGAGACCCGTGACCGCCTGACGATGCTTTTTGATGCGGTGGGGATCTATGCCGAGGAAGTGCTTTATGAGCTGTATTGCCGCGGGGTCGTGCGTGGATATCTATTCCATACTTACTATACCGATCCGATCTCCGCAATGAAGCATCTGCAGGTCAGCGGGTTCAATTGCGAGACCATCGCCCATATTTTGAAAACAGATCCGGATTATTTGCGAACATTCAGTGACGGAAACAGCTTGATGAGCGGTTATGCGTTGCTACACGCCGATCAGCTCGTTGCCGCTTATCAAAAGCAGCTTCTGGATGCGACGGATCTTGATGATATGAAAGCTTTTGCATCGAAAGAGGAAAAGCGGGACGAGATGTGGGAGGCATTTAAGGTGGAGTATGAGCGGATCAGAAAGGGTTCGCTGTCCCATCCCCTTTGCCCCCGTCTGCAGCGCGCCTTGATCGGAGTTGTGACAGAGTTTGAGAATCTGGGCATCGTGCTGCCCCAAGAATTGCGGCGTTACTCCCTGAAGTAGTACATGAACCAGGTGTTTCCGGACATGGGAATGCCATGGACCTGGCCGTCAGCACACGTCAGGGTGTTCAGCAACATGTCCGAGTGCTCGGCGGATACCTGCCCCAGCACGTCCCCAGTCAGTGCGGCCAGCGCATCTGCCTCAAAAAGCTGGGTTGTCACGTCACTGGTGAACATGTACACATCCGGCGTTTCTTCGGGATTGCCTGTGATCATCGTGTAGGCATCGCCGGGAGAGCATACACCGAAATCCCAGGTGATATCCCACTCGGGATGGGCAGCCGCGAAGGCGTCTGCCTGTTGGCTGAGCCAAGTCTGATCGGTCTCTGCGGCCCATACGCGCAGAGTGACAGATTCGTTTGCTGCCGGATCGGCTGTGTCAGTCAATTCAGCAGCTGCCGCAGCTGGAGACAGATACGACAGCAACAGCGTCATAACCATCAGCAGCGCAAGCCAGCGTTTGGTTGTTTTCATTGATATCCCCACTTTCGTGTGAAAATTGCCCCCCTTGCATCCCGGGGGGAAGTTTCCATATTCCATTTTCTGAAAAATATAGAACATTTCAACAAAAATAATATATCACGGCAATCATTCCTTTTCAAGGTAAAAAGACGCATCTGAACATACAAAAATGTTGCAATAAAACCTAACACGAAGCGGAAAAAATGGAATAAGTGATAGCTTTCCAGAAGCAGTTTTGGGGATCAACCGGATACTATTCTTGCTGAATATTTAGAAGCAGCACATTTATGACGAAGATATGAGATTACTCTATATAAAGGGAAAAGATCTGACGACTGAGGAATACCAATACCGTCGGAACGTATCGCATACAGCCGGAGCAACAGTATCGACTTATCATAGAGGAACGATGTTGAATCGATCGGAATAATGCGCAGGAGCGCAGGGGAATCATGTGATTTTGAATGGCTGCGGCCGACCGGTTTC
>JAZQAQ010000136.1:0-5686 GCA_045545255.1 Eubacteriales bacterium | reverse complement strand
ATTTTTTCAACTCCTTTTTTATTCTTCGATCACCAGGACGTTGACCGCTCCTGTGGTAAAGGTTCCCGCGTCCAGAGCGATGATGCCGTCGCCGTAGAAGGGCGAAGCGTCGTCAGAGGCTCTTTGCGGATCGAATTTATTGGCATAAAAGCTTGGTACGTGCCCGCATACGATCGTTTTATCCGCGAGACGGTCGCAGGCTTTGTACATATCGGTCCATTTGGTCCAGCGCGCCTTCTTCCAGTGCTCGGCATCGGCAGACCGCCAGTTGGAGCGGATGTAGGAGCCGCCTTCGCGGATGCCGGTGGGCAGCCAGCCGTGGACGAACACATAGTTTTCCGTCTCGTAATAGTCGCAAGTCTCTTCGATAAAGTCGGTGACGCGATCCAGCATACGGGTCTTGCCGTCGAAATCCACCCGCCCCAGACTGTCGATGGAGTATTTGCCGAAAAGCTCGGCAATGGTCTCCACCGTGCCGTTGCGGTAATTATGCTCCTTGAGTCGGCCCGTGAGGAAGATCTCCAGCAGCATATCCTCGTGGTTTCCGCGCAGCAGGACCTTATTTTTCAGTCGGTCCAGATATTGAAGAACCTGCAGGTTTTCCGAGCCGCGGTCAAAATAGTCTCCGCAGCAGACGAGGAGATGGTCTTTATTTTGCGGATCAAAGCCTGCCTGCTCCAGCGCATTGCGCAAAAGGGTACAGTGACCGTGGATATCCGAGGTAACAAAAAGGGTCATTCCTTCACCTCCGGCAGGTCGATGAGCCGCCCCAGCTCTGAGAATAAAATCGCCAGATTGAAAAAACGAAAGAGGGCAGGCATCCATTCTGCGGCAGGGGCAAGGAGTGCCGGCTTTTGATCAAGGATCGTCCCGCCGAAGCGTTGGAGATAGGGGGAGAGGTGGTCGATATACGGCGTGATATCGTCGTGTCCCCAGTAAAAGCTCTCCAGAATTTCCCCCTCCAGCTCGCCTGCGTGCCCGTCTTTGATGATGACCTTATCGGATGCCGTTTCAATGCAATAGGAAATGCCGCGGGTATTAAGGGAATAGCGAAGCGGCAGACTCAAAAGGAGTCCTTTTTGGGGGTCATATCTGCAGTCGATTCCTTTTTGCAGTAAGGTCAAGAGTGCCTCGGCGTCCATCGGCTCACTTTGGGTGGGATAGGTGTGATCCGGGTCGTAGTAAAGCCCTTGGTCATCCAACTGCTCCCAATAGAGGTCTGCGTGGGCGGTGAAGATCAGAATTTGCAGATAGTGGAAGAAGATATGGGCAGAAACGAAAGTGCCCAGCAGCCGTCCGTCCTCCACCGAAAGATTTTTGGAGATCCGATCAAAAACCCTTTGAAAATGCTCCTCATCCGTGGTATGCTTACGCAGCTGCGCGAGCGCACAGCCGCAATCGTGGACATAGTAACAATCCTCCTTATAGCGGAAGCAGAGCTTTAAGGGCTCCTCGTCTCCGAAAAAGTGCGGAATCTGCAGCTGCAGTTCATCTTCGGCTGCCGTGCTGCGGACTGCGCCGAAAAGGTTTTCAAGGAGTTGATTCGGATCCATCAGCTGAATGGCAGGCTGAAAATCTCTTATGGACTTTATCTGCTCGAGCTTTTTCTGAAGATTCTCTTGAACATTTTCGATGGAGGTAATAGTAAAGTCAAGGATGTTTTCCTCCATATCATTGATGCAGGCGGCGAAATCAATACTCTTTCGATACGTCCCGTACATTCCGAAGCGATGCTCCGGCGCAATGCATTGGAGGGCAAAGAGAAGTACGAAATCGGCAGAAATGAAGGGTCTTTCATATAATTGCAGTACCATCTCCAGCTCGGCTGCGTGATCGGCCATAAAGTCGGTATCATATTTCCGATGCTGATGCTTTGAAAGAAATCGGAAATAGCTATTGGCAACGATGGAGGCGCGGTGAAAGAGTTTTTTTCGCAGATAGCGCAGCCGTTCCTCTTCCAAGTAATCAGCAGAGGTGATCAGGGAAGGGTGAGAGAGCCCTGAATATTTGGCTTCACAAAAGTTCAGTATCGCAGTGATCAGGCAGACGACTGAAACTGCTTTGGTTCCGGCAGATTCCTTCAGCTTTTCTGCCTCTTTGAGGAGATGCTTTAAAAGAGCACTGTATATCATTGTGTTTCTCCTTTCAGAATGGCGATGGCGCGGCGGACGTCCTCTTGATCCAGTCCGTCACGCAGATTTGAGGTGAGGATAAAATGACCGTCCAGAAAATCGGCGTTTAAAAAGCGGTCGTCCAAAACAACGAAGCTTTCGGCAGGGTGCTCCGCCAACCAAGCGCGGATCTCCTGCTCCCGCCCACTGCGGAGATGGGGCGTTTTTCCGTAGACGGTCATACGGTGTTCCGCAAAGATTCGGTCGATTTCGGAAGAACTCTCCGCGCTCCAATGCTCCCGCCAGGAGGAGGTCAGCACCAGTTTTGCATCGGTTGCATCTACGATTTTTCCCAGCAGGTCCAGCCGCGAAGGATCGAGGCAAAGCCCTGCCTGCCCCGTGCGGCGCAGGTATCCGTAGGAATTGAGGACTCCGTCAAAGTCCAGAAATATGATCTTCACGCCGCTCCCTCCTTTTTTCTTCAGTTTATCATAGATTCGTTGTTAATACAATGAATATTTATCGCTTTTTTCGCACGAAATTGACAAGCATTTTGCAGAATGTTATACTATAAATTACTAATAAGGGGGTTTTGCGGTTGAATTGGATAAAAGCCCGACGGGGCGTGCTTATCGTATTGGCGGCGATTTTTTTGCTTTTGCTGGTCTGCAATATCTTTACCGCAAAAATCGCCGATGATTTCACCTATCATTTTCGGTTTGATACCGGCGAGCGGCTGACGAACTTTTTTCAGATCTTTCCGTCCCTTTGGGGGCACGCGCAAAAGATGAACGGTCGGCTGACGGCGCATTTTTTTGCCCAGCTTTTTGAATTGCTGCCAAAGTGGGTCTTCAACGTTGTCAATGCGGGGATGTTTGCTTTGCAGATTGCCTTGATCGGACTGCTTGCTGCAGGCAGAAAAAAGCTGCGCGGTGATATCCTTTTGACGGTCTTTGGCGCGGTCTGGCTTTTTCAGCCCGCCTTCGGGCAGGTCAATCTCTGGCTGGACGGTGCCTGTAACTATCTTTGGAGCATCGTGTTCGGGCTGGCGTTTCTCCTGCCCTTTGCGCGGGAATGGCTGGCAGGCGAGCGGCTTCGCCGCCCTGCAACGAAAACGCTGTTTGTAGTCCTCTCCTTTTTCGCGGGCGCATATCTGGAGAGTACCTCGGCGGCGGTGATCTTTATTGCGGCGGTGCTCCTTTTGATGACTGCCGTCTCCCGCAGAAGGAAGCCTGCAGTCTATGGTGTTTTTGCGGTAGTAATTGCCTTTTTGGGCTATCTTTCTATCTATCTCGCCCCCGCCCAATGGGCGAATAAAAGCGGCTCCTTTGAGCTTCCCGCATTGCAAGAAAATCTTTCCGCCTGCTTGGAGATGTACGGCTCCTTTTGGGCGTTGCCCGCGGTGCTTGCCGCTCTGCTGATTTGGGCGTGCTTTAAAAAGACCGACCGAAAACGGATCGCCTTTTCACTGGTGCTTTTTGCCGGCTCTTTGGCGGCAAATTTCGTGATGGTCGCCGCAGACTATTACCCCGAGCGGTGCGCCGCAAGCGCAGTGATCCTGCTGGTGACGGCGATCGCCGTCTTGCTGCAGGATGTGATCGAGGGGCGTGCTTTGCGCGCCATCCTTGTTGTAGCCGTTATAATTCCGACGGTCTGGCTTGCGGTGGTGGGTATCCGCGATATTTACGATACCCATCGGCAGATTTTGGAGAATCAGGCGTATATCTATGAATGTAAGGCGCAGGGCATCGACGATATCACCCTCCCGATCGTCAAGCCCCGGACGAAATACAGCGCCCTCCACGGCTTGAAATATCTGGATACCGAAACCGCAGATACCTGGCCCAATCACTCAATGGCACGGTACTACGGCGTTCATTCTATCCTCGGGACGGAGGACAATTAAATAGTCAATCAAAGATCCGCCGTTTTCCTATCGGGAAAACGGCGGATCTTATTCTGTTTTTTGATGATGCGGGGCGGATGACAAAGGGTGGATGTTGTCCTTGCGGAAAGAATTGCATTTTGTCGAAACCTATGGTACACTGGAGGTGGCAATCGTTTGCCAAACAAAGGAGGGGAAAATATGTTAGTAGTAAGTAGGTTATTTCTCTTGGTGATCGCGTTGGCGGTCATTGGCGGCATCGTGGCGCTGATCGTTGCGCTGGCGAGCGGCAAGAAGAAGGAAGAGGCAGCTCCCACAGAGGATCGCTCTTATTTTGACGGCGGCTATCTCGCCTATATTGGCTATAGCCTTTTGGTGGGGTTGGTTACAACGATCACCTTTGGAATTGCATTTCCTTGGATGTGCTGTATGCTGCAGCGCTGGAAGGCGAAGCATACCGTGGTCTGCGGTAAGCGGATGCGGTTCGACGGAACCGGCGTGCAGTTGATCGGGCGGTTTCTTTTATGGATGCTTCTGACGCTGATCACCTTTGGCATCTATGGCTTCTGGATGGTGATCGCCGTTCAGAAATGGATCAGCAAGCATACCCATTTCGTGGGCGAAGAGGACGACAACAGTTATTTTGACGGCGGCTTCTGGGGCTTTATTGGGATGAATATCCTGACCTTTTTCGTGACGCTGGTGCCGGTGGTGGGCTTTGCTTGGGCGGATATTATGCGCAACAGATGGTTCACCGAGCATACGGTCATTGATTCCCGCCGACTGGTCTTTACGGGCACCGTGGGCAAATTCTTCCTGAAGTATCTGCTTTGGGGTTTCCTGACCGCGATCACCTTTGGTATTTTCGGTCTGTTTGTACCGGTCAAGGCGATGCGGCTGGTGGCGGAGCATACCATTGATCACGAGCACACTCCCGAGGCACTGATGAAGCAGAGCGAATACCGTAATATCATCCGTACCGACTGTGCATCCTTCAAGACCTATCGGGTGGAGGATGAGATGGAGGGCATCAAGGCAGGCATCAACGATACCACCGAAAAGGATGCGCTGAAAGCTCTGGCAGACGGCGGCAATCGCGCGGCGCAGTATCTTTATGCGGTGCGGTATGCAGAGGGACAGTTTGGAGAGGAGCCCTTCTCCTCTATGCTCAAAGCCTCTGCCGAGGCGGAGTACGCCCCCGCGATGAGCCTTTACGGGCTGACTCATTCATGCGAGGGACGCAATGAACTGCTGCAAAAGGCGGCTGCAAGAGGGCAGCTTGCTGCCCTTCGGGAATGTATGGCACTTTCCGGTGCACAGGCTTTTTCGACTTCCGAGAAGGAAGCGTTGCCCTTGCTGAAGGAGACGGTACGCTGCGGCGATCTTTTGAAGGAGAGCAGCGAGGAGCTGACTGCGGAGGAGCAGGAGCTTTATAAAAAATGTGTTCTGGCGATCCGCAAGATCGAGTCCGGGATCGTGAAAGCCTCCGGCGGCGGAAAGATCGCAGCAATCGTCATCGCGGCGGTGCTGGCATTCTTCTTGATTCTGGGCGTTCTTTGCGCGGCACTTTTTAATTTAAAAATGACCGGTGTAAGAGGCCCTGCGTCTGTGAATACCCTGCAGGATGGGTATTCCTCGATGGATACGGTTGCAGCAACCCTCAACTGAATAAAAATGGGCTGTAAAAAAC
>JAZQAQ010000135.1:0-8738 GCA_045545255.1 Eubacteriales bacterium | reverse complement strand
GCTGTGGATTGGTATATGGCACCCATGCTCCTCCACGACAAGGCTGCCAAAATGAGGAAATAAGGAGGAATTCTTATTCTTACAAAAGAGAAAAGGGACAAAAAGCAAGAGCAGGCTTACTCCAACATCAGCCGTACCGGCATTTTCGTTAACAGTGGTAGCCAAGCCAAGTCCGGGGATCTTATCGAGAGTGATTACAACAGTGCCGCCGCAGACGGTACAAGTACCGGTCTTGGTGCCGTTTTCAGTTGCAGTAGACTCAACAGTCTCCCAGGTCTCAACAGTACACTCAACGATTTCCTCAAAATCGCAAGCTTCGCAAGTTACGGTATGAGTTGCATCGCCGTTGTAGGTGTTAACTTCCTTATGACCGAGAGCTTCGATAACTTCGGTCTTGGAATCGCCGCAAACACAGGAGAGAGTCTTCTCGCCGGCTTCCGTACAGGTAGCGGGGACAGTGATCTCTTCGATGGTGAATTCGCAGGTGATCCACTCTGCATAATCGCAGTAAGCAGTCAGACCGGCAAGGTCAACGCTATGATCGCAGTAAGCAATGTGGCGGCTGCTTCTGCAGTTTGCAGAGATCAGGATCTCTTCACACTCAGCGGGCAGAACGCCGGCTTCAACAGTGAAGGAGATGCCTTCGCCGGGGGTAGCAACCTTGGTTTCTTCACCATAGGTTACTTCGGTGCCGTTGGCAACGTATGCATAATAGGTAACGGTGCCGTCGGTGAAAGCAACACGGCAGGTCTGATTTGCTTCAGTACCAAAAATAGTCTTACCGTCTTCAACGGTATAGAAGGTCTGAGTACCGGAGGTATAGTCAGTGCTATAACCGTTATTCAGCTTCCAAGCCAGTTCACCGGAGGTATATTCCTCGATGAACAGATAGCTGTTATTAACGTTATTATAAGTGTTATATGCGGTATCAGCAGTACCAACGCTGTAGTTGTTCTTCTGATCGTCATGAGAGTCAGTAGAGGTACGAACCAAATAAGTAGAAACCGCATTGATCTCACCGGCATTGAAGGAGTTATAAACAATACCGGGAGTATAATTGGTACCCTTCTGAGTCCAGTCGTTGATACCGGAGGCGTGCGCCAAGCCGTTGATGGTACCGATATTGTAGCAACCGTCAACCAACGTTCCGGCCATACCACGACCTACGATACCGGCTGCACAGGTGTCGTCCTCGATCTGATCGGGCACAGCATCACTACCCAAGGTAGAAGTATCCTCAGGAACCAGATCGGTGCGCAGCTCGGTGAGTACATAAGATACAGTGGCTGCGTTCCAGCAGTTGATGATTTTGCCGCTGGTACTTGCAGTACCTGCAATAGCACCAACGCCCATACCGTTGGTTAAACCGCCCAGGTTGGGAACGCCCCAATTACAAATAATGTTACCGGACTCAATGCCCAAATTCTTAACAATACCGGTTGCGCCGATGGCAGCGATCAAGCCGATGGGACGCTCGTGACCGGTCGGAGTCTCTTCGATCTTCAGGTTCTTAAATACATAGCCCTGACCGTCGAGGGTACCGTTGAAAAAGATATCGTTCACATAGCCCAAGGGATGAACTGCACTGTCATCGCCGTCTGCCGACATATCAATGTCGTTGGTCAGCTTAAAGGTCAGACCGGTAGTAAATGCATTGGAGGTTGCGTTATCAACCAGCCAACGCCACTCAGCTTCAGTGGAAATGCTAAACTCTTCGTAGCCGTCTGCCTTGAAGGGAGCGAGATCTACGACGGAGATCGTAGCGCCTTCGATCAAGGTCTTTTCACCGGCTTCATTATAAGCCAGAGAAGCAGCATTGATTGCATCAACAACGGGCTTAACAGCCAGACCGTCTGCATAGGATTCAGCTTCCAGAGCCTTAGCGGTCTTTGCCTTCTCCAGAGCAGCAGCCAGAGCTTCGCCGTTTGCATAGTACTTGGTCAGCAGGTTGGTCTCGCCAACATACTTATCAAGGTCGGCAATGATGGTATCAACTACTGCGAAATCAGCAGTCTTATACAGAGTATAGCTCTGCAGAGTTTCCAGGTCAGCATTGATATCATCCTGAGTCAGACCGTCATATTCGGTCTCTCTCTTTGCAACGATAGCAGCCAGAACCTCGGTCAGGACTGCATCGCCTGCTTCGTTCACATAGTAAGCAGCATCCTCACCGATCTCTGCGATCTTTGCATCCAGAAGATCAAAGACCAGAGCCTCAGAGGTAACCGTTACATAAACGGTCTGCTCAGCATTGGTGGGAACGGCAGAAACGGTAAGCTTATTGCCGTCTGCAATAGCAGCATAGTCTGCATTTTCAGTGTAGGTAGGCTCAACAGCGGTGGTATGCGTCAGAGTAACGGTTCCGCCTACATTGACGTAAGCATACTCCGTCTCTTTACCTTCCAGCTCGAGAGCCACGCGGACAGTCTGATTGGTAGCATCGCCGTTGTAGTCGGGGGTGGTACCGTTCATCGTCCACTTCTTAGCAGCACCGCCTGCGTTTGCAGCCCATGCAGCCTTACCGGAAGCGATCTCTTCGGTAGTCATAGCACCGCAGGAGTTCAGGACTGCACCTGCATAAGGGCTAATACATTCAGTATCTGCATAGCAATTGGTCAAAGTCTGGGGAGCTTCAACACCGACCAAGTTAGAATGAGCACCGTTATTTGCAGCGATTACGTTATTGACGGTGATGGAAGTGACACCCGCCGCACCGCAAGAAGCAACCAAAACGCCAAGAACACCTTTTGTGCCGCTCAAAGGCTCGCCAGCATCATCCTTAATTGTGGTGTTGAAAATACCCACATTGGAGATGGTGGCGGTACCGATGATTTCACCGAATACCAGAGAACGGCCACTACCGGAAGCACGCTTACCGGTAACGGTGTTGTCGATCAGGTAGATGTTTTCGGCGGTCATAGTTGCCTGTTCTGCACCGGTACCGTTCGTACTCAACTTAGCCAATACGAAACTGGTAATGTGGTAGTTTGTTGTCTCAGCATCCACTCTGTTGATGGTGCTGTTCTTTACAACGATGTTTTTCAGTTTCAGGTCAACACCGTTTGCTACACGGCCAAACATCATAGAGTATGCAGCACCGGTGGTAACGTCGGTATTGTCGCCGACGCAGCCGTCCAGAGTGATGTTCTCAACTTCCAGATCCTTGGTAACCAGACCGATCAGGAAGGCGCCGTAGGTATCAGAACTATGGAAGGTGTTATGGCAGTTCTTAAAGGTCAGATTGGCAAGCTTTGCAATGGTAGCATCACCCAACCAACCGTCACTTACATACAGATTGGAGATCTCGGGATAAGAGCCGTCCTCGGTCTCAACACCGACGATGGAAGCCTTAAGACTACCCAAACGGGCGTTGAGCGCCTTGGCAGAGCCTTCCATATCGATATCGTCGGTAATGTAGATGGTCTGATTAGCAGTGAAGGACGCCATCTTTTCAGCAACGATATCCATATCTGCCTTGCTATCTACATTATATCCGGGAGCTTCGGTGGTATAGGTAGCGTACTCCTCGATATCGACAGCCTTCCACATCTTGTAGCTCGCCACGGCAGCATCCAGATTAGCCACCTCTTCCTCAACGGCTACAACAGATTCATAAAGCTCATTCTCAATCTTTTCTTCAACCTCTGCGATCAGATCAGCCAGAGTCTTGGTCTCTTCGGTACCATCCACGCTATAATAAGCAGGATTCTTACCGATAGCCTCATAGGCTGCGATCCACTCGGTCAGAGCAGTCGTATCAGCTACAACCTTTGCATCGGTAGAAACAGTAACAACAGCAGTCAGCTCAGTGGCAGGAACAGAGGTGATGGTCATATTGTTTCCGTCGATGGTGGCATCGCTGCTTACATAGGTAGCATCAGCAATGTCGCAAAGGGTAGTCAGATCAACGGTTTCGTTCAGGTCAGCATAGGCGTAACCATAGGTTGCACCGTTCACCTTGAACTCCACGCGTACGGTCTGATTTTCAGCAGTGCCGGGACGAATTTCAATAGCTTCGCCATCGGTGCCCAGAGTTACATACATATCAGTAGTAATTGCACCAAGGAAAGCATCATCCCCGGTAACAGCTTCGGGAGCAGTGGTTTGACCCTTATTAAGGGTCCACGCCAGCTCACCGGCAGACATATCCACCAGCTCGGCAGAGGTTTTCGGAGTGGAGCCGGCATACACGCCGCCGGCACCCTCTGTGGTATAGCTGTTTGCTATATCCAGTAATCCATAGTTTGTGGCATTATTGCTCTGAATCAGACCGGAAACGGTACCGTTGGTCAACTTACCGGTATTGACGCAGTTATAGACATAGGTGGTACCCTTGACCCACTGCGCCAGACCCATAACACGGGCAACCGTGCCTTGACTTGCACCCAGATCACCGGTATTGATACAGTTGATCAGCGCGTTATACTGGGGAGTGGTTGAATCCAGACGGCCAAATGCAGCGACGGGGCACTTGGGCTTGGCACCGGTTACAGTAACGCTTGCATTGTTCCAGCAGTTCATAAACACGATGGAAAAGCCCTTGCCCAAAAATGCACCGGCACTTCCTTCGGCATCAGTGGTAGAAGCAACTTCAATGGCACCACTGGCAATGCTCAGGTCACGGACGATGCGCATAGCTTCGCCGTATTCAGGGTTATCAGGATAGTCTTTCAAGTTAGTAGACGATACAGGTGCAGACACACCGATCAGACCGGCGCAGTAAGCAGTAGCCGTAGCGTCAACGCTGATGCTGAGTCCATCGATCTTGTGACCCTGGCCGTAGATATTGCCAAAGAAGCCGCGGCGTTCGCTGTACACACCGGCACTCATCGGATCGATCGGCGTGCCTTCAAAATCCAGATCCGCCGTAAACCAGAAGTCGTGACCCTCAAAGTCAATGTCCTCCTTATTTACGTTACTGGTGGCAACAGCCGCGATCCAGTCAGCCGTATCGGTGATCGCCCAGGCAGTATTATCGGCATTATCTGCCGCATACTTATAGGGAACCAGACCGCTTTCCGGCCATTCGACAGGAGCATTCGGATAGGTTGCATCCAGATACTCCTTCGACAAGAAGGTTTCCTCTGCAGATGCAGGCAGTACAAAGCCGGCAAACAGAGATACCAGCATCAATACAGCCGCAAAAGCAGACATCAGTCTTGTCTTTTTAGAGACCATAAGTTTTTCCTCCTAATTAAAATTTTATAACATAGGATCCATCCCCCACTCCTGCCATTGGGGGGACTGACCCACTATTACGATACTATTTTAGCACTCTATGGCAACAATTTACATAGCTTTATGTTGCATTTATAAAACTATTTGTGACCTATATGAAGTTATTTTGGATGTTTCTACAAAAAAAGCCACCCAAAATAGAACTCTATCCTCGGATGGCTTTTTTGTTTATATATTATAATATGAAGAAATTGGGAAGAATGAAGGAGGAGAATAAAAAATAGGAAATAAGAACGCCGGTTGATTGTTACCAAAAGGCAAAAATTTTCCTTTTTTATTCTATAAAACGGAAAAACGTGGAAAAATCCGTCGAAACATAGTGGAAAAATGTGAAAACACCCCATTGAAATCGGTGGAATTTTGTGTTACACTATATATGCAATAAGTAAAGGCAGGTGCATATATGGAAAGACTTCCTCGAAAAATTGATACTTACCTCATTGATTGGAGAAATACCGAAAGCCGGTTCCCCCTTATCATCAAAGGAGCTCGGCAGATCGGAAAAACCGAAGCGATCAGACATTTCGCAAAAAGCAATTATAAATCCGTCGTTGAGATAAACTTCGTTCTTCAAAAGCAATATAAAAGCATTTTTGACGACGGATTTGAAGTGAATACGATTCTCAAAAATATTTCTATGCTCAATCCGGAATTTGAGTTCCCGGCGGGGGAGACCTTGATCTTCTTTGATGAAATTCAGGACTGCATCAATTGCGCAACCAGCCTGAAATCATTCAAAATCGATGGGCGCTTCGACGTGATCTGCTCCGGATCGCTGATGGGCATTAATTACAACGAAATTGAATCGAATAGCGTCGGCTATAAAGAAGACTACGAGATGTATTCTCTCGATTTTGAGGAATTTCTTTGGGCAAAAGGATATCGGGCAGAGCAGATCGAGGCTCTTTATCAAAAATTGCGTGATGTTACCCCGCTTTCAAAGCTTGAGTATGATATTATGCTGGAAAATTTCAAAGAATATATGGTTCTTGGCGGAATGCCCGGCGTTGTATTCACCTTTGTTACGCAAAAAAATTATAGCGGCACCCTTAGAATGCAAAAGCAGCTGCTTCTCGATTATGAGGAAGATATCACCAAATATGCCCACGGACTTGACAAAGGAAAAATCCTCGATATATACAGAAAAATCCCTGTCTTCCTGGGCAAAGAAAACAAAAAGTTTCAGATATCAAAAGTCAAAGCCGGTGCTCGAAACAGAGATTATGTAGGCACGATGGAATGGCTGGACAATGCCGGGATTATCAACATATGCTATTGTATGGCGGCACCCGAGCTTCCGCTCAAAGGGAACTATAATCCCGGCAACTATAAAATTTATTTCCGAGATACCGGGTTGCTGATCGGCTCTCTTGAAGAGGAGGTTCAGCAGGATCTTCGCTACAATAAGAATTTCAATGCATACAAAGGTGCCATTTATGAAAATGTGGTCGCAGATATGCTGGTAAAGCAGGGATACTCCCTTTATTTTTATCGCAACGAAAAGAGCACTCTTGAAATGGACTTTTTCGTCCGCGACAGCGACTCGCTGATCCCGATTGAAGTGAAAGCAAACGATTCATCTACCGCTTCACTGAATACGCTTATAGAAAAAGAGCTTTACCAAGACATAAAATACGGCATCAAGCTGGCAAACAAGAACATCGGTTTTAATGGAAAATTCTATACGATTCCGTATTTTCTTACTTTTCTGCTTAAAAGATTTCTGCGTGAAAAATCCAACCCGGAGATCTCCGGTCAAAAAGAGTAAGAATAAATGGGGCTGTAAAAAAACGCAAGTTTTTTTACAGCCCCATTCTCTTTATTCTTTACTTAATCCAGCACCAAGCGAATATCTGCACCGAGAGAGGCAAATTTCTCCACGATCCGCTCATAGCCGCGGCGGATATGGTCGATATCCTCAATGGTAGTCGTCCCCTTTGCCATCAGTCCCGCAATTACCATTGCAGCACCCGCACGCAGGTCGCAGGCGCGCACCGGTGCACCCAAGAGCTGGCGCCCGCCCTCAACGGTTGCCACCTTTCCGGCGACGGAGATCTCCGCATTCATACGGTTCAGCTCCTCAGTATACTTGAATCGGCTGTCCCAAACGCCCTCGTTAATTTTGCTGGTCCCTTCGGCACGGAGCATTACCGTACACATCTGGGGCTGCATATCGGTGGGGAAGCCGGGGTAAGGCATCGTCTTGATATTGGTCTTACGCAGGGGCTCGGCGGCATCCACGAGGATGGAATCGTCATACTCCGTAATCGAAACGCCCATCTCCACCAGCTTTGCGGTAATACACTCCATATGCTTGGGGATGACGTTTTTGATCAGCACCCGTCCGCCGGTGGCGGCTGCGGCGGCCATATAAGTACCCGCCTCGATCTGGTCGGGGATGACCGCATAAGTACCGCCCTGCAGGCGGTCTACGCCTTGAACTTTGATGACGTCCGTACCCGCGCCGCGGATATTGGCACCCATTGAGTTTAAAAAGTTTGCCACGTCCACGATATGCGGCTCCTTTGCCACGTTTTCGATCACCGTCAGACCCTTTGCTTTGGTGGCGGCAAGCATTGCATTGATGGTGGCACCCACAGAAACCATATCCAGATAGATCCCGTTGCCCTCCAGCTTCTCTGCGTGGCAATTCACGTTACCGTGGGCAATCTCAACCACCGCGCCAAGCTGCTCAAACGCCTTGATATGCTGATCCATCGGGCGGGCACCCAGATGGCAGCCGCCGGGCAGTGCAACCTTTGCATCCTTATAGCGACCCAGCAGCGCACCCAAAAAGTAGTAAGACGCACGGAATCTACGGGCATATTCATAAGGAACCTCCGTACACCGCACTCCGGAGCAATCCACCTCCAGCGTATTCTGATCTGTATGGTTGACCTTGGCACCCATAGCGATCAGAATATTACAGATATTTTCCACGTCACTGATCTGAGGCACATTCTCAATACGGCAGACGCCGTCTACCAGCATCGCCGCAGGCAGGATCGCCACGATGGCGTTTTTTGCACCTGCGATCTCAACCTCGCCCTCCAGGCGACAGGGACCGTTAATAATAATTTTATCCATCGATACACCTCGAGTTTTTTCTTTACTTATTATGTTACCATATAATTTATGAAAAATAAAGGGGAAATGATAAAAGTTTCAAGGATTTCAATTGACAAATCGATCTGCTTGTGCTAAACTTTCAGTTACGCCGGTGTGGCGGAACTGGCAGACGCCCGGGACTTAAAATCCCGTGGGTAGCGATACCCGTACCGGTTCGATCCCGGTCACCGGCACCAAAAAAGGCACCCTAAAAGGGTGCGCCGGTGACCGGTAACGGTGCGCTCTCGGTCTTTGCCGACCGCCCCGGGCGGTGAGCGGCAAAGCCATCGTGCTCCCGACTTTGCAGACCGCCAAGCCTGACGCGGCTTTGCGTCTGCTTCGACTGACCCGTCACCTCCTTCGGAGGTGCGGCTCAATTCGGGGCAATCCGT
>JAZQAQ010000134.1:0-7219 GCA_045545255.1 Eubacteriales bacterium | reverse complement strand
CTGACGAAGAAATTGATAAGTATTATAAGGATAACATCGATAAGTATCGTTACGTTGATTATTATAGCTATTCTATCGAGGCTGCTGATTCCAAAGATAAGAATACCTATCCTGCAGCTGAGAAAAAAGCCAAAGAGCTGGCGGCAGTAAAGAATACCGATGCATTTAAGGCTTGGGTTGAGAAGGAATTCAGAGCGGAGAATCCTATCACTGAGGAAAATAAGAAGGAAGATCTTGAATCTGATCTGAAATCTGTTCTTTCTGCTATTGAGTCTAAGCAGATCACCTATTCCAAGGATGATAAGGCCTCGGAGTGGCTCTTCAAAACCGCTAAAGTCGGTGAGACTTATATTGATGACGATGGCTCCGGTATCTATACTGTTTATTACTCTACGGCTACTCCGTATCGTGATGAAACTGCTACCCGTACTATTCGTGATATAGTGCTGACTGAAGAGCATCACGGTAAGGATGAGGTTAAGGCTGATGCAGAAGAAATCGTGAGCCAAATGAAGAAAATGGGTCTTACTGCCGAAACCTTTGAAAAATTTGCCGAAGAGCATAGCGAGAATACGGCAACTTCTGCTAATGGTGGTCTTTGCGAGAACTGGAAAAAGAGCTCTTATGACGGTAAAATCGGTGACTGGGTATTTGATGCCAAGCGTAAGACCGGCGATTTCGAAGCCTTTCCGATCGATGGCGGCTATGCCATCTGCTACTATGTAGGTGAGGGGATCCCTGCTTGGAAGGCTGATTGTATCAATGCCAAGAAGTCCGATGACTACAGCGCCGCTTACGAAAAGTGGACCAAAGAATTAACCCTGACTGAGAATGAAAAGGGATACAAAAAGATTCCCGACAATTTATAAGAAACAAAACAAAAGGCGTGTGCTTTAAGCACACGCCTTTTTGTTTTTAAACAGAAGTTTATAGCTGATATAGTAAAGAGGGATTGAAAGTATAACGGATCCGAAGAAATCCAGAATGGAGTGTTGCTTAACAAAAACGGTGGAAAGACAGATTAAGACTGTCAAAATCGTCGCTGTGTGGGCAACCCAGGAATGTTTTTTACACCATTCGTTTTTTGCAAGAGCGATATTCATTCCAATGGAGTTTAAGCAATGTATGCTTGGGAAAACATCGTGGGGCGTGTCGCCCAACTGCAACATTCGGATTGCTTCAATCAAAAAGTTACTTCTACCAAGCGTATCGTAGTCAACGCGCAAGCTCTGGTAGTTGGGGAAGATCATATAGATGATCAGGCAGGTTGTCATACCGATATAGAGGAATGCACACATTCTGAGAAAATCAGTCCGATTATTGAAAAAGAGAAATACATAACCGGCGGCGATATATGCAAACCAGATAAAATAGGGGATAACAAACAATTCGCAAAAAGGGATCAGATCGTCGAGATGGCTGTGAATCTCGGTCAGATTTGCGCGATGAGGGGTGGTGTTGTTGAGCCAGTTGAACCACGGCATATAAATGAGGAAATATATCACCATTAGAGCGTGGCCGTATTTTGCGTTGAATAATGCTTTGATTTTTGACATAGCACACACCTCAATTAAATTTATAAACCTTCTTAACTACTCGATAACCGGCAATAGTTAATATGCGGATAAATTTATTGGTATATGCATAAAGGCCGGCAAGAGAGCGATAACGCAGGTGTCCGTATGATGCGGGGTGTTTCTCTTTGATATATCGCCAATAATCTTTCAGCTTTTTCATCGCTTCAGGAGATCCGTCCAAAGTAAGCATAAGGGCTGAAATCAGTACCATAACGCTGGCGTAGTGGATCATATACTTATAAAGCTTGGGCCTGCATTGGCGGATTTTCTGAAGATCGTGCTTTTCTAATATCAGTTTGGATACCAGTATTTGCTGATCCACACGCTTGATCATAACACTCTCATTTACTGATTGATCCGCGCGTCCAATGTAGTAACGATAAAAATCGGTATCGCAATAATAGATGGAATTGACAAGCGGCAGGGGAGAATACAAGAAAATATTATCCACATAGAACGTGTGCAGTGGAATCTGCAGATTGCATTCACGCACCAATTCAGTACGGTAAAACACGGAGTGCATAATCATATACCGTGTAATATCAAAGGGACCGCATTCTGACCAAGTAAATTCTTTTTCTCTGGGGAAAATACCGCGATAATGAATCGTATGCTGCTGTCTGCCTTCGTATTCGTACACATAGTTGCAGACGATCAGATCCAATAAATTGCCGCGTTGCATAAAGGATTCAATCAAAGCGAGAATGCGATGGAGGGAGTCTGCGTCTGCCCAATCGTCGGAATCAACAATTTTATAATAAATGCCTTCCGCTTGGGCAAGACCGGCCATAATACCGGAGCCGTGTCCTCCGTTCTCTTTATGTATAACCTTGACGATGTCGGGATACTTTTCACGGTATTCATCCGCAATCTCTCCGGTCCGGTCGGATGAACCGTCGTTAACCAGGATGATTTCAACTTTGCTGCCTCCTACGAGTAAAGAATCGACACAGCGACGCATATAACTTTCGCTGTTATAACAAGGCACGGCAAAGGATATCAGTTTCATATAAAACGCTCCTTATTTTTTGATATCTTATCTCGGTTATTCTATCATATTATCCTTGTAAAATCAAGTTTACACAAAGAGATTATTAATTAATTTTTCTTTAAGCGCTTCGGTAGCAGAAAAGTCTGTTCCTTTTGCATATTCTTCCTCTAATTTCAGATGAATCCTTCTTGCTTCATCCAATTTATCGATGGCAAGATGGATGAGTTCTCGCTCTATTTTTTTAATGAAAGTTAATTTGTTTTTGTTTGCTTCAAGATGTTGTTTATCTACCATACCTTGTAATTTAATTTTACGTACAATGCTGTCCTCGGAAATGTCTATGGGAAAAATTCCGTCGAGAGTGGCAATGGATAACTTTACAGATGGGATGATAATATGGTTCAGATACCCTTTCCCTAACAAAGGGTGATAGGCGTTGATATGATCAATACCATTATTTGTTAAGCGTTGATCAAGATAGGAAAGAAAAGTATGGCTAATCATCCATCGATCTTCCAGTAATATGATGTTTTCACCCAAAATTTCAAAGGTTTTACTGTATGTTGTGCAACCATCCGGAGTGATAGCGGATAAGAATCGCTCGGATATTTTAGGGGTACGGCATTGGTTTTCCCAAAGAGCATATTGTCGCAAGATCTTATCAATAACGGTGTGGATTTTTTGATGTGGTATGTACTTGGTTAACGGCACGAAAACTCCTTCGTGGATACTTTTGGCACTTTTGAGTAAAGCATAGCAGTTTTTATAAATAAACTTCTTTTGTTCTGTCAAAGCGATGATTGCTCTTTTATCTAATTTTTCGTAAATCCAGCCCTCTCCGAGATCGATCAGATTCCCTCCGACTCCGGGATATTTGGGTTCAAAGCTGTGGGGTGCTGTTGCATCGATGATTACAGCTTTTTGATCCGGTAAAACAACGCCGTCAAGACTTTGGGGGTCTCCGGAACAATGTATTAATTCGGCATTTTCGGCTTTTTCTGCGATTCTTTTCATAAATGTACTTTTTCCGCTTCCGGGTCCGCCTTTTATATAGTAAATGCGGTTATTTTTTTCGTCCAGCAATGTATCAAATACCGATATAAATCCGTTGCCGCTGTTTGCAGCGCAAAATGTTTTGAATTTCATATGCTCACCTCTGTTTATCATATGTTTCGCGTCTTCAATTGTTCGCATAAGATAGTAAGAAGATGGAAATAATGAGGATGACAACAGTTTTGGAGGTGGCTATGCTTAATAAAGTCGTGATCAGCGGCGTAGATACGTCGAAATTACCCATTCTTTCCAATGATGAAAAAAATGATCTTCTGCGACGGATAAAAGAGGGGGATAAAAAAGCGAAGGATCTGTTTGTGGAAGGAAATCTGCGCCTTGTACTTTCTCTTGTACAACGTTTTGCCGGACGGGGTGAAAGTATGGATGATCTTTTTCAAGTGGGGTGCATCGGGTTGATTAAAAGCATTGATAACTTTGATTTGAGCTTGGGGCTTCGATTCAGCACCTATGGAGTGCCTATGATTTTGGGTGAGATTCGTCGATATTTGAGGGACAATAATATGGTTCGTGTGTCTCGTGCAACGCGTGATCTTGCATATCGTGCACTGACGGTTAAAGAGCGACTTTCCAATGAAAAGAGCAGAGAACCAACCATCTCCGAAATTGCAAAAGAGCTTGAAGTGAAAAAAGAAGATGTTGTGATGGCGTTGGAGGCGATTGTTGATCCGATTTCACTTTTTGAACCGGTTTATTCTGATGGAAATGATGCAATTTATGTGATGGATCAGGTAAGCGACGGACGCGGCGGGGATGACTGGTTGGATGAACTTCTTATCAAAGATGCAATCGAAAAATTGCCGGAGCGTGAAAAGAATATCGTTGAACTTCGCTTTTTGGAGGGAAAAACGCAAATGGAAGTTGCCCAAGAAGTGGGGATTTCTCAAGCACAGGTGTCGCGTCTGGAAAAAGGCGCGATGGAACGAATCAAGGGGCAGCTGTAACAGTTGCCCCTTGATCGCATATTATAATAAAAAACGATAGGGGGAGCTTATGCTTGTAAAGGTGTTGGATGAAAATCGTGTGAAGATTCTGATGGAGGATCAAGATATTGAATTTTACGGCTTGCCTTTTGAAAAAATTAATTATGACGATCCGATTTCCAGATCTTTTATTTATGAACTGATCCAAAAAACTTATGAGCAGACGGGCGTAAATTTTCGTGAATGCAGAGTGATGATAGAGGTGGTGCCCGGTGTTGCCCGCGCTTATTATATTCTATTGACAAAAATGGTGCAGGAAGGATGCGCACGGATAGAGTTTGATAAGGCAGAGAAATCCGATGCAGAAGTTTATATTTTTAAGGTGTTTCGCGGATCGGATGTAATCAAGTTATTCGAAAGACTGAAGCGTTTTCCGCCGGAAACCAGTGAATTGTATTGCTATCAAAATCAATATTATGTTTTATTAACGTTTTTGCCGAATCAATCTTCAAAAAATGACTTTACAGTATTTTTGACTGAGCTGGAGGAGTACGGTGGTCGATGCCGTTACGATTATGTGAACGAAGCGATATTAAAAGAATGGGGAGAATTATTGGTTGGGGTCAATGCATATGATGTATTTGCTCCTGATGATTATGAAAGGTAATGTGTGATACGATCTGTCAACGCAAAACACCTGTAAGGCGAATTTGCTTTACGGGTGTTTTGCATTTTTTTCAACTTTTTTCGTCCGCATCATAGAATAAACGGGTACAAATAATCAAGGAGATGATTGTATGGAGTTACCGGTTAAAAGCGCAACTTATGCGATGAAGGGCAAGCAACTGCTTTCGCAGTACGGCATTCGCGCCTTCGTGGGCAAAAGAAGCGGGGAGGCCGGATGCTATTACTATTTGAATATTTCAGAATCCAATCTTTCGACTGCTCGACGTATATTAGACGAAAGCGGGATTTTAAAATGATTATGATCAATGTGCTGAGATAAACTGTGATTTGCTCGAATCTCTGTGTATTTGGACTAAACCGAGGGGGGAATTGATGATGATTTATTTTGATAACGGCGCATCCTCGCATCCCAAGCCTCCGAGTGTTGTGCGAGCAGTTTCGAGCTGGCTTCAAAGCAACGGGGCTAATCCCGGGAGAAGTGGTCATCGAATGTCGATGGATGCTGCTGAACTGGTTTATAATACCCGTGTCGCATTGGGTGGTTTATTTGGTGTACAAAAGCCTGAAAATGTTATTTTGGTTCCAAATGCGACCTTTGCTTTAAATACTGTGATTTTGGGTCTTTTTGATAAAGGGGATCACATTATTACGACCGATCTGGAACACAATAGCGTCTTGCGTCCCCTTTGGCATCTTCAGAGTCGCGGTGTAGAGGTTTCGGTGGTACGGGTGGATTTTGAGGACGATGAAAAGACTATAGAGCGAATATTGAAGACGATTAAACCCAGAACGAAGGCGATTATATGTACGCATTGCTCGAATGTATGCGGTAGAGTCCTGCCGATTGCCCAACTTGCGCTACGTAAGCCGAGCTCGGTTCTTTTGATAGTGGACGGCGCGCAAGGTGCAGGGGCGTTGCCGATCAATATTGTGGAATCCGGGGTCGATTATTATTGCGCACCATCCCATAAGGGACTTTTGGGACCTCAAGGCGGAGGTATGATCCTGATTAATAACCGTGCTCCGAGACCTTTGGTTTACGGGGGGACCGGGACGGAAAGCTTCAATCCGGAGCAACCCAAGGAGCTTCCGGAGCATTTGGAAAGCGGCACACTGCCCACCCCTGTGTGTGCGGGAATGTTGGCAGGAGCAAAGTTTATTGCTGATATGGGGCAAGACAAATTGTATCGTCATAAGCGCGCATTAACCGATTATGCGTATGAAACCTTAAAAAAAATACCGCGCATTGAGCTTTATATGCAACCTTATGCAGCGCATTGCCTTGGTGTAATTCCGTTTAATATTCTCGGCAGGTCATCGGATGACATTGTGGCTTATCTTGATCATAACGGGATTTGTGCGAGAGGCGGCATACATTGCGCACCGCTGTTTCATCGGCGGATGGGGACTGAGCGTCGAGGAATGGTTCGTATCAGTTTTGGTTGCTTCAATGATGATCGGGAAATTGATCAATTATGTCGAATTATTAAAAAATTCATTTAAAATATAAAAAACTATTTATTTTATAAAATTACTATGTTATAATACAAGATGAAAAAATGTGAAAGAGTTGATTGGGTCTATGTTTGCAGATTTCTTTGGTCACGTTGTGAACGTGATTCGCACCATTCAATTTAAAGATTATATTGATATCCTTGTTGTCGCTTATTTGATCTACAGTGTGTTGAACTTTATCAAGCAGACGAGAGCGGGGCACCTTTTGCGCGGCCTTATTGCTTTGCTTGTACTGATTTTACTGTCGCAATGGCTGAGATTAAGTGCAGTTGGATATTTGATGAATAATGTCCTGCAGTTGAGCTTTATTACGATCATCATCGTTTTTCAGCCAGAGCTTCGTTCGCTTTTGGAAAAACTCGGTCGGATCGATATTTCCAAGGTTTTGCCTTTTTCCAAGGGAATTGACAGCGAGCAGGATCGGATCATTTCGGCGGTAAACAGTGTCTGCGATT
>JAZQAQ010000133.1:0-4533 GCA_045545255.1 Eubacteriales bacterium | reverse complement strand
ATGTGATACTTCGAGTGGGGAAACAAACGGAAAGTGTAACGGTCTGTGCCGATTTCACCGTTTTCAGATGCGGGCAACGCCAGTCTTGTGTGCTGCCTCAATAACTGCTTCGGCAACTGCAGGAGCAACTCTCTTATCCAGAGCACCGATGATGATGTTCTCTTCATTCAGCTCTTCTTCGGGGATCAGGTTTGCCAGTGCGTAGGAGGTGGCAACCTTCATTTCCTCATTGATGCAGGAAGCGCGGCAATCCAGAGCACCGCGGAAGATGCCGGGGAATGCCAGAACGTTATTGATCTGGTTGGGGAAGTCGGAACGACCGGTACCGACAATGCGGGCACCTGCAGCCTTTGCCTTATCGGGCATAATTTCGGGAGTGGGGTTTGCCATGGGGAACATAATGGAATCCTTCGCCATAGAAGCAACCATCTCTTCGGTAACGATATTGGGAGCGGATACGCCGACAAAGACGTCAGCACCCTTCATAGCGTCTGCCAAGGTACCCATCTGATGCTCCAGATTGGTCAGTTCAGCCATCTCGGCGTGAGCATCGCTCAGCTCCATACCCTTGCAGATGATACCGAAACGATCCACCATCGTCAGGTGCTTCACGCCCATATTCAAAAGATGCTTACCGATGGCGATACCTGCAGAGCCTGCACCGTTGATGACGACCTTTACATCGCCGATATTCTTCTTGACGACCTTCAGCGCATTGATCAAAGCAGCGGCCACAACGATAGCAGTACCGTGCTGGTCATCGTGGAACACGGGAATATCGCAGATCTCTTTCAGCTTACGCTCAACCTCGAAGCAACGGGGAGCACCGATATCCTCCAGATTGATACCGCCGAAGGAGCCGGAGATCAGGTAAATGGTACGAACCAGCTCGTCCACATCCTTGCTGCGGATGCAGATAGGGAATGCGTCTACATCAGCAAATGCCTTAAACAGCGCACACTTACCTTCCATAACGGGCATACCTGCCTCGGGGCCGATATCGCCCAGACCCAGAATGGCAGTACCGTCGGTGATGACGGCAACCATATTGTTACGACGGGTCAGCTCATAGCTCTTATTATAGTCCTTATTGATCTCCAAGCAAGCCTCGGCAACGCCGGGGGTATAAGCCAGAGAGAGATCCTCGCGGGTCTCGATGGGGCAACGGGTAACGACTTCGATCTTGCCGTTCCACTCATAATGTTTCTTTAAAGATTCTTGTCTGATATCCATTTTCTTACTCCTCCCAAGGGAATTTATACTGGGTCAGACCCAGTTCATCACGTACAGCAACCATCTCAGCCTGAACAGACTCATTGATGGGCACACCGTCTTTACGAGCCAAGCGAACCAGATGCTCCTTCTCGCCTGCGGTGTAGATCCGCTCCTCACCGGGAGCCTTCTTGGAAGCACGAACGGCACGCAGAATGTCGCCGGACTTCTTACGGCATACGTCCTCACCCAGGAAGTGATCGGTATCGATGGCGATAAAGAAGTGACCGAGACGGAAGGGAACCTTATTGCCGTTTTCGTCCAGACCGGTCAAAGCCTTACCGTAGTTACCGTCCTGCAGAACAGCGGACAGCAGTTCAACGAACATCGCATAGCCATAGCCCTTATAGCCAGCCTGCTCCTCGCCGGGACCGCCCAGAGTACAAAGAGCAGCCTCGCCGCGTGCCATCGTCTTGAGCGCATCGGCGGAGGTGCCTTCATATGCCTTACCGTCGATACCGATCAAGGCACCCTTGGGGGCATCCTTACCGATACGGGCATAGTACTCGAGCTTACCGTTCTGGTAAGTGGAGGAAGCACCGTCAAAGTTAAAGTCGAAATCCTCGTCGGTGGGAACACCCAGAGTCAGAGGGTTGGTACCGAACATTCCTTCTACACCGAGGGTGGGCGCAACGGTAGGACGGGCATTGGTGCCGGTCAGACCGATACAGCCTTCCTTGGCAGCCATAGAGGTATAGTAGCCTGCAATTCCGTAGTGACAGGAATTACGGACAACGACCATACCCATACCGTACTCCTTCGCTTTATCAATGGCCATTCTCATCGCCTTATAGCCGATGACCTGACCCATACCGTCGTGACCGTCCACAACTGCGGTGGTGGGGGTCTCCTTGACGATCTCAAAGTTGGTGACGGGGTTCTGGATACCGGCCTTGATTCGATCCAGATAGACGGGCTTGAAACGGTTTACACCGTGAGACTCAATGCCGCGCTTATCGGATTCCAGCAGTACATCTGCACAAATTTTTGCATCCTCTTCGGGAATGCCGTAGCCTTTGAATGCATCAATCACAAAATTGGTGATGACATCCCAGCTAACAATGTTAGTCTTTGCCATGGTTTCTTCCTCCTATTTATTTGCATCATCAGAATTAAAAAAGTGCACGCAAAAAAGGAGAGGGCTTGACCTCCGCTTTTTTCCGTGCACTCTCAAAAATCTCATGTGCATTATTTAACTGTTTTCATTATAAACGGCTCTCAATTTTTTGTCAATACTAAATCACATAAAAAATGATCCCCACATACTGCAAAATACTTCCTGCCACAACAAAAAGATGGAACACAGAATGCATATAACGCAGAGGGTGCTTTCCGTGACCGCCCACACCGTAAAAAACAGCACCGACCGTATAGGAAATACCGCCCAGCAGCAGCCAGAACATTCCGCCTTCCCCGACGGCCGCCATACAGTTTTTGCCGGTCAGAACGATGCACCATCCCAACAGCAGATAAAAGAACATCGAGAGCTTATTATAGCGTTTCAGGTCAATGGCGTTGAGGACGATTCCCAGTGCCGATACCCCCCACACAAAGCCAAATACCGTCCAGCCCATCCAAGGGATCTCCGGTCGGATGGCGGAAAGAGCGATGGGGGTATAGGTACCCGCAATCAGAATAAAGATGGTGCAATGATCGATGATCTGGAACACTTTTTTTGCCATCTCCGGCTTTAAGCCGTGATAAATGCTGGACATCGTGTACAAAACGATCATAGAAATGCCGTAAATAAATGAACCGACGATATCATAGGCATTGCCAAACAAAAAGCCCTTCACCACGCAAGTGGCACAGGCGATAACGCCGAATCCCCCGCCCACAATATGGGAGACCATATTGAAAATCTCTTCCCCTCGGGTATAATCCGGCAGACGCCGGTCTCTCAATTTTGTGCGAATCATAAGCCGCTCCTTTCTGTATCTATAATATCTCCGATTTACCCCAATGTCATCTTAAGGATTTTTAATGGTGGCTTAAATATTTTTAATAATTGCAATGGTCGCAGTTTTCTGTTAAAATGGAGTTGAATTTTTAATGGTTGGTGTTATTTTATGGAATTGAAGGTCATCGCTCATATCCGCAACGATTTTTCCGCCAAATTCGGCATTCCCCGCCAAAGCGGATTGGTGGAGGAGGTCAAGGCACAGATCGTCTTTACCCCCGAATACCGCAATCAAGATGCACTGCGCGGGCTGGAGGGGTACTCCCACCTTTGGCTGATCTGGCATTTTTCCGAGGCACAGCAAGAGGGCTGGTCTCCGACCGTCCGCCCGCCTCGTCTGGGTGGGAATACCCGTATGGGCGTTTTTGCGACCCGTTCCCCCTATCGCCCCAATCCCCTCGGTCTTTCCTCGGTAAAAATCGAAGAGATCACGCTTTCCACCGTCGAAGGTCCGATCATCACCGTCTCGGGCGCCGATCTTCTGGACGGCACCCCCATCTTTGACATCAAGCCCTATCTCCCCTATACCGATTCCCACCCCGATGCTATAGGCGGCTTTGCCTTCGGGCCCGGCGAAGGTGCGGTGGCGGTGGACTGCACCGACGCACTTTTGGAAATCGTTCCCACCGAAAAAAGGCAGGGATTGCTGGCTCTGCTCGCCCAGGATCCTCGACCCGGTTACTCCAAAGACCCGGCTCGTATCTACGGTATGGAGTACGCGGGATTCGACATTCATTTCAGCGTAGAAAACGGCAGGGTCAAGGTGCAGAAAATCCAAGAAAAAGAATGAAAAAATGCCGGTTTTCTATTGACATATTTATTAATATATGCTAATGTATTAGCGATGATAGAGGTGCATTGCATCATCAGTACCCCGGCTTAATTATTCGCCCCTGCCAAGGCGTGCCGGAGGAAAGGGGTGGGTGCCGAAGACGGCTCGCGGCAAAGAGCCGATCTGGCAGCAGGAAATAAGATTCCTGATGCTGTCGCAGCAATGCGGAGCGCTATCCGACGAAAAATTTTTGGTAGGGTATTCCTGCCAAAGGCTTTGCTTTGTCAGGGATAGTTGCATACCGCAACTATCTTTTTTAGTTCGATCTTTCCTGAAGGAGGAAGTAAAAATGACTAATCCGATTTTTAAGGGTGTCGGCACCGCCATCGTTACCCCGATGAACAAAATGGGTGTAGACTATGAAAGCTACGGGCGTCTGCTCAACTGGCAGATCGAAAACGGCGTCAACGCTATCGTTGCCGCCGGAACCACCGGCGAAGGCTCTACCCTGAGCGATAAAGAGCATAAG
>JAZQAQ010000132.1:0-15159 GCA_045545255.1 Eubacteriales bacterium | reverse complement strand
CGCCTATGGCGAGGTATGCAAAGCATATCACATTTTGCGCAAGCAAAATATATCACTCCGTCGCAGACGGAATATCACTAAAGATTTTCATATTCTTTTCAAGTCTGCATTATAATTTAATATGAAAAGAATTATTTTATTGATACTTTGTATGACGGTGCTTTTAGCACCGGCGGCTGATGCCGCCATCGGAAGCAAGGGTCTGATCATCGAGCACGGTACCGAGGAGATTGTATTACAAAAGGGCGAAAAAAAGTTTCTTTTCGTGCAAGACGGATTCAGCAAAATGCCGATTTTTAAGGGTCTCTCCTTTTATTCCGACAACAGACTCATCGCAACTGTAGGTCTACACAGCGGAATTATCCGTGCAAATACCATCGGAACCGCACATCTCACCGTTGTAAACAGCAAGGGAGATTGTGGATATGTACGTGTAAAGGTAGTAGGCGGTAAAAGGATCGGCTCTTTTGGTGTGATCCTATTTCTATTACCGATCCTTTTAATACCAATTTGCTTCATTTACAAAAAAGTAATCCCCCGATAAGGACTATCGGGGGATTACTTTTTTAATTCAGCTGATTATTTATCGTAGCCGAAGAAGATGGCAACCATCTTACCGACTTCGCCTCTGGTGATATCATTCTGAGGATTCAGGTAGAGTTTACCGTATTCATCAGAACCGGAAACGAGGTGATACTTGACAACAGCAAGGCGGACATAAGGCATAGCCCATTCGGAAACCTTATTATTGTCTGCAAAGGAGAACTTATTGTACTCCTTATCAATGGAAGCCTTATTGGCGTTATAGTAGGCTGCACCGTCTTCTGTAAGATCCTCGTTGATCATACAGAGGCTGACCATAACCTTAAATACCTGCTCACGGGTTGCATTGGAATCGCCGTGGAAGTACAGCTTATCACCCTCGGCGTGACCGTTAATAATGTTGTTTGCTGCGGTAGCACGGACATAAGGCAGTGCCCAATCAGCCACAAAATCTTCATAGGTCAGAGGAGCATTCTTCTCGGTGTATTTGGTAACATCGAGACCCAGAATACGGCAAGTGGAAGCTGCCAGTTCATAACGGGTGATCTTCTGATTGATATTGATCTTACCTGCGTCGTCGCCCATAAAGAAGCCGAACTTCTCGTTATTCAAGTAATCAACATAGGTCTTGACCCAGTGATTATTCAGGGTAGCGGCATCGCTATAGGTAACGGAGGCACGATCGGAAACGATATTCAGAACACCCTCAAACTTGGTGGTACGAACGGTATACATAACGTCATCCACCTTGTTCAGATAGCTTGCGCCTTCCATAATTGCATAGACCTTGGTGATCTTCTGCTCAAGATTTACAGCAGTGCCGGGAAGGATCTCGATCTTCTTCGCGCGGTCTGCATAGAACTTCATCTCTGCAACAACAGCGTCCTTGGTCTCTTTACCGTATGCATCGTAGGTATCTTTCTTAATGTTACCTTCCAGCTTAACTTCCTTCACACCTGCAGGCAGGTAGAGGGTAAACTCTTTATCGCCGGTGAGGTTTGCAGTCTTGGAAGCGTTACCGTAAGTACCGGTAATAAGCGCTCTGCTATTATAGCCTGCGCTGCTCTGGAGAGTGATCTTATGGATACTGCTGGAAAGACCATCCTCGGAGGTGACCTTCAGGAACACATTAAAGATATCGCGGGTGACGTTGCCCTGCTGAGCGGTAACCAGATTATTAGCGCAAGGAGTCTTGCAGTTATAATCGGAGTATACCTGATAGGTAGCACCTGCAGATACCTCAGCTTTGATCACCGCTGCATCAGCAACGCCCATATTCAGCAGGTAGAAGCCTTCTCTCTTGCTTGCGCCGGAGATGGAAATCAATTCACTTCTGCTTCCCTTGGACTTATTAATGTTCAAGGTGTAGGTAGCAGTGTTCTCACCGTTACCGGAGGTAACTACTGCCTTCAGCTTGAGATCGGAGGTACCTGCATTGTTGACGGTATAAGAGCCATCTGCGTTGGGTGCCAGCTTAGCAGAGCCATTGAAGATCTCATAGGTACCGCCTACAATTGCGTGAGGCTTAAAGGTGAAGGTAGTCTCACTGTTCAGCATCTTCGCCTCGAAGGTGGTGGTATCCACTCTGGACATTCCTTCGACGAAGGTGATAGCAGCAGTCTCAACCTCAGAAGGATCAAGAGCACTGATATCAATAAACTTCACTTTGTATACAGTAGACTTATTGCCATCCTCGCTGGTAACCTTCAAATAGCAAGGATTATGGAATTCCATATCGGGATTGATCAGCTCATCGCCTGCTTCACAGGATGCGTTTCTATACAGGGTATAGGTTGCACCTGCGGAAGTCTCGATTACTGCATCATAGAAGGAGTACTCGATCTCGTCATACTCAACGTATGCATCAATGGTCTTGGCGTCACTATCGATCAGGAAGCCGTCCATATAGTACAGCTCGTTCTCGGTATTCAGCTCGCGGTTGATGACCAGCTTGACAGTCTCCTTAACAGAGCTATTGGATGCAGAAGCGATTACTGCATAGTAGGTATTGACTGCATTGGGCAGAGTCAACTCGGTAACTCGGCTGCTTTCGGTCAGCTTTTCGCTGGAATACAACTTTAGTACGGAGTACTCACCGATGATGAAGGGTGCATCGTAGACGGTGCAGTCAGCAGCAACGGTATCGGTATAAGTCTTGGAGGAGGCTTTATAGGTACCGGTGCCGAACATACCGGTGGTGACATCATACTTGGATTCGATGGGAGTATCAGCATCGGAACGGATGGTCATATCCCAATCCATAAAGGTATAGTCGATCTTAACACGAGTATTCTGCTCGTAGGTATAAGTAGAGCTTTCGCTGATGGTACCGAAACGAAGAGCACCATCGGGCAGCTGAGCAGGTCCGTCATAGGTAGCTGCGAAGTAGTTACCGGACCAGTCAAGCATCGTACCATCGCCGGTATTACCGGTGCACGGCAGACGATTCTTACCGATCAGGCGGTTGCCCTTGATATTCATCATATCGGAAACGTTCTGGTTCTTACAAGTGGTATGGAAACGGGAGTTGGTACTGGTGGATACGAAGAGGGTATCCGAGTCACTCTCCTGCACGAAGGTATTATTCGTGAAGTTCACCTTCATATTGTTTCCGGTGAAGTAGATCTGGAAACCACGTGCTTTACCCAGACCATTGAAGAAGGTATTGTTGTCGAAGACATAAACAATATTGGTCTTGATATCCAGATTACCGGTCTTATCGGTGAAGTTGAAGAGGTAGTTACTGGCCATATTTGTGCCGGTATTATTATAGAAGTAGCTATTGGTGATGGAGTAGTAGGGGTTGGGGATATCGCGAGAGCGGAAATTAAGACAGAACTTGGACTGATTGATACAGTTACCGAAGAAAATACCATCCAGAACGAACTTCTCGTGGTAGGGACCGAAGGCGACTCTGCCATCCAGAGCATCGATACGGCTATCGTACATATACATACTGTTGCGATCGGTAGCGGTGGAGGAGAAGTTTCTCTCGAAGTTAAAGACATAAGCGTTTACATCCCCGTTACGATCCAGACCGCCGCCGGCAGTCTTAGCGTAGACATTCTTGAAGATCGTAACACACTCGCCGGTACGGTCATAATCGTCCACATAGGAGCAATCTGTACCCATCTTGATACCGTCGATGGTGATAACATAGTTCTCCATATTCTCGGCGGTACGGATACAAGCGTTAAACTCCGTCTCTTTAGTCTGATCACGCTCGGGGTTCAGGATCCATGCAGAGCTGGCCACATTTTCCTTGGTGATGGTCTCAACAACCGGCTTATTGGGGTTGATGCCGCACTGCTCACCGAGGATGGTGCAGGAGCCCTTCAGTACAAGCTCCTCGGTATAGAGACCGGCAGGGAGCAGGATGGTGGGAGATTCGATGCCCTTTGCGGCAGCGTAATCAAAGATCTTGCCGAAATCGGAGAAGATATTGACACCGGCTTCGAACTTATAGATCTTATTCTTCCATCTGTAAGGAATTGCAGCACCTTCAGCAACACCTGCGATTTCAGGCTTATACATAAAGTGGTCTGCGGAATAAGCATCAGCAAAGTTCTCCAGAGATGCCATAGAGCCCATATTTTCAATTCTGATTGTATAGAAAGGAGCAAAAGAGGAGTCGCCGTCTTTAAGAATCTGCACATAAACCTCTCTGGGCGCATAGGGATCATTACCCAGCAAAGCAGAAGACAGTTTGTTATTGGGAATCTTCTCGATCTCGTGGGCGCCGGTCACAACACCGTCGGAGGAGACCTGAACCTTTCTGTAAAGCTGATAAGAGAAGCCGTCCTTCACCTTGAAGGTAAAGGTCTGCGCATCCAGATCGGAAGCCTCGTAAATCAGAAGATCTGCGGAATATCTGAAATCGTCAACCCAAGCAAGCAGCCAGTTATCGATATCCAGCTGCCAATCTTCCTGGGTAACGGTCATCTCTTCGTTGATCCAGAAACGGTCACGAGCCAGACGCTGATCCTCGGCTGCCATAAAGACAGGATTGGACACAACCAGACCGGAGGTGGTTGCAAAATAGTTATCGGACATATCGATATAGGTTGCTTCGTTGGAATCCAGCAAAGAAGGAATCCGATAAGCACCGATCAAGCGGTTATTCTTGATCACCATACAAGCGGACTGATCAACACCTGCAGAGTTATACAGGAATTCGGAGTCCATAATGGTGGAGCCGTTGTTTGCATTATCATCGTCTGCGTAGACATAGTTATTCTGAATATCAATAACAGATGCTGCATTGATAAACTCATAATGCAGTACGCCGGGCATACCGGAGGCCTGATAGAAAACATTGTTACGCAGCTTCATCGATGCGGCAGGACGGTCGGTCGCAGCCGTAATATCTGCATCAACAGCGTTTGTGAAATCAAAATCGTAGGAGAAGTTATCCATAGAAATGGCATAACTGATAGGGGTATTCGCCTTTTCGTTGTAGAAGCAGGAATCGGTCACTTCAACAACGGGAGAAACACCCTTGGCAAACCAGGTATGGGTCAAAAATCCGTTTCTATTATTGATATACGCCAGATTATTAACGTAAAGCTCGGTAAAGAACGGAGAGATGAAAGACAAATCGGGAGTTGCAGTCGTGCTCTCGGGCTTTGCCATATTCATATTGGTAACATACAGGTTCTTAAGAGTAAGAACTCTGGCGTGACCAGCGGAGCGCAGATACAAAGCATAACGCTTAGACAAGCCTTCGTTACCTGCACCGTCAAAAACAGTGTTCTTAATAACGAGCTCGGATGCACCGCTATTACGCTGGGTATCAACGATCGCACCGCCCTGCTCAAAGCGAAGACCGTCAACGGTCAGATTCGCATTGCCGGCAGCCAGACGGATAACGATATCGCTTTTGATCACAGCTTCAGCGCCACGATCAGCGGTATTCAGCGTCCAAGCGACCTTGGGATCACTGCTCTTGACATTAGGATCAATGCCTGCATTGGGTCCCAAAAGGGTCATATCACCCTTGATCTCGATTCGCTCTGCATAAGTATCGGCGCAAAGCAAGACGATCGGATTGCCTATCTGCTTTGCTTCAATATATGCCAATGCATCGGCATAGCTGGCAAAGTGATAGTCATTGTCAAGGGGCATAGTATAGGTTTTTCCGCGGTAGTCGAATGAGACGATATAACCCTCACTCAAACCTTCCCATTGGGAGTTCACCACCAAAGCACGCCGCAGCATAGACGCATACTCATCGGTTGCGGCTGTTGCGGGGAACGCCCAGACGGAGAACATCGATACCATCATCACAAGTAATGCAATGAATGATACCAGGTGCTTCATCTTTTGTTTCATAACAAACTTTCACTCCTTACATGAAATACTGCCTTATAAATATATATAAGCAGCATCATTATACCAAAAAATCCGACCAATGTGCATAACCTTATGTTGTTAAAATACAACACTTTGTGGATTTTCCGTTTTTTGTTCGCACATCATCAAGTTTCATTCATATTTTAAGTTCATTATAGAACTTCAAGCGCATATATTGGCTACAGAGAAGGAGGCTGTACTATGAAAAAAATTTCTACATTTATTATTATAATAACGATGCTGACCACAATATGTTGTTTCTCTGCCGCTGCAGAGGGCGGTCCCGAGATCTCGGTTCCATCCGCTCTGCTGATGGATCAAACCACCGGAACCGTACTTTTCGAGAAAAATGCAGACGAACGGCGTGCGCCTGCTTCTGTTACCAAAATTATGACAATGCTTTTGATTATGGAGGCACTGGATGCGGGAAAAATAAAGATGGATACCTCCATTTCCGTATCTGCCCAAGCGGCCGGAATGGGCGGAAGTCAGGTATATCTAAAAGAAAATGAAACGATGACGGTAGATGAGATGCTGAAATGCATCGCCGTTGTTTCCGCCAATGATTGCTGCGTGGCGATGGCAGAGGCGATCGCAGGAAGCAACGCCGCATTCATTGAACTGATGAATACCAAAGCGGCGGAGCTGGGGATGACAAACACCCACTTCAACAGCTGTACCGGATTGGATACCGAGGATCACTATACCACCGCCCGTGACATTGCGATCATGAGTCGCGCACTGATGGAACACAGCGAAATTCAAAATTATACCACTATCTGGATGGACTCGGTTCGGGGCGGCGCCTTCACCCTTTCCAACACCAATAAATTAGTACGGTTTTACGACGGAGCCACCGGTCTCAAAACCGGATTTACCGACACCGCCGGCTACTGTCTCTCCGCCACCGCCACCAGAGATTCTCTCTCACTGATCGCCGTCGTACTGGGTGGAGAGACCTCCGACAAACGCTTTGAAGATGCAAAAGCGATGCTCAACTACGGCTTTTCGCAATACAGCATTTATCAGGACGAACCCGCCCCGCCAATGCCCGTCACCGTCATCAAGGGAATGGAAGATTACGTCATTCCCATCTTGAGTGAAGAGCCCGCATTTTTGGTCCCAAAGGGGGAAACGGCAAACATCGCCTATACCGTAAATCTCCCCGATTCGGTACTGGCACCGGTGGAGACGGGGCAAAAACTGGGCTCAATTGATTACACACTCGGCGGAAAATCTATCGGCTCCATTCCCCTCGTTGCTCAAAAAGAAATCCCTCGCGTCACCTTCGGCCACTTATTTTTTCATTTAATTCAATATTTTTTCGTAGTTTAGACTTGAATAACCGGGCAAATTATGGTATCATAAGCATAAAGTAATATACTTTTATTCTAATTAGGAGAGAATTAAAGCAATGTCCGTTAAAATCAACAGAAAGTATCTCGGCAAATTTATCAACGAACACGAGCATGAGTATCTGCAGCCTTATGTTGAGGTTGCACACAATATGCTCCACAACAAAAAAGGCCCCGGCAACGACTTCCTCGGCTGGGTGGATCTCCCCCTCAACTACGACAAAGAGGAGTACGCCCGCATCAAAGAGGCCGCCGCAAAGATCCAGAAGAATTCCGAAGTTCTCCTGGTAATCGGTATCGGCGGCAGTTATCTGGGCGCGAGAGCAGCCATCGAATTCATCGCCTCTCCCCTTTATAACAATTTGAAGAAGGATACCCCCGACATTTACTTCGTGGGCAACAACATCAGCTCCACCTACCTGAGCGAGATTATGTCCATCATCGAGGGACGCGACTTCTCCATCAATGTCATTTCCAAGTCCGGTACTACCACCGAGCCCGCCATCGCATTCCGCATCTTCAAGAAGCTGATCATCGAGAAGTACGGCGAGGACGGCGCAAAGGATCATATCTTCGTAACCACCGATAAGGCGCGCGGCACCCTCAAGGCGCTTGCCACCGAAAAGGGCTACGAAACCTTCGTTGTACCCGACGATGTGGGTGGACGTTATTCTGTACTGACCGCGGTGGGTCTCCTGCCCATCGCTGTGGCAGGGATCGATGTGGACGCTATGATGAAGGGCGCCGCCGATGCACGGATGGACACCTTGGTTGCAGATAACGATTGTTATGCTTACGCCGTAGATCGCACCCTGCTGCTCCGTAAGAATAAAACCACCGAAATGCTGATCACCTACGAACCCTCCGGCGTTTACTTCGCCGAGTGGTGGAAGCAGCTTTACGGCGAGAGCGAAGGCAAGGACCAGAAGGGTCTTTTCACCGCCTCCGCCACCTTCTCTACCGACCTTCATTCCTTGGGTCAGTTCATTCAGGACGGCGCACGGAACATCTTTGAGACGGTACTGAAGTGCAAAGATGTCAAGAACAAGATCACCATCGAAGAAGAAGCCGGCGATATCGACGGACTGAACTTCCTGGCAGGTAAAACCGTCCAATACGTCAATGACTGCGCCTTCCTCGGCACCGTCCTTGCCCATACAGACGGCGGCACCCCCAACATCATTCTTGAGTTTGATGCCTACGATGCTTATAACTTCGGTTATCTGGTATACTTCTTTGAGAAGGCTTGCGCCATCTCCGGCTACCTCTTGGGTGTAAATCCCTTTAATCAGCCCGGCGTCGAAGCTTATAAGAAGAATATGTTTGCTCTGCTGGGTAAGCCCGGTTATGAGCAGGAGACCGAAGCAATCAATAAGAAAATCAACAGACTGGGTTAACCGACATTAACTCGGGGCTGTATAAAATTTCAGATGTCGGAGAAAAGGAGACCGTTATGGTAAAGGTTATTTTAGGAAAAAAAGGTACCGGCAAGACCAAAGCTCTCATCGAGATGGTAAACAAGGCAGCTGCAGAGGCTACCGGCAGCGTTGTCTGCATCGAGTATGGCGATAAGTTAAAGCTGGATATCTCCCATAAAGCTCGTCTGATTGACATTACTAACTATCCCGTAGACACCAACGAAGGCCTGGAGGGCTTCATCAGCGGTTTGTTTGCAGGAAATTATGATATCACCAATGTTTATGTAGATTCTCTGCTGAAGATCGTCGGTGAGGATCTGGAAGAACTGGGCGTTGCTCTGGAAAATATGGAAAAGCTCACCAAAGCAAACAACGCCACCCTGGTTTGCTTGGTATCTGCAGATGCAGAGACCGCACCGGAGTCTGTTAAGAAGTTTATGATGTAATTCTAAAAGCCCTGCTTCGACAAAAGCAGGGCTTTTTTATGAAATGAGGACAATTTACGATGTTATTTTTCTGGATCGCTATTGGGGTACTTGATTTTTTAATCGTGCTTTTCCTTGTGCTTCTGTGTGTTGTTGCCCTGCGCCGAACCCCCCACGATCTCCGTACCAGACCGCTTTCTGCCGACCATCCCCTCGCCCCGGTTCAAAAGGCAATTATTGAAGCGCAGGCTTTTTTCAAATCTCACCCCGGTGAACTGCTGGTCATTGAGGCAAACGGCGTGGAGCTGGCGGCACGGCGGTACACGCATAAGCATCCGAAAGGGCGAATTATTATGTTCCACGGCTACCGCTCCATTGCAGAGTGCGACTTCGGCTGTGCGATGGACTATTACTACAGCCAAGGATACGAGCTGGTTCTGGTGGACCAACGTGCACACGGAAAAAGCTCCGGCAGTTGGATCGGATTCGGCGTTTTAGAGCGTTACGATTGCCTCTCCTGGATTCGCTATCTCAACGCTGAATTACAGCCGCTCCCTACTTTTTTGAGCGGAATCTCTATGGGCTGCTCCACCGTACTGATGGCACTGGGGCTGGAGCTTCCCTCCAATGTCTGCGGTGTTATCGCCGACTGCGGATTCACCTCCCCCAAAGAGATCATCTTCCACGTGATGAAAAACAAGATCCGCGTCATCACTCCCCTGCTTCTACCCGGAATCTCACTCTTTTCCAAAATATTTGCCGGATATTTCTTTGGTGAGTATTCTACCATCGACGCGCTGGCGAGCAACAAGATCCCCATCCTCTTTATCCACGGCAAGGATGACCACTTCGTACCGCCGGAGATGACCCTTCGTAATTTTGAGGCCTGCACCGCCGAAAAACAACTGGTGCTGGTCGAAGGCGCAGGTCACGGCACCGCTTATCTGCAGGATAAAGAAGGCGTCGAGGCTGCCGTCGGAGCTTTTTTTGCCAAATACAATCCGGAACAATAAAACAAACTCCCTTTAAAACAAGCTCATTAACATAAAACCCCGCCTCCTTGCATATGCTTTAGCAAGAAAGGGCGGGGTTTGATTTGTATTATGAATGCGATGAAAGAGCACGGGAACTGGGCAACTACATCCTTCGACACAACGCCACAGTACGGCAGGCTGCCGCTGTGTTCAAAATATCCAAATCTACGGTACATAAGGATGTCAGTCAGCGTTTGCAGAACATTGACTACGAATTATTCCTGAAGGTCAAGGGCGTACTGGAGCAAAACCTTCGGGAGCGGCACATACGCGGCGGTATCGCCACCAAGAAAAAGTACGAAAAATTAAGAAAAGGAACGAACGGCCAAGTGTTCTGACGGACACTTGGTCGTTCGTTTTTTATTCAGCTGCGATCAGCTTTTTAAGAAGTTCCTTGGCAAGGCGCTCTTGGGTCAGATAGGCTTCATCCTCCGCATAGGTCGTCCCTTCAACCTTTCGGATGCAAAGATAATAGTTTTCTTCCTCCCCCTCATAAGTGGGCATTTCCTTCAGCGCACCGGAAGCGGTCAGGTTGTACCGATCCCCCTCCAAATAGGGACTCTCCCCGCTCAAGGACTGCAAAACGCCGTTTTCGTGGAGAATAGCATAGGTTCCATCGGTCAAAATATAGAGGATGGCATCCCCCGCATTCGCCTGCACCACCATCGCCGCAGTATTACTGCCCTTCCATTGATCCATTGTGGCGGTAGCGATGACGCGGGCGGTGGTCTCTCCGTCGCCGTTGACATCCTCTGTCAGGCTGCCAAGCCACTCCTCCGTCTCCTTGATCAGATAGGAATTGGCAGATCGCTCCACGGCAAACAGCACGTGCAGATCCGGATTGATCCGATTGGCGCAGCTATGTACACCGACGATCAGACTCGCCAACAATACTGCTCCGCACACAACATACCATTTATAATAATACCAAAAATTCGCAAATTTCGTTTGCAGCTTTTCCTTATCCATTTTCTCACCATTCCTTTCGGTCGATAAGAGTGATCCGACTATTAAAAAACTCGGACTGCATATTGAAACTATTTTACCACGGTTACAAACCGGAATCAAGCATTCGTTAAAAGTTTACAATTGGATAAGGCGAGCCATCATCTTGACTTTACTGCATCTTTAGTTATATAATTAAAATAATAATTCTCGAGAGGAGCTTCGGCGTGTACGAAAAAGGAACAAAACCCATCGACAGCATCAAGCTGACGCTAAAAAAGTTTATAACCAAATTTGATATCAACATCTTTTTCATTTCCTTTGTCTTTTCTCTGGTCGTTCATCTTTTTATGTTTACCAATAAAATGATCAACCACGACGATATCGATGGGCTTTATTCCGACTGCGGATACGGTTTATCCTCGGGACGCTGGCTTTTGCATCTAATGACCCTGCTGACCGGCAGCTTCAGCAGTAATTGGTTTGACGGCGTGATCGGCGCGCTCTTCTTATCACTTGGCGCAATGCTGATCATTCGCTTTTTGAAAATCAACCACTACCTTCCCGCCTGCCTCGCCTCCTTTGCATTGGTCAGCTTCCCTACCGTCGCATCCACCTATTCCTATATGTTTAACGCATCCCAGTATTTATTCTCCTTATTCATCTCGGTCTTGGGTGCACTGCTGATCAAAAAAGGAAAAGTATGGTCTATGGTACTCGGCTCTATTGCCGTTGCATGCGCGATGGGCTGCTACCAATCCTATTTTTGTCTGACCGCCATTTTGCTCGTGATCTCCGTTATAATGGATCTGCTTGACGGAAAATTCGAGAATGCCAAGCAGCTTTTTATCCGCGCTTTGAAATACGTTTGCTTTTTGGCATTGGGGATGGTGTTATACTTCGTGATCCTCAAGCTTTGCCTATGGGTTACCGGAACCGAGCTTGTGAGCTATAAAAATATGGACTCAATGGGTTCTCTCACCATCGCACAAATCGTCGAAAGGATCAAAAACGCCTATCTTTATTTCGGCGCGTACTATATCAATTGGAACAGCATCTACAATAAATTCTTTCCCATCCTTTCTCTCCTCTCCTTGCTTATCTCTTTTTCATCATTTATTTATCTGATCTACAAAAAAGCAATTTTCAAAAAGATCGGGCTTTTGATTTTGGCGGTGCTATTGCTGATCGTCTTCCCCCTGGGATGTTTTCTCGCATATATAATGGCGGATTTAAACGATGTGCATCAGGTTATGCTGTATCCCGCCGTTATCCCGCTGATCCTTCCCTGCGTAATCCTTGACCGGCTTGAATACTCCGGTCGAAAAATCAAGGACAAGCTGATCGGCGGATTCACCATCATCTTGATCCTATTGCAGGCCACGCTGGCATATGAATTTGCATTCGTGACAAACAGGGCATATTTTTATATGGATATGACCTACGAAAACACCTTTGCATATTTCACCAAGCTAACCACCAGAATAGAAACCATCGACGGCTACGAGCCGGATATGCGCGTTGCCCTTATCGGAAACGCCACAATGCCGACCACCGTACCGGACGCCCATATGACCGGCGTTATCACCGGAAATACAGCACTGAACATTTACTCCCGCGCGACATTTTTACATCATTATCTGGGTACCGAGTACGTCTATGCGACCGCCCCCGAAAAAGAAGCGATTATGCAAACGCAAGCCTTCCAAGAAATGCCGTGCTACCCCGCAAAGGATTCCATAAGAATTATTGACGGCATTATCACCGTTAGATTTTCATAGAAAGGAACTGCTATGATCTCCATTATTTTACCCGCCTATAACGAAGAAAAAATGATAAAAATAGCAGCGCAGACCATCGGAACGCTTCTCGCAAACGAGAAAATAGACTATGAGCTTGTCTTTGTGGACGATGGTTCTAAAGACGCTTCGTGGCAGCAAATTGAAAAGGTCGCGCAAAACGATCCGCACATTGTGGGTATCCATTTCAGCAGAAATTTCGGCAAAGAGGCTGCGATGTTTGCAGGTCTTGAGGCTGCAAACGGAGATTGCTGCGTTGTGATGGACTGCGATCTTCAGCACCCCCCTAAAACCGTCTTGGAGATGTACAGACTCTGGGAGCAGGGCTACGAGGTGGTAGAGGGCGTTAAAAGCGACAGAGGAAAAGAAAGCCCCGTCCATAAATTCGCCGCCAACACCTTCTATGGAATTATGAGCAAGACCTCCGGCTTTAATATGGCAGACGCTTCAGACTTTAAGCTCCTTGACCGAAAGGTCGTGGACGCCCTCAACAATATGAAAGAGCGAAACGTCTTCTTCAGAGCCCTTTCCCATTGGGCAGGCTTTAAAACGACAAGCGTTCACTACGAGGTGCAGGAGCGCGTGGAGGGGCAAAGCAAATGGTCCACCTCCTCACTGATCAGGTATGCCATCAGAAACATCACCTCTTTTTCCACCGGTCCGATGCAGATCGTTACAGTCCTTGGGGTCATTATGATGGTTATTTCCGTCATCCTCGGCAGTATTACGCTCATTCAAAAATTCACCGGTCAATCCCTTGAAGGCTTTTCAACGGTTATTACCATACAGCTTTTCAGCTCGAGCATTATTATGATCAGCCTCGGCATCATCGGCGTTTATATCTCCAAAATATACGAGGAAGTAAAAGGCAGACCGAGATACATTGTTTCCAAAAAAATCGGTAGCAAAAAAGAGAAGTAATAATTCCCACAAAAATAAGGCTCTAACCTTAATTGGTTAGAGCCTTATTATATTTTATAGGCATAAAGCCTGCAATCGCGCTATTTTACGGCACTTTCTTAATCAAGGGGTTTCATCGTCGGGAACAGGATAACATCGCGGATGGTATCGGTGCCGGTGAGCATCATCACGCAGCGATCCATACCCATCCCCATACCGCCTGTGGGAGGCATACCGTATTCCATAGCGGTGAGGAAATCCTCATCCATCATCTCGGTTTCATCATCGCCGCGCTCACGCTGCTCCACCTGCTTCTGGAAACGCTCACGCTGATCAATGGGATCGTTCAGCTCGGAATAAGCATTTGCCAGTTCGCTATGGCAGACAAACAGTTCAAAACGCTCGGTCAAGCGAGGATCCTCGGGAGACCGCTTAGTCAAGGGAGAAACCTCCACAGGATACATTGTAATAAAGGTAGGCTGGATCAAATGTTCCTCAACGCGCTGATCAAAGCAAGCATAAAGTGCATTACCCCAGGTCTTTTCAGCGGCTTCTGCCAGCTCAACACCTGCCGCTTCAGCTGCGGCAACAGCCTCCGCATCGTCGGTGATGGCACCAAAGTCGATACCTACATACTCCTTAACAGCCTCCACCATCGTCAGGCGGCGCCAGCCGGGAGTCAGGTCGATCTTCTCGCCCATCCATTCCACCTCATAGGTACCCAGAATCTCCTGGGCAGCGCCGGAGATAATACCCTCGGCGATATCCATCATATCGTGGAAGTCTGCATAGGACTGATACAGCTCAACAGTAGTAAACTCGGGATTATGCTTGGGGTCCATACCTTCGTTACGGAAGATACGGCCGATCTCATAAACCCGCTCCATACCGCCGACGATCAACCGCTTCAAGGGGAGCTCGGTAGCGATACGCATATACATATCAATATCCAGCGTATTATGATGGGTAATAAAGGGACGCCCAGCAGCACCGCCGGCAATGGTATTCAGAACCGGAGTCTCTACCTCCACATACGCCATATTATCCAAATACTTACGGACATACTGGATGAACTTAGAACGGATTACGAAGTTCCGCTTCACTTCGGGGTTGATCATCAGATCTACATAGCGCTGACGATAGCGAAGATCCTGATCCTTCAGACCGTGGAACTTTTCGGGCAGGGGGCGCAAAGACTTGGAAAGGAGCACGATCTCCTTGGCACGGATAGAAATCTCGCCCATACGGGTACGAAAGACATTGCCGCGCACACCGCCGATATCGACGATATCCAGCTTTTTGAAAGCGACAAGAGCTTCCTCGCCCACTTCGTCGATCTTGACGTACAGCTGGATGCGACACTCGCCGTCCTGCAGATCAGCAAAGAC
>JAZQAQ010000131.1:0-4517 GCA_045545255.1 Eubacteriales bacterium | reverse complement strand
CATCTTCGTTAAGCCTGCCAGCGCAGGCAGCAGCGTAGGTATTACCAAATGCGCCGACCGCGCGCAATTGGCAGAAGGACTGAAGCTGGCTGCGGAGCACGACTTCAAGATCGTACTGGAGGAGACCATCGTCGGTCAGGAGGTCGAGGTGGCAGTGCTGGGGAATGAGGAGATCTTCGCCTCCGTACCCGGTGAGGTTTGCCCTGCGGCAGAATTCTACAGCTACGATGCAAAATATAACGATGCAGATTCTCTGCTTTTCATTCCCGCACGCTTGGATGAAGCGGTGCAGGAGCAGCTTAAGGCAGAGGCGATCAAGGTCTTTCAGGCAATGGAATGCTCCGGCTATGCGCGGGTGGATTTCTTTGTGAAGAAGGACGGTACGGTGGTATTCAACGAGCTGAATACCATTCCCGGCTTTACCAATATCAGTATGTATCCCAAATTGATGGATGCGTCCGGCATCGGTGGTGTGGAATTGATGGAGCGATTGATCGCTTTGGCGATGGAGCGTGCTTGATGATGATGGAGAAAAACGCCCCCATCGGCGTATTCGATAGCGGGCTGGGTGGACTGACCGCCCTGCCACGCCTGCAAGCGGATCTGCCGAGGGAGGATTATGTTTATTTCGGCGATACTGCCCGAATGCCTTACGGCGGGCGGGATAAGGATACGCTGATGGAATTTGCCAAGACGGATATTGCCCTCTTGCAGTCCTACGGTGTCAAAGCCATACTGGTCGCTTGCGGGACCGTTTCTTCGGTAATTTTGGAAGAAATCAAAGATGAATATGACATCCCGCTGGTCGGCGTGGTGGAAAGCGCGGCGTCTGCTGCTGCCGCTGCCACGCGTAGCGGGAAGATCGGCATCTGGGGTACTGCCGCCTCCATCCGTTCCGGCTCCTATGCCAAGCGGCTGGCGGAGATGGGCTATGAGAATACCGTTGCGGTGCCCTGCCCCAAGCTGGTTCCGCTCATCGAAAACGGGCAATTGTCCTATGAAGACGAAGAGGTTCTGGCGGCGGTGCGGGAGTATCTTGCTCCGGTGCTGGAAAGCGGCGCAGATACCTTGATCCTCGGTTGCACCCATTATCCCTTGCTGACGGATGTGATCCGCAAGGAGGTGGGGGATCGGCTGGTGCTCATTGATTCCGGCGGAGAAAGCGGTGCGACCTTGCGCCGTGCCTTGGAGGAACGCGGGCTTTTGAAATCTGAAGGAGTGGGTGAGACCCGCTATCTGGTCAGCGGCAAGGCGGAGGACTTCGCTTTGCGTGGCGGGCGGTTTCTCGGCAGAGATCTTTCAGGGAAGGTGGAGCAGAAAAATGCCTGAAAATAAGTCTGTGACGCTGGTTTTGACCACCTCTCAAAAGGTGGACGGGCAGTATGATATCGATCGACTGGAGACCCCGGCAGAACTTTATACCAAAGGGGATAAAGTTCATATCCTTTACACTGAAAACGGGACGAAAACCCATATCCGCATCGACGGAAAATGCGTTCACGTCCATCGGTTGGGGGAGCTTTCCGGAGATCTTTGGTTTGTGGAGGGCGACGAGCGGGATACCCGCTACGAGACCCCCTACGGGCGGATGCTGCTGACACTGGTGACCCATAAAGTGGAATGGGATCCGAAAAAAATGCGGCTGTTTATCCGATATAATATTAAGTCGGAGGATCAGCTTTTGAGTATGAATGAAATGACGATTGAAATGAGGAAAGAGAATGAAAAATCCGGTCAATGAAATGAAAAATAAGATCCAGTCTTTGTTGCTGGAAAGCTATAAAAGCTGCGTTGCCGAGGGCTTACTGCCCGAGGCAGAGCTGATGCCCTTTGATATGGAGCAGCCCCGTGACGCGCAAAACGGTGATTTTTCCAGCAACTTTGCGATGAAGAATGTACGCGTTCTGAAAAAAGCACCCCAGATGATCGGTCAGATGCTGCTGGAGCACCTGCCGGAATGCCCCGAGATCGAGCGGGCAGAGGTGGCAGGACCCGGCTTTTTGAACTTTTATCTGGGCGGCGCCTACTTTGCAGAGGTGGCAAAGACTGCCGCCGAGCTGGGCGGGGACTACGGTAAGACCGACCGCCTCAACGGAGAAAAGATTATGGTGGAATTTGTTTCTGCCAATCCCACCGGTCCTATGCATATGGGCAACGCCCGCGGCGGCGTTGTAGGCGATAGCCTTGCCAATGTATTGGCTTGGGCGGGTGCCGATGTGCACAAGGAGTTTTATGTCAATAACGCCGGTAATCAGGTTTCCCTTTTCGGTCTCTCCCTTTATACCCGTCTGCAGCAGTTACTGCACGGGGAGGACTCTGTAGAGTTCCCCGAAAACGGCTATCACGGCGACGATATCAAAGCACTTGCCAAGACCTATTTGGAGGCACATCCCGAAGCTGCTGACGAAGTGGAAGATGTGGTGACCCCCAAGCTGATCGCCTTCGGTCTGGAGAATAATATCGCCAAGATGAAGGAAGATCTGGCAAAGTATAAGATCCACTTTGACGAGTGGTTTTTGGAATCTACCTTGCACGAAAGCGGCTATGTGGCCGAGACGGTCAAGCTGCTGGAGGATCGGGGCTGGATGTACGAGCAGGAGGGTGCCAAGTGGTTTAAAGCCACCGAGTTCGGCTGCGAAAAGGACGAGGTTCTGGTCAAAGCCAACGGCTTCTATACCTACTATGCGGTGGATATCGCTTACCACCGTAATAAATTCGAAAAGCGGAAGTTTGACCGCTGCATCGACGTGTTCGGTGCGGATCACCACGGTCATACCCTGCGTTTTAAGGCTGCTATGGCTGCCATTGGGCAGGATCAGGAAAAGCTGCAGTTCGTATTGATGCAGTTGGTGCGGCTGATGAAGGACGGCGAGCCCTTCCGTATGAGTAAACGTACCGGAAAGAGCGTCACACTGGCAGATCTTCTGAATGAGATCCCCGCCGATGCCGCCCGTTTCTTCTTCAATCTCAACCGTTGCGACAGTGCAATGGATTTCGATCTGGATCTGGCACTCAAGCAGGATAATGAAAATCCCTTGTATTATGTTCAGTATGCTCACGCGAGAATTTGCAGCATCATCCGTACGATGGAGGAACTGGGCGTGACCTATCAGGGCGGCGCGGTTGCCGCTGAGCAGTATCAGACTGCCGAGGAGCGGGCGTTGATCCGTGCCATCGCAAACTTCCCCGAGGAGATCGTCGGCTGTGCCGATGTGCTGGAGACCTCTCGCTTGACCCACTATGTGATGCAGCTTGCAGGCTGTTTCCATAGCTTCTATAACGCTTGCCGCATCAAGGGCGAGGAGCCTGCCGTTCAGCAGGCGCGGCTGACCCTTTGCGTGGCCGCAAAGAACGTTATTGCCAATGCGCTTTCTCTGATGGGAATTGATGCTCCCGAAAAAATGTAAGACTCCCAAACCGGCACTCGTTTTGAAAGTCTTAAACTTTTTTAAAAAAACACTTGCAATTTGCATTTTGGTATGTTACAATATTTCAGCATAAAACGGATAGTCCTCTGCTGTTTGCTCGCACGAATGTCCGATGATGAAGGAGGAACTGTAAAATGGATTTGTTGAAAGCAGTTACTAATGAGCAATTAAAGACCGAAGTTCCCGTTCTGAACGTTGGTGACACCGTTCGTGTCAGCGTGAAGATCAAAGAGGGTAACAAAGAGCGTATCCAGGCTTTCGAGGGTACCATCATCTCCAAGCACAACAACGGTATTTCTTCTACCTTTACCGTTCGTCGTGTTGCTTACGGCTGCGGCGTGGAGAGAACCTTCCTGGTTCATTCCCCCAATGTTGCAAAGGTTGAGTTGATTCGTTCCGGTAAAGTTCGCCGTGCGAAGCTGTACTACCTGCGTGACCGTGTTGGTAAGGCTGCAAGAGTTAAGCAGAAGGTTTAATTCAAGTCAAAAAATGACCGTTTCCTTTCGGAAACGGTCATTTTTTTATGCTTTTTTCAGTTCGATCAGAATCAGGGCATTAGTGGTACATTCTACAGGCAGCTTTGCGGAACCTTCTGCTTTTATGAGAAGGGGCCCGGGCTGTACCTGCGCTAATTCCATCAGTCTTGCCCTTTGCTCCTCGGTGGGAATATCGGGCATCTGCTCTCTTATAAAGGTGGTATAGGGGCAGGCGTGATCGCGGTCGATCTTACTGACGGTCACGTTATAGTCGCCCTGCAGTCCTTCAATAATAACGGTATCCTTCAGATCGGGATGCTCCTCTCTGAAGTTTTCCTGCGCGTAGGAAAGAAGAATGGCGATCTCGCCGTCATCGTTGGTGGCGAGAACAGACACGTCGGTGTTATCCGAATGGGTTTCCACCGTCTGCTCTCCTAATCTGCGGCAAAGGCGGAAAGCGTGATAGATGGGCTTTGGAATACCGTTCAACGTGAAGAAGCCGCGATAGCCGGTAAATTCCTCGGTCATCTCGTGCTGACCTGAAAGACAGATGATCAACTTTTTGAGAAGAGGACCGTCCTCGATCATCCGAGCAAGCATTTTACCCATATAG
>JAZQAQ010000130.1:0-12807 GCA_045545255.1 Eubacteriales bacterium | reverse complement strand
CTGGATATCGATACCATCAAAAAAATGGTGGACGAGCTGATTATGGCGCACGGCAATTATCTGCCGGAATATCATTAAAAAAATCCGGGTGCATTGGGGTTCCAATGCACTCGGATTTTCGTTTATTTTACATCTACTGCTTCAAATATATCCTCGGAAGGACTGTTTTCTGCAGCCTCCTGAATCGCGGGATCATAGGAATACATAGGCTTAACCTCTTTATTCTTGATCTTGCGGTCCACATAGTTCTTGGTGATCTTGAATACCAAGGGACTCATCGCCACAACACCGATCAAGTTGGGGATCATCATCAGACCGTTGAAGGTATCAGAGAGATCCCAAGCAAGAGAGTTGGTGAGGATGGCACCGAAAATAATGGTGCAGATGTGGATGATCTTAAAGATGACCACGGATTTAGTACCAAAGAGGTATTCCCAAGCCTTGGAGCCATAGTGAGACCAGCCCAAAACAGTGGTGAAGGCAAAGAGGAACATCGCAATCGCCACGAACTTTGCGCCGATACCGAACCAAGGTATGAGAGTATTAAATGCAGCACCCACCAGAGTGGCATCACTTACACCCTCGGGCATTGCACCGGTGGTAGCATTGAAAACACCGCTGGTGAGGATGATCAGAGCAGTCATCGTGCAGACCACCATCGTATCTGCAAATACCTCGAAGATACCCCACATACCCTGCTTAACGGGCTCTTTGATGTTGGAATTGGAGTGTACCATAACGGAAGAACCCAAGCCCGCTTCGTTGGAGAATACACCGCGCTTAAAGCCCTGGGTCATAACCTTGCTGATCACCACACCGATACCGCCGCCAACAAAAGCTTCGGGCTTAAAGGCATTTACGAAGATTGACTTTAAAGCAGGCAGGATGGCATCATAGTTGATAGCAACGATGATCAGCCCGCCGGTCACAAAGAGAACCACCATAAAGGGAACGATCTTTTCAGCAACGTTTGCGATTCTCTTCAAGCCGCCCAATACGATGAGAGCGGTGAGGATCATCACCAGAATACCCAAAATCAGATTATAGAGATTGATACCGCCCAGAACGGTGACGGAAGAGAGAGCAGGAATATCAAAAGCCACGGCAACGTTTGCCACGATCTTATTAACCTGCCCCATAGAACCGATACCGAAAGCAGCCAGCATCGTGAAGATGGAGAAAAGAACAGCCAGCACTTTACCCAGCCACTTGCAGTTCTTTTTGCCTCCCAAGCCGTCCTGCAGATAGTACATCGCGCCACCGGACCACTCGCCGTCCTTATTCTTGCGACGGAAGAACATACCCAGTACGTTTTCGGAGTAGTTGGTCATCATACCGAAGAAAGCGGCGACCCACATCCAGAATACTGCGCCCGCACCGCCCACTGCGATAGCAGAAGCGACACCGGCAATGTTACCGGTACCAACGGTTGCGGCAAGGGCGGTACACAGCGCCTGGAAGGCGGAGATAGAGCCCTTTTCCTTGGTATGGCCGATAACGTCCTTCTTGAACATACTTGCCAAGGTCTGCTTGAACCAGTGACCGATATGGCTGATCTGGAAACACTTGGTCAGGCAGGTCATCAGAATACCGGTACCGATCAGCAGAATAAGGCCGGGCATTCCCCAGACCACGCTATTGATCTCACCGTTAACCTTTGTAATCCATTCTACAATTCCCATTTTTTCAAAAACCTCCTAAAATGCAAACAGACCGCTCGCACAAGCGAACGGTCTGCAAAATTCAAAAGAAAGATCTTTTCAAAAATTCCTCTTTGTCCTTTTGCCTGAGAGTTTCGCTCTTCGCTTGCCCCTTCGGCACCCAATTGAATGGGATTCTCCAAAGTTCTATCCCCTTACAGTCATCCTGCAAGGATCATATAGATATTCTGTTTTTAAAATAATGAAGACATTTTAGCACAGTAAAAGGTAAAAGTCAATAGATATTTTAAAAAATTTCCTGCCCGCCCAAAATCACGTGGCAAACCTTGAGATCATCGTCCAAAGCTAAAAGATCTGCGTCATAGCCGGGTCGAAGTTTGCCCTTGGGAAGTCCCAGAATCCGAGCCGGAGTCTCTGATCCCATAACCAGAGCGTCCGCAAAAGGAATTCCAAACCCGGTGACTACCTGTACCAAGCGGTCGGCGGTAGCGATACTGCCTGCAAAAGCGGAGCGGTCGGGCAATTTACAGACACCGTCCTCCAGGATACAGGCCACGCCGCCCACAGTGGACTCTTTAGCGTCTGTGCCGGTCAACGGCAGGGCGTCGGTGACGAGAGCGATTTTCTCCGCACCTTTGATTTTATAAACCAACTGCACCAATTCCTCCGGCAGATGGCAACCATCGGCAATCAATTCCACATCCAGGTCATCTATCAAAAGCGCCGCCTCAAGCACGCCGCCTCGACGGAAGCCTCCCTCACGGGTGACTGTGGAAGAACACGAATAGAGATGGGTCACCAAGGAACATCCCTCCTCTACCGCCTTCTTCATTTCAGTAAAAAGGGCATTGGTATGACCGGCGGAAGAGATGACTTTGGACGCAGAGACCGCTCGGAGAAATGAGCCATCCGGGTCACGCTCGGGGGCGTAGCTCCACCGACGGATCAGTCCGCCGAACCGACGGAGCAGCCGCTCATAGTCCACCGCGATAGGAGCGGTGATAATGGTCGGATCTTGGGCACCGCATTGCTCAGGACTGAAATAAGGACCCTCCAGATGAACACCGGCCATAGAGGGGTGAGAGACCGCCGAAAGCCGTTCCAAAGCCGCCTCCATTTCTTCGGGTGTGCCGGAAGTGACAGTGGGCAACTGGGTGGTGGCACCGTGGCGGAGATGATAGTCTATAGCCTCCGTCATCTCCGTCGGAGATGCCTTTGCGTAATCATAGCCCAAAGCACCGTGGCAATGCAGATCGATCAATCCGGGGACCAGATAATGATCTCCCCAATCAATGCACCGATCCGCCAATTCGGCTTCTGCCGAAAAACCGGTAATTTTCTTCCCTTCGAAATATAAATACCCGGCACGGAAATCGCCGTCGATAAAAATCCTGTTGCTATGTATACACGTCTTCATCGGAAATCTCCCAAACTGTCCTGATCGCAGTAAAGGGTGGCATCGGGATGGGTTCGGAGGATCGTGCAGGGGCAATCCTCTCCGATCTCCCCTTCTATCATCTGCCGAACCGCCTGACGCTTGGTGGGACCGGGCACCATACAAAAGAGTACCTTACCGGCCATAAGTGCCGGAACGGTAAGGGTCAACGCCTCCGTCGGAACCTCCTTCAAAGCAGCAAAGCAGCCGTCGTGCACCTGCTGATTGCGGCAAACCTCATCTAAAAGAGCACGCTTTACCAAGTGAGGATCGTAAAAATCAGCCACCCCGGGATCGTTGAAGGCAATATGGCCATTTTCGCCTATGCCCATACAAACGATATCGACGGGATGCTGCTCCAAAAGTGCAGAATAGCGCGCGATCTCCTCCTCGGGATCAGCGGCAGGATTGAGCTTGAACACCCGCTTAAAGGGCACCCTACCGAAAATTGCATCCTCCAGAAAATTAGAAAAACATTGAGGTGCATCGGCATTCAAACCAATGTATTCATCCATATGGAACGCGTTGATACGGCTCCAGTCGATCCCCGTCTGAACCACCAAATGAGCTAACGTCTCGTTCTGGGAGGGCGCGGCGGCAAAGATGACGTTGACCTCCTCCTGCTCCTTAAGGAACTTTCGCAGACATTCTGCGATCTCCAGTGCGGCGGCATGACCCATCCCTTCACGGGTGGAATAGCCCTTAACGGACAGCTTTTCCTTGGAAAAAGTCACCTGCGGCAGCTTGAAAAAGGCTTCGGCACCTGCGGTAAAGGCTTCGGCAGGAGTTTTATAAGTATGCGCACGGGAGAGCTGTTCGGGCGAGAGGGATTTCAGCCCGGCAAAATCGTGGAGGTGCGGTTCCAGAGAGGCGATTACCTCTCCCCCCACCTCGGTGAGGTGGCGGTGAAGCAGTTCAGCAATCGCCGCATCCCCTTCCCCTGCAGGGAGAATGACTCCTTCCTTGGCATCCTTGATATGGAAATAGCGGACGTAGGGCTGTAAAAGTGCATAAGCCGCCTTGGCATCGTAGCCGCCCAAGACGAAGTTTCCGCCGTCAAATACCGCCTCTAATCTGCGGTCGAAGTGTTGCAACAGCTTAAGGCAGGCTTCGGGAGATTCGCCGTAAATACCGGCTTCGTTTTCGTGGCAAAGGATCAGTCCTGCGGCATCTGCGAGAGACAGAAGCTTTTCCATCCGCGCAAAGGTCTCCTCCTCCGAGAGACCGTAAAAGCTGAACACACGACAGAAGGAGGCGCCCAGAATATTGGCATTATGAAAGCAACGCTTCGCCCGCTCAAGGTGCTGCTCAAAATCATCCTCGGGATAGATCTTGCCGATGGGACTGCCCACGGCAGTGACCCGAATCCCCTCTGCCTGCAGGCGTTCTGCCAGAGCGAGGGTCTCCGCTTCGGTGAGGTCGGCAATATTCTTGCCGTTCACCATCCGCAGTTCGATACAGTGGATGCCTAATTTTTTGAAACCTGCGATCTGTTGCTCCAGATCGGGAGAATATTCATCGGCAAAGCCGCTGACGATCAATTTACACATAATAGATGACCTCCACACTCTTTTCTTCGGTGTAGGACTTGACGATGGCGTCCATAATAAACACCGGTTGGATCAGTTCCTCGTAGGTCATCTCCATTTCGCCGCCCTTCATCAGCCGCTCAAGGCGCCCCAGCTCGGTAGCATAGGCCTCCCGATCCGCGGGGATATTCAAGGCAAGGCTTTCCTCCTTAGTGATGACGTCGGCATGGTAGCTGTTGACCTCATGATAGAGACCTGCCACCTCATACCGGTCGTAATGGAACAGCACGCTGACCCTCATCCCGTCCCGACGGGCGGTGAGGGACTTAGGTGCACCGAAAATGGAGGTCACAAGCTGTACCAGATGCTGGGCATAGAACCAAAAGCCGCTATGCTCGCTATCGATATGCAGGGGCGCGGAGACGGCACCTGCCAGAATGGTGTCCCGTTTCTCGACGGCAAAGTTCTGCAGTTGAACGGCATTAGGCCACAGCACCACCGTCGAACCGCCGGAAAGACGAACACCGTTGGCACGGCATTCCTCCACCAGCTTGACCGCCTCGGCAGGGTCGCAGGTGATGGGCTTATCAATGAACATCGGCACGCCGCTTGCTATGTAGGGCTTGGCGTATTCGTAGTGATGGATGCCGTCACGGGCGGTGACAATGACACCGTCCACCTGCCCGACCATGCTGTCATAATTTTCCATGGTGGGGACGCCGAACTGCTCCTGCAGACGGATCATGGCCTCCGGCTCCTCGCTGTAAACGCCAACGCACTCCAAATCGGGGAATCTTCCTTTGGCCATCTGCTTTAAATATTGGTCGGCATGTGAATTTTCACAGCCCAAAATAACAAATTTTTTCATATTTTACCTCAAAATTTCACCGGCAGTGGGTTTTGTCTATGGCACTCTTCGATGACCGCCACGGTACGGGCGGCATACTCAGGAATGATCTCCATCGGCTTGCCCTCAAAAATGGCGTCTGCCAGCATATGATAGAATTTATGGGTGCCCACCGTAAAGACAGTCCCCTCAATGACACCCTCCTCCTCGATCCATTCCAAGGTCTCGGAGCAATAGATGGGCTTGCCCTCTTTGTCCATCAGCGTCTCACGGGTAGCGGTACGCGGTGCCCAGCCGGCAGGATCGGAGTATTTCAGCTTCCATTCCTTAGCGGTGGCGGTCAAGGTGCCTTGGGTACCCTGCACCTTAAAGTTGGGCGCACCGAAGGCGTCGGTGGCGGTGAGGTTGATCTCGATCAAGGGCTTGCCGGGGGCGGTGAGCAGAAGCTTGGCGTAGTCCTCGGCATCGCCGGAGGTGATGGTGGTATCCAACTTGGAATAGACCAGACGGGTCTCATCATCCCAGCCTAAAAGCGCGAGCGCCTGTCCGATGGGATGGGGGCCGGTGTTATAAACACTGCCTGCACAGCAGCTCTGCAACGTCTGCCAGTCCCAGCGACGGGCGAAACCTGCGTAGTTGATGCAGATCTCCACGATATCGCCCAGCTTGCCGGAGGCGATCAGCTCCTTGACCTTCATAAAGTTGGGGGCGAACAGCGATTGCTGGAATACCGCCAAAAGAACCCCCTTCTTCTTGGCAAGAGCCATCAGCTCCCGTGCCTCGGCTTCGGTCTTGGTGAAGGGCTTCTCCACCAACACGTTGTACCCATGCTCCAAAAGGTCACGGGTGACTGCGTAATGATCAAAGCTCATGGTGGCGTTGATCACCAAATCAATGCCTTCAATATTAAATAATTCGGTATAATGCTCATAGGTGGGGCAGCCGAACCGCTCCTCCGAGAGCTTCCGACGGATCGGCAACGGATCCACCGTTGCAACCACCTCTACGATATCGTTCTGATCACGGTAAAAATACTTCCCGTGAATGTCATAGCCGCTACGGCCTTGACCGATAATGGCAACCCGTAATTTTCTCATAATCATTCTCCTTTATTTGGATGCTAATTCTATTATACATCAGAATAAACGAAATGGAATTGCCGTTTTTTACATTTAGTATTGCAATCAGTATCAAAAGGAGATACAATAAACCAAAGGAAGGTGATTTTATGGAATACGGAAACGAAGACTTACGTTTCAAGCACGCTTATGACCCCTCGCCCGAGGCAGGAATGTTCTCCCGTCACGCCCATCATCAGTATGAGCTGATCTATTTTCTCGGTGGTGATGCACGCTGTGTCATCGAACAACACAGCCACCTGATGAAGCCGGGCGAGCTGGCAGTGATTCCGCCCATGCAATACCATTTTATTAAATTGGAAAGCGACCGTCCCTATGAGCGGATGGTGATCGAGTTTACCCATTCCGACGTCCGTCCTGCCCTCCTCAAGGAAGTGTTTGACGCCCCGAAATTCCTCGATCTCAAGGATTCCCCCGACCTGCAGGCGGTGTTTCGGCGTATGGAGCAGTACGCTGATTTCGAGGATCGGGAACAGCTTCTCCGCAACCTCCTGACAGAGTTGCTCTGCCTGATGGCGCGGCAGACCCCAAAGGAACAGCCCCTCTCCCCCTATTTCAATGAGACGGTGGCCGCCGCACTCAACTATATCGAACAAAACCTCACCACCCTCACCTCCCCCGACGAGATCCACGAAGCGCTGTTTATCAGCCGCGTCCAGCTCTACCGCATCTTTCGGGCAGCCTTCGGCATTCCGCCGATGAAGTATATCAACGAAAAACGGCTCCTGCTGGCAGACGCACGCATCCGTGGTGGCGAAAAGCCCTCCCACGCGGCCGCTGCCTGCGGCTTCGCCGAATACTCCACCTTTTTCAGACTGTACAAACGCCGCTTCGGTCACTCCCCTTCGGCAAAAAAATAAACCGCCCACGGGCGGTTTATTTTTTTATTGTAACAAAAAAGGAGCAAGGATACCCAAATGAATTGGGTCAGTTGACCAATTAAATCGGTCCGGTGGGAATTTACCCCAAATAAATTGGGGTAAGGTACCAATTCATTTGGCACATTACCCCTTTACTGCGCCGGAGATTACGCCTTTAATTATATGCTTTTGGCAAAGGGCATAAAAGATGATAATAGGCAGGATCGCCAGCACTAAAAGTGCCATAAAAGCACCATAATCCACCGTCCCGTAGCTATCAGTCATAGCGGATTGAATTGCCATAGGGATGGTATAATAGCCAAGGGTCTTATCCAGCACCAGATTGGGCAACAGATAGTCGTTCCAGATGCACATCGTCTGTAAAATTGCTACCGAAATATAAGTGGGCTTCATCACAGGTAAAACAACCCGAAAAAAGGTTGCCGGAGGGCTGCAGCCGTCGATCATTGCCGCTTCTTCGATTGAAAGAGGAATGGACTTGACAAAGCCTGTGAACATAAACACGGAGAGTCCTGCGCCAAACCCCAGATATACCAAGGGGATGGTCCACGGAGAGGTCAGACCCAGCCGATCGGAAACATAGGGCAGCGTAAACATCACCATCTGAAAGGGGACCGCCATAGAAAAGACAAAAAGATAATACAGCCACCGACAGACCCGCCCTCCTACCCGATCAATAAACCAGGCACACATAGAGGTGCAAAGCAAAATCAAAGCCACTGAAAGAACTGTGACGATCAGGCTATAGCCAATGGAACTGAAAAAATCAATGGAGGTAATCCCACGCAAATAGTTTTTCAGACCCACAAAGGTTTCCCGCGTAGGATACATAAACACCCGATTGGTGATGGCCTCTTTTGTTTTGAAGGAGTTAAAAAGCAAGACAACCAGCGGAAAGATATAGACAGCGCAGACCGCCGTAAAAAGGACGGTCAACGCGCTGTTTTTTCTTTTTTCCGTCATTGCTGCACCTCCTTGCTATGGGTACTGCGCAGCTGCAAGAGTGCAATTACTGCTACGATTAGGAAAAAGATCACCGCCATCGCCTGCGCAGTGCCGTGGGACTTGGGCGAGGTCCCATAGGTGTTGCGAATGGTCATCGCAAGCATCTCCGTCATCCGACCGGGCTTACCGTCGGTCAACGCCAAGTTTTGATCAAAAAGCTTGAAGGAATTGGTGAGACTGAGGAAGGTGCAGATCGTAATCGACGGCATCACCATCGGTAATGTGACACTCCGTAAAGTCTGACGACGGTTTGCGCCGTCGATCTTCGCCGCCTCCATCAGTTCTTCCGGCACCGCCTGCAGACCGGATATATATATGATCATCATATATCCGATCTGTTGCCAGGCGAGCACCACCACCAAGCTCCAAAAACCATAGGTCGCGCTATAGCTGAGATCCTTTCCGAAAAGCGGGATCAATATACCGTAGTTGATAATCATCTTCCAGATATATCCTAAAACGATACCGCCGATCAGATTCGGCATAAAAAAGACCGTACGAAAAAGATTGGTGCCCCGAATTCCGCGCGTCAGTGCCATTGCCACCGAAAACGCTACCACATTGATCAAGACGACCGAAACTACAGTAAACGCTGCAGTAAACGCAAAGGAATACCAAAAACGGCTATCTTCCGTAAAGACCCGTACATAATTGGCAAAGCCGACAAAGGTGGTATTTTCCACCGTTGCGTACTCGCAAAAAGAAAGATAAAGACCCAAGAAAAAGGGTACAATAAAGCCGATCACAAACGCTGCCAATGTGGGCAGCAAAAAGAGTGGAAACCATTTTTTCAGCGTTTTCGGGGTCATTTATCCTTTTAATCTTCCTTTCAATCAGCGATTAGCCGCATCATATTCCTTTTTCCAGCCATCCACAAAAGCCGTCTTTACCTTTGCCCAAAGGTCGTCCGTCATCCCGCCTTGGGCGTATGCCAGCATTGCGGCACCCAGATCATTTTTCCATTGATCGCTGGGAATGGTGGCAAAATTCCAAGAGACGGGCTTCATCCCCTCATCCAAAGCGTCTTGCGCCTCTTGTACCAGCGGATTGGTGGAGTTTTCCGCATTTTCAAAGGGAGTCATAAAGCCCATATCCTCCGCCAACGCCTTCTTTCCTGTCTCACTGGTCACCACCCAGTTCAAAAAGTCCAAGGTTGCCTGAATATCGGCTTCAGAAGCGTTTTTATTGACACACCAATAGTTTTCACTGCCGGTACAAAGACCTTGCCCCTCTTCCCCGTTTACGCCGATATAAATGGGCATAAAACCCACGTCATCTGCACCGATCTTCTTTTCCATCTCTTCGCTCCAGCCCCAAGTGCCGTTTTGATAAAAGACTGCTTGTCCGTTATTAAATTCGCTTGCAGCCTCGTCGGCAGTCTTGGCACCGATCTCAGTAGGCGCACAGGTAGCGTTATTGAGATAAAGATCCCAGATCTGCCGGAATTCGTCAAGATGGGTGCCCTGAATGGCATCGGTTGTCTCCAGCATTCGCTCTTGGTATTCATAATAAATGGGCAGGTTTGCCAGATGGGTCTTAAACCGCCAGTCCGAAGAAGAATCCATTCCCGAAGAGGTGAAAGCACCTTTGATGCCCAGTGCATCCTTTTTGCTTTGGATATCCTCCACCAATGTCTTAAAGGACGTAAAATTCTTCACCTGATCCATCGATTTGATCTTGGCATCGGGCAATGCAAAATACTGATCCAGAATATCCTCGTTATAAATAATACCGTAGGTCTCCAGTACATAGGCGATGCCCAGCACTTTGGGGCCGTCCTTCAGCGCAAAGCGGTCATCGGTGAGATGACCGTAGACATCGCTTCCTGCCAGGTCATAGCAGTAATCCTTCCAGCCTGCAAGACCCACCGGTCCGTTGACCTGAAAAAGAGTCGGTGCTTTGGTCTTGACGATCTCCGCAGAAAGGGTATCCTCGTATTGACCCGAGGCAGCAGTCACGATCGTCACATCCACACCGGTCTCGGCCGTATATTTTTTCGCCAGAGACTTCCACGCGGCATCCTGCTCCGGCTTGAAGTTGAGATAATAGACGGACCCATCGCCGCTCTTACCCACGTTGCACCCGCTCAAAAGACCGCAGCAAAGCAACAACAAACATAAAATCGAAATAAATCTTTTCATCATATTTTCCTCCTAATAGATTTCCTTACTATTTTGGGTATGAACGGAGGAATTTATACATTATTAAAAATAATACGCACCCCAATTAAATTGGAGTGCGTATTATTTACTTAAATAATTTACCAAGCTTTTCCATAAAGCTATTCTTTTTCTCGAAGTTTTTGGCTTCTAATGTCTTGCCAAACTCCTTAAGAATTTCCTTTTGCTTTTTGGAAAGGTTTCTGGGGATCTCCACCTCAACGGTAACATAGAGGTCCCCCTTATTCTTTGTACCGATGCGGGTCACGCCCTTACCGCGGAATCGGAAGGTACTGCCGGTCTGGGTACCTTCCGGCAGATCGTATTCCACCTTGCCTTCCAAGGTGGGGACCTGCATTTTAGTACCGAGAGAGGCGTCCACCAAGCTAATCGGGATCTTGCAATAGAGATCCGTCCCTCTGCGCTCAAAAAGCTCGTGGGCACGGACACGGACATAAATGTACACATCGCCGTCAGGACCGCCGTTTACGCCGGCGTGCGCCTGATTACGCATCGTCAGCGTCTGCTCGTTATCAATACCTGCAGGAATGGTGACCTTCAGTTTCTTATCCTCGGTGATGATACCGCCCTGACAATGCGGGCAAGGCGTTTTGATCTTTTTACCGCGACCGCCGCAGCCGGGGCAGGTGCTCTGGGACTGGATATTGCCGAGGATGGTGCGCTGCACCGTCGTCACAACACCGCTGCCGTTACACTGAGAGCAGGTCTCCAGTTCCTTGCCGTCCTTGGCACCCGTACCGCTGCAGGATTTACAACTTCTGCGCCGACGGAGAGAGATCTCCTTTTCGCAGCCAAATGCCGCCTCCTCAAAGGAGACGGTTACATAGGTTTCAATATCCTCGCCCTTACGGGGGGCATTGGCGCGCGCGCGTCCGCCACCGCCGAAGCCACCACCAAAGCCGCCGCCAAAAAAGGAACTGAACACATCTCCGAAATCACCCATTCCGCCAAAGCCGCCGAAGCCGCCCGGACCACCGGCCCCTGCGCCGTAGGAAGGATCGACTCCTGCGTGACCGAACTGATCATAGCGAGATTTCTTTTCAGGATCGGAAAGGATACCGTATGCCTCATTGACCTCCTTAAACTTTTCCTCCGCGGTTGCATCACCGGGATTCAGGTCAGGATGGTACTGCTTTGCCAGCTTACGGTAGGCTTTTTTGATTTCATCGTCGGAGGCACTTTTATTTAAGCCCAGCACCTCATAATAATCACGTTTATCTGCCATAAAAATTCTCTCTTGCAAAGTCAGAAGATTTCCGCCCTTTCGGGCGGAATTCGACCTTCTTTATTGTTCATTTATTATTTATTATCGTCTACGTCCTTAAAATCTGCGTCATAAACGCCGTCTGCATTGCCGCCTGCGGCACCTGCGCCGGGTGCTGCACCTGCTGCAGCATCGGGATTCTGGGCATAGATCTTGGAGGAAAGCTCATAGACCTTCTTCTGCACCTCTTCGGTAGCTGCCTTAATGGCGCCCGTATCAGTTCCCTTGAGGGCTTCCTTCAGCTTATCGATCTCTGCCTGAACGCCTGCCTTATCTGCCTCGTCCAGCTTATCGCCGGCTTCGTTCATCAGTTTTTCGGTCTGATAGACCATCTGATCGGCATTATTGCGGATCTCAATGGATTCCTTAAGCTTCTTATCCTCTGCTGCGCAAGCTTCCGCTTCCTTCACAGCCTTATCGATTTCTTCCTTGGAAAGATTGGTGGAGGCGGTGATGGTGATCTTTTGCTCCTGACCGGTGCCGAGATCCTTTGCGGATACGTTCACGATACCGTTTGCATCGATATCAAAAGTAACCTCGATCTGGGGTACGCCGCGGGGAGCGGGAGCAATACCGGTCAGCTGGAACTTACCAAGGGTCTTATTGGCAGCAGCCATTTCACGCTCACCCTGCAGGACGTGGATCTCAACGCTGGGCTGGTTATCCGCTGCAGTAGAGAAGATCTGACTCTTCTTGGTGGGGATGGTGGTATTACGGTCGATCAGCTTGGTGAATACGCCGCCAAGAGTCTCCAGACCCAAAGACAGCGGAGTAACGTCCAGAAGAACAACGCCCTTGACGTCGCCACCCAGTACGCCGCCCTGAATAGCAGCACCGCAAGCAACGCACTCGTCGGGGTTGATACC
>JAZQAQ010000129.1:0-11019 GCA_045545255.1 Eubacteriales bacterium | reverse complement strand
TCTGCATTGGGAGTCAGTACCCCGGTACGACCGACTTGAATAACAATATCTTTCAATAATGTCGGTTTTTGCTCCGGCGGATACTTATATGCAATTGCCCAGCGGGGAACCTTAACAGTCTCACCCAGAAGGTCGCGGTCTGCAAAACGGTCCACCTTTAACACTGCGCCGTCGATATCGAAGCCCAATTCGTCGCGTATCGAATTAAAACGCTCAACCTCCGCAAAGGCTTCCGTGATATCGTCAAACAATCTATAGTAAGGGCTCACCTTAAAGCCGAGTGTCTTTAAATAATCAAGGCTTTCAGCGTGTCCGTTCGGCATCTCTCCTGCAATTTGCTGAATATTAAAAACGAAAATATCCAAACGGCGTTCTGCAGTAATTTTACTATCCAACTGCCGCAAGGAGCCCGCGGCGGCATTTCGCGGATTTGCAAAAGTCTTTTTCCCCGCGGCGATACACTGTTCATTTAATCGCTCAAAACTTTTTCGAGGCATATAAACCTCGCCGCGGACAACAATATCCACAGACTCTTTAAGAATCATCGGAATGCTGCCGATGGTTTTAAGGTTCGCCGTAACATCCTCGCCGACAACACCATCGCCGCGGGTAGCACCTCGAACAAAGACGCCTTTTTCGTAAGTCAGTGCCACCGACAGACCGTCAATTTTTAGTTCTACCGCATACTTGGCGTCAGGACAGGTCTTTTTAACACGTTCGTCGAACGCAGTTAATTCATCATAGGAAAAGGCATCTTGCAAACTAAGCAACGGTACCTCGTGACGAAAGGACTCAAAGCTATCCACCGCCGCCCCGCCAACACGCTGCGTGGGCGATATCGGAGAGCGCAACGCAGGGAACTCCTCTTCAAGAGCGGAGAGCTTGCGCATCATCATATCATACTCATAATCCGATATGATGGGGGCATCCTCCACGTAATAGTGGTGAATATGCTCATTGAGCTGCAGGGTCAATAATTCAATTTCTTTTTTAGCCTGCTCAGCCGTCATAAGGTCTCCTCTAACTTCTGATCCAAAAGTTTTGTATTCTTTCGGATCCTTTCATTTTCATTGATATATTCATATGGATATTTCATATTAATAACCCGCTCGATGCGTCCGTCTTTTCCGGAAATAATCTTTGAAGAAGCGCCCGCGCCGCAAGCAGCAACCGTATGCAAATCCTCCATCATATAGAGGTTATACAGCCCGATAGTCTCCGGACGGGAAAAGCCGATATTCTCTCCGTTGGAGACAGTATTTTTCTGGCGGTACATATAGTATGGCACAAATCCGCAATCCAAAAGGCGTTTATACGCCCGATCCAGCATCCTCTGAACGTGATCGTTGGCGGGATCGAAATAATCATCCGTATCGTGCAGACGGGCAGACCGCTTAATCGCCAGAGTATGAATCGTAATATTATCCACACCCGCAGATAAAACATCTTCCAAAGAGCGTGCAAAAGACTCCTCACTTTCACCGGGGAGACCGGCGATCAAATCGGTGTTTATACTATCAAAACCCAATTCCTTTGTCAAGGAAACCGCTTCGAAATATTGCGCTCCGGTATGCCTCCGTCCTACAGCTTTTAAGATCTCATCATTCGTTGTCTGTGTATTGATACATACTCTGGTGACACCAAACCTCCTCAAAAGTGCCAATTTTTCTTTCGATACCGTATCAGGGCGACCGAGTTCATAGGTAAACTCCGCCAAATCAGTTCCCACGCATTCTTGAATCGAAGCAAGCAGTCGTTCCATCTGCTCGCAATTTAAAATTCCGGGCGTCCCTCCGCCGATATAGACGGACTTCACATTAAGAGAATGCTTTCTGAGCACCTCACATTTATCTCTGATTTCCTCTTGCAGACACTCGAGATATCGTTCGATCAGGTGATTGCTCTTCTCGGCTGCGACACTTATAAAGGAGCAATAAGTGCAACGGGAGGGGCAAAAGGGGATCGAAACATAAAGACTCGCTTCTTTACCGCTATCGGTTTGAACTGTCTCCATCACCTTACAGATCTGATGAAGGAGCGGAATTTTTTCGGGTTGCATACAATATTCATTCAAAAGATATTGACGCGTACCACCATACCCCTTTTCAGCAAGCAGACGGCGATAAATACCTGTCGGCTTAATGCCGGTCAAAATTCCCCAAGGCGGGCAGATTCCGGTGGCGCGGTGAAAAACTTTATAGATGGTATGCTTTACCGCCATCAGCAGTCCTTCTTTATCCGCGACCGAAATCATCTTACTGCTTTCATACTTTTTGCCGCGATAATAGAAGGTCGCTTTTGCGCAAAGTCCACCCTTTCCATCTACCAGCCTTGAAGAAAGCCACTCCTCCCCATTCGGTCTTTTAAGAAAGACTACCGGTTCACCCGGAAAAAAGAGAAGAGACATTCCGGTTACATCGTATTCAAATTGATGTCCGCTGATTTTGATTTCCATTTCATATCCTGCAATACATATTATTTTTTATTTCATATGCCAATGTCGTCGCCTCTCCGTGACCGGGATAGCAGGTGCAATCGGGCAAAGTAAAAAGACGACTGCGAATAGATTCAATCTCCGTATCCAAATTTCCGAACGGCGGAAAATCACCGCCCACAGAATCCAGAAAAAGAGTATCGCCGGTAAACAGCATATCCTCAAAAAGAAAGCAAACACTCCCCTGCGTATGACCCGGCGTATGGATCACCTCAAGGGTAAACCCACAAGCTTCTATCTTTTCATTATCTCGCACCGCGATCGCCTCGGTTTCCAAAACCAAGGGGCGCATATAGATCCGCATTGAGAGATTAAACTCAGGGCGTCTTAAATATTCCAGATCGAACTGATGCAGATAGACCGGGCAGGAAAACTCCTTTGTCACACGATCGACACCCTCAATATGATCAGCGTGACCGTGGGTCAAAAGAATTGCAACGATGCGTATCCCCAACCGATGAGCAGCCAAAATAATCTCATTGCCATCTCCGCCGCAATCGATCAGCACACCTTCACCGCTCTCTTCGTTTACCAGAAAATAACAGTTACTGTGCATCAATCCAACTTCAAGACGAGTAAGTTTCATTATAGATCCTCGCTGTCGATGATAATATTGATGGGGCCATCGTGCAACGCCTCTATCTTCATATCACCGCCGAATACACCGCCCTTAACATCGACGCCGTATTCCGACTTTAATCTCTCCAGTGCATAGCCATAAAGTGCCTCTGCTTCGTCGTATTTCATACTCTCGACGAAAGAGGGGCGAAATCCTTTTTTGACATCACCGTAAAGGGTAAAATTTGATACAAAAAGCATTTCCCCGCCCACATCGGCAAGCGAGCAGTTCAGTTTTCCGTCCGGATCGTCCATCACGCGAAGACCCGCGACCTTTTTCAGTGCCTTTTCAATGCTTTCCTTACTATCCTGCGCAGAAAAGCCACAGAAAACCAAAAGACCTTTTCCGATCTCCGATATCACTTCGCCATCCACCCGCAGGCAGGCATTTTTAACAACCGTACAAATTGCTCTCATTTTTTCTCCTATTGATTTGCTCTCTGGATATCCAGTACATCCGGATCCTTACGAATCTTTGACGCTATATAATTCAGATGATCCAGGCTTTTAACTTCGATGCCGAGAGAGACCATAGATACCCCATCATCCTCATCGCGAGTAAGGATGCTGCGGATATTAACCTTCATATCCGCCAGAATACGGGTCAAATTTGCCATAACACCGATGGAGTCCTTCACACGAATCAAAAGCGTTGTTGTAAAGCTATTGCTCTCGGTCGTATCCCAATGAGCGGCCAGCCAACGCTCCGCCTCCATCTCCATACCACGACGGGCATTGGGGCAATCGGTTTTATGAATCGATACACCGTAACCTTTGGTGATAAAGCCACAGATATAGTCACCGGGAAGCGGATTGCAGCACTTGGCGAATTTAATAAGGCAGTTATCAATCCCTTCCACAACAACGCCGCCCGCGCTTGCTTTGGGGCGAGAAATCGGCACAACCTTAATCGGTCTGTTTTCCTTTTCAAGCTGCTCGCAATAAGCGCGGATTCTGCGTTCAACCTTGGCAACGGGGATACCGCCGTATCCCATCGCTGCATACATATCCTCGATCGAGTTAAAATGCAAAAGCAAAGAAACTGCTTTGAGTATCTCTTCGCGATTATCTTTATTCAGACGAATCCCACTGCGTCGGAGAGCTTTATCCAGCTCATCCATACCGGTAGCAATGTTTTCATCTCTGCGTTCATATTTGATCCAATGACGGATCTTATTCTTGGCGACGCTGGTTTTAACGATTTTCAGCCAGTCTCTCGAAGGGCCGTGGTTTGGAGAAGAGGTCGTCAAGATCTCTATGATCTCACCGTTTTGCGGTTTATACTCCAATCCAACGATCTTTCCATTGACCTTTGCGCCCACCATTTTATTGCCGACGGCGCTATGAATTGCATAGGCAAAGTCGATAACTGTCGATCTTGCAGGCAGATTCACCACATCGCCGCGGGGAGTAAACACAAAGACCTCGTCATCAAAAAGATCGATCTTCAAGGCACTAATGAAATCCTCGGTATCCGAGACGTCTTCTTGCGTTTCCAGCAGGGTGCGCACCCATTTTAATTTATCATCAATGGCAGTCTTGCTGTTTTGCACACCGCTTTTATATTTCCAGTGCGCTGCGATACCGTACTCCGCTGTAGTATGCATCTCCCAAGTACGGATCTGCACCTCAAAAGGAATACCCTCTTTGCCGATGACCGTCGTATGCAAAGACTGATACATATTGGGCTTCGGCGTGGAGATATAGTCTTTAAACCGACCCGGGATCGGATTATAAAGATCGTGAATAATACCAAGCAAATAATAGCAATCATTCACGGTATTAACGATCAAACGAAAAGCATATACATCATAAAGCTCTTCGAAGGTTTTATTCTGGGTAAAAAGTTTGCGATAAATGCTGAAGGTATGCTTAACACGATAGGTCAGCTCGAAAGGAATCTCGTACTCTGCAAGCTTATCGCAAATGTTCTTTTTCGTATTCTCGATAAAGTTCTGACCGTGAACTTCAAACTCCTTCAGCTTCTCCTCGATCATTTTACAGCCATCGGGATCAAGATACGAAACAGAGATGTCCTCCATCTCCTGCTTAACCTTTTGCATACCGAGGCGATGCGCGAGCGGTGCATAAATCTCCAGCGTTTCACGCGCGGTTTTCAACTGCTTTTCCCGCGGACGAGCACCAAGAGTCCGTACGTTATGCAGGCGATCCGCAAGCTTGATCAAGATAACACGAATGTCCTTTGCCATAGCAAGAAACATCTTACGAAGATACTCGATCTGCGCCTCTTCCTTGGAGGTATAGGGAATCTGACCCAGTTTAGTGACGCCATCCACCAGATGAGCACATTCTTCGCCAAACTCTTTTTTAATTGCATCAAAGGTCAGTTCCGTGTCCTCAATGGTGTCGTGCAAAAAAGCTGCAACGATTGAATCGGTATCCAAGCCAAACTCGTGCACAAGCTTTGCCACCTCAATAGGATGGCAGACATAGGGTTCGCCGGAAGAGCGCATCTGCCCATCGTGACATTCCTTTGCGCGCAGATAAGCGCGCTCGATCTTATCAATATCGAACCGACGTTCATCATTTTTCAGAAGTTCTGCAAAATCAGCAAATAATTTCTGATCTAAACACATACCGACTCACCCGCCTTTCCTGCAATTCTTTTCAGCAATTCGGAATCCTCAAGATGCACCCGTTTCTCGGCATTAATGCAGAGATTGGTGATAATTGAATCGGATCGCTGATAATTCAGTATCCCCAGTTCTTTTAAGATTTCCAAAGAATAGTAGACTGCACCGATCGATATTTCGCATTGCTGCTCACACGCAATCCGTGCAGGCAAAGTGAGAAAATCAAAAGAGGTCATCCCCTTTGAGGACTGTCTGCGCAGATAGCGATAAAGCGCAACCGTATGCCTGCGATCGGGCACATCCAAAGCAGAAACAGCTTCACACTCCAAGCGTGGAAGGCTACCCGCTTTTTCACCAATTGTTTGCATCGAGTATCGAACATCTTTTATAGAGAGTTGGACACTTTGGCGACCGTTATAATTATTGATATCTGCTTCAAACACAATATCCAACCGCTCACCGGGCTGATAATAAAAGCAAGCGGGCGGCACATTAAAGTAAAACGCCGTTATGCGCATATGACCAAGCTGAAGTGCTAGGCGCATATGATTTCCGTTTGCGGTCGGGACAGCGTCCTGCAGATATACATTACGCATACAAAACACAGGGGTCTCATTGCCACGTCCAAAGGGCGCAAGCTGCTCCAACGCTTTAATTTGCTCCAAAGTCAAATCCTGTTCGCGAAGAACACAGTCCACCTTTATGCTTTCATCAAAACGATCCTTCTCAAGGAATGCATCTACCTCACGGCAAAATGCATCTCTGAACTCCTCCAAGCGATCAACTGCGACCAAGACACCTGCCGCAAAAGCATGTCCACCAAATTTGACCACGCGATTCGAGAGGCGTTCCAATGCCTCAAACAGATTAAAAGGTCTGACACTACGTCCGGAACCTTTGGCATAATCCTCATTGATGGAGAAAAGTATACACGGTTTACCGTAACGATCCTTCAGTCTGGATGCTACAATTCCCACAACGCCATTGTGCCAATCGCGATTCCACAACACGATGGCACTCCGCTTTGCATTTTTAGGATCCTGCTCGATCATAGCTACCGCTTCATCAAGAATACGGTTTTCAATTTCCTGACGATGATTATTCTCGGCACAGAGATCGGACACCAACTCCTGCGCGCGCTCAACGCTTCTGGTCGTCAAGAGATCGACACCGGTGGAGGCCGCTCCCATTCTGCCCGCGGCATTGATACGAGGAGCGATCACAAAACCGACGGTGGATGTATCAATGGGACGCTCACCGACGCATCGATCGATCAACGCTTTCAAACCAAGACAACCGGTGTTCTTAAGATTCCCCAAGCCGCGGTGAACAATATAGCGATTCTCACCAAGCATCGGCATAATATCTGCCACAGTGCCGACTGCCGCAAAGGTTGCATAACGATCCGCGCCGTCCCCTTTTCCAAAGCGCTGATCCAGCGCACAAACCAATTTATACACAACGCCCACGCCGGCAAGATCTGCAAAAGGATAACCACTGTCAAGTTGCTTGGGATTGAGGATCAGCGTGTCGGGCAAAACCGCTTGGCATTCGTGATGATCGGTGATAATCATCTCTACGCCTAACTTCTTTGCTTCCTCAACCTCATTAACAGCAGTAATACCGGTATCGACCGTAATAATCAGTCGAGTACCGTTTTCGGCGATGGAGCGAATCGCATCGGTATTGACACCATAACCTTCGGTAAATCGACTCGGAATATAGTAATCAACCGTCCCGCCAAGCTCACGAAGCACCTCAACCAAAAGACCGGTAGCGGTTATACCATCCACATCATAGTCACCATAAACGGTGATCTTCTCACCGTTGCCCAGCGCTTTTCCAATGCGCTCCACAGCCTGCTCCATCCCGCGAAACAAAAACGGATCCCATAAAGCAGAGCTGTGCGTTTTCAAAAAGGCTCTCGCTTTTTCAGCAGTTTCGATTCCTCGATTGATCAAAATACGGGCAAAAAAGTGCGAACAATTTAAAGATCGGCACAACGCCGCGACTGTGCTTTCATCTTGCTTTTCAATTTTCCAATTGCGCATTGTACCGCCTCCTTAAAATAAAATAATATATATTATAGCATTAATAAAATAAATTAGCAATATTTATATGCGAAAAAAACGTGCTTTTCTGCAATTTATCAGAAAAAGCACGTTCTTTCTATTTACCTCGAAATTAAAATCAACCGTTTATCATCCAGAATATCGCTGTTCAGCTCATTCAAACTCTTTATTGCAGAGACAGAAGTGAAATACTTTTGCGCAATATCCCAAAGACGCTCCCCTTTTTCGCCATAATAAACGACCAAGGGAGAAGATTTCACTTGTTCAATGGGATGATCAATATCCACCTCTACACCGTCAATCACTTCAACCGTTTCCTTTGAAAATACCATCATTGAGCAAGCCAAGTCCGCCTTCAATTCAATCTGCTCATTGCCAATTGACCAATTCATCCCCAAAACGCAAGGTCTTACCTCGCAACGCATCCGACCGGAAAGCTGCTGCAATTCTTTTTTAAGTGTAAAGGGCAAAGACTTGTCAATGCTACGATGATGATCTCCCTCCCGAATGAACAGTGATACATCCAAAACACCCTCAATCGACAATGTCTTATCCTGTCCCGTAATTCTTTGTACCACCGGAACGCCAAGGGCTTGAATCACCTCTATATCGCTTGAGTCCATCTGAATTTCATAACGGACAGTCTCATTGATCTCACCCTGTTCCGTCATCTCTTCTACCGTCAATTGATCCTTTCGAAGCTCAAGCGGATAACGCGTCGAATACGCATCTGTCAGAAAACGATGCTCTTGGTTATCATACAACTCGCCCTCTGTCATCAGCGTGGCTGTGACGGATATTAAGCGGTTCTTTCCTTCTTCGTCCGCCTCAACATCCGTTCTTAAATTCTGTACTGCAGAATATGCCTCCATACACCCGTTTTCACTCTGATGCTGCAATTCCAATATCTGACTAAAGGGAATAGCAGTCGAGGTACTCTCAACCTTACAAGGATTCGACTCCGGGGTAAAAAGCACATATAAATCCGCCACACCTTTTACAATCGCCTTTCCCGGCATCAGCTTAACATCTTTGATACACACAGAACAGTCGGTCTTTAAGATATCGTGGATATCGGTATGTACTTCAATCTCTCCCTGCACCTTGGTTGTATCAGCAGTGTGCTCAAGTACTGTATAAACCGTTTTAGGCTCAAAAAGTGCCTCCGCCTCATTGCAATCCATCTCCTCGATCGTCTCGCTCATCTGCTGATCCTTCACCTTCAAAGCAATAGACACCGTAGATCGCGCGGTAATCTTTCTCGGATTAAGCAAGCGGCACGATGTACCCGCAACCCGCACGATCACCTGCGTCCAAGGATGAACCCCCTGCTCTTTCAGCGGAAAACTTTCACTAAAGCTTACCGTTTCACTTAATGCCTTGATCCCGCTATCATCTTCTCCCTGATATATGATCGTAAAACGACAGCTTCCCTCCAAATTTAAGCGATCGCCATCCACTTCTTTTTTAAGAATAGCGGGGGTCGCATTACACTGAATGATCTTTTCGGCTGCAGGGAAATAATCCGGGATCAGAATGTCGCTTTCGCACTTTTCCTCCAAAAAATTCTCATACAGCGTTTTGGTCGCTGCCACCATTGTTTGCTGCTGATTACACTCCATTGTCCACGGCTCCTTTGTTTTTTATTATTACTTATGCCGCAGACCGCTTTTTTATGACAATTCAGCCCTCATTTCTGATCTTAAACAAACGCTTTAAAATCCCTCGCAAAAATTTCGGAGGTCTCACTACCACTACCTGCATACCATTCACTCCTTAAGTAAATTTCGCGATTACCACACCCATAATAAGTACAAGGATACAGCAAATCGCAATGATCAGAATATCAGGAAGAAAAATCTGAATCAATATTCCCAAAGCGATTGCAGCAGCGATGCAGCTCACTGTCTTCAGAATGCAATTCTTTTTCACATTACCCGCTCCTCTCCCAAGATATTCTTTGCCTTATTCTATGCGGAACCGCTCCGGATGGTACCAACGGTACATAAAGGTAGAATAAAGCAAATTTACCCGAGAACGAAGCTCTGCGACGGTTGCAGCAACCTCGTGAGAATCCTCGGTCTCAATATAAGCATTCAGTTTATGCAGTAAGGTTTCCATCTCTTCCATCCTGCCCGTCGGCACCAATCTGTGGGCAAAGAAATCGTGAGAAACAAAAAAAACATCAAGCTCGCCTGCAAGCCGCTTTTTCTCCTCATACGAGTCCGCTTTTACTATAGCATCCAGCCTGCGGTTCATTCCGTCTGCATACCTGTTCATAAACCAAAGATCTGCTATCACTACAGACAGTATGAATATTAAGATCAGGCACAAGCTTATCAATGTTCGTTTCATTTTAACTCCCGCTTTATCAAAAACGTTTTTCCGTTATCATCCATTGTCAGCATAAAAACATCCCTAATCGGTATTTCATAGCCATTTAAAATGTGCGACAGCTGCTCTTCGCTAACAGACTTTAACTTCATATTTTTTTCCACAATGTGTCCGTCCATCACTAAAATAACCGGAATACCACCGCTTTGATTTACCGAAATCTTCAAATCTTTAGCGGTCGGCGGTGCCGCCTGCGGCTTTGGAATCACAGATACGGTTCCATTCGTTTCCAATACCGCGGTCATAATATCTTCAACACACAAAATTCCGTTTCCACGCATTGCCTCCATTATATCTTCCATAGATACTCTGGTACGCAAAAGTTCATATTGATTCACTTTACCCTGATAAATCAAAAGGACGGGCTTGCCATAGCAAAACGCACGAAAACGCATCGACTTCAGCGTGAATAGTGACATCAAAAGTTCCAGCCCAACCATCAAAAACATCGGCATAATGCCCCAAATAAGCGGCATATTCAAATCCTGCAACGGCAAAGCGGCAAGCTCGGAGATCATAATGGTGATCACCAATTCAGACGGCTGCAATTCTCCGATCTGGCGCTTCCCCATCACCCGCACCGCCACCACCACCGCCACATATAGCACAATGCAGCGAAACACGCTGATCAACATATCGCTCACCTCATTTTTATTCTTGACATCCGCCCCCAAAATATGCAAGGACCCGAAGGCAAATGCCTTCGGGTCCTTATCAGCGTGTCAAAAAAACACCATCTTTTATTTTTGACACGCCGGAAGATTGTCTAAAATGTTTCCGAATTCGTCAAACCGCTCCGAAGTCGTATGTGATACTACGAGAGAGCGGTTTGGCGGATAGCAGAAAA
>JAZQAQ010000128.1:0-5887 GCA_045545255.1 Eubacteriales bacterium | reverse complement strand
CTTTTCTTTGTCTAGTTGCTTATCTAATCGGTATAAATCTTTTAATTGGTAATTATGATATTGTTCTTGGGTTTGGTCCTTTTATATCGTTCTTAATGATTTTAATATATTTCAGGACAAAAAAGTCAATAAAAATCAATTATGAACGAAATTTAATTTCTGCAGGAAAAGAAATTACCTTAAATTATGAACTTTTTGAGGATAAAATTGTTTCACATGTTGATGAACTAAAAAGAGAATATTTTTATCACCAGATAACGAAGTTCTTTGAAACAAAAAACTTTATCTTGCTTCACCTACAACATAATTTGTATGTAACCATAGAAAAAAATAATCTTAATGCAAGTGTTGACGAAGTAAAATCCTTTTTGATGAACAAATGCACTCTTGTAAAAAAGAAAAAGTTCATTAATAGTGCAAACGATAACAAATGGTCTTTAGTGTTTCTAATTGCACTAATTGTTGTTTCGATTGTTGGAATGTTTGTCGGTTTAGCGTTGAAGATTAATTCCATATTCTAAAATTCTCAGTTTTCAGGCACTTTTCATTCGTGTCATTAAGTTCAAAATACACAAACGATAATCCGTTCACGAAAGTGGGCGGATTTTCGTTTGTATTATTCACGATTCATTTTTCATCATTCATTAACAGTTAAATGAATAATTATTGCGGCTTTGTCATTTTTATGCTATAATATTAAAAAATGATAATTGTACGGTCTTTTGACAGTGTTTTCGAATTGTTTTTTATAATCTATCGATCGTAACTGTAGAGTATGACACTGTGGCTTAGAACCGTTGCCGTACCGATGAGAATTTATATATGAGGTGAGATTATGCCGTATAAGTTTGACATACAGCTTACAGATAAGGATTATCTGGACTATAATACCTTTTGGATGACGAAATCTCCTTACGGAAAAAAGCAATTAAACTCCTTGAGGATTATGGTCGCAGTCGTACTTTTGCTGTTCGGTTTGGCGATGCTGGTGACGGATGGGTTCTCGTTGAGTACATTATTCAAAATAATTCCGTTGATAATCGTTTTGATTGTCTTTGAATGTTGCTTGCCTCTATTTTTAAAGCAGACATTAAAGGCTCAATTGAAAGGGATGAAAAAGAGCGGAAAGATGGGCTATTCGCCCGAGGCTGTTGTGGAGTTTTTGGATGATCGTTTGGTTGAAACAACGCCGGTGAATAAAACAGAGCATTATTATTCTGCTATCGAAAGAGTAAGCGTTATTAATGGGAAGATCATCTATATCCATATCAATAATGTTATGGCGTATTTGCTGCCGATCGGATGCTTTGAATCGTTGCAGCAATATGTTACATTTATAGAGTTTCTTAAAGAGATGAATTTGAACATCGATTTTTATGAAGGGATCTTATGAAATATATTGCGAGTATTATCGGGATTTCTGCGGTGATTATGTTTGTCCTCAGCTATCAGCTGAAGAGTAGGCGCGGAATCATAATATTCAATGCAGGGTCCCGTGTTTTATATGTTGTTCAGTATCTTTTTCTTGGCGCTTTTGAGGGTGCTGCACTGGATATTGTGGCGCTTTTGGTATCTCTTTTGGCGCAGAGAAGAAGCAAGGGCTTCATTGAGCGACACTTGAAACTTTCAATCATCGGTTCCAACCTTTTTATTATTGCGGTAGGTTTACTGCTGTATCAGAATATCTTTAGTCTGTTTCCGATTATCGGCGTGATTTTTGAGACGGGCGCATTATGGTTGACCAATGAAAAGCACATCCGATTTGTTTCTTTTTTTGGTGCGCCGTGTTGGCTTGTTTATAATGTCGTCACCTTTGCTTATGGGTCAGCTATCGGAAATGTTATAACGATGGTTTCAATAATTATTGCAATCCTGCACTATGATGTGAGGTTTGGTCGTGGAGGTAAAAAATGAATCAAACTGAAATCTATGTAAAGTCTACGCTGGATGGATCTATGCAGCCTTCATTATTCTATAGGTCTGAATCCAAAGAAAAACGACCTTTATTGGTCGGTCTCCATACCTGGAGCTATGATCGGTTCAATCAGATTAAAAATATGCTCCCTGTGGCAGATAAGTATGATTTCAACCTGCTTTTGCCGGAATTCCGCGGCAAAAATCTTGCCGAGAATCCTCACTGTAAGCAAGCTTGTGGTTCGGAATATGCGAAGCAGGATATTCAGGATGCTATCGATTATGTGATTCAGAATGAGAATGTCGACGCAGAGAATATCTTTCTTTTAGGTCTCAGCGGTGGCGGTCATATGGCACTCTTGATGGCAGGGAAGTGCCCGGAATACTTTAAGGCAATCGGTTCATTTGTTCCCATTACCGATCTTAGGGATTTTGTTATGGAGAGCAAGCACTATCGTCCCAGCGTTATCGCTTGCTGCGGCGAGGATGAAGAGGAGCTTCTGAAGCGGTCTCCCATTCACTATATTGATACCATAGCGAAAGCAAATCTCAAGATTTTCCACGGAAAATATGATCCTGTTGTTCCGGTAAATCATAGCATTAGGCTTTTTAATATGATGATGGAGAAGTATCCGAAATCCAAGGTTTATTTGGATATTTTTGACGGCGGTCATCAGATTGATATGAATGAGGCGGTCTATTGGATCCTTTCCCAGTATCAAAAGGCGGAAAAAACAGAGATTACCGGCTAAACTTAATATTTGATACCCCAGAGTTTTTCTTTGGGGTATTAATTATTATGAATGAAAACGATAGGAAATTTATATTTGTTAATCTAATTATAATGAATTATAATTAAGTGGTAATTTTAAGAGGGGAGAGACTTATGACAATACAGCAATGTAAATATGTTTTAGAAATTGCAAAGACCGGTTCTTTTACACAAGCGTCAAAGCAACTTTTTATTGCTCAATCCTCGCTTTCTATCAGCGTTAAGTCTTTGGAGCAGGAATTGAATATCAAGATATTTGATCGCTCCGGAAACGGAGTGTGCCTTACTGAAGAGGGCGCTGAATTTGTTCGATATGCTCAGCAGGTGGCGGAAAGTGAAGATTTTATCAATCATCGCTATCGGACGCGAGATGTGCAGCAGAGACTGTATATTACAACGCAGCATTATGATTTTATTGCCGATGTTTTTGGGAAATTTTTAAAAGACACCGTTGCAGATAGCTATAAGTTTTCAATTCGTGAGATTGAAACCTATAATATTATTCACGAGGTGCAGACTGCATTCAGTGATATTGGAATTATAGCCATTAAAGGCGGGGATTATGAGATAATGCGGCGCTATTTAGGCGCGCGAAATCTATCGTTTACCCCTCTTTTGGAGGCGGCACCCCACGTATTTCTGCGAAAGGATCATCCCTTGGTCCGTCACTCGATCTTGAATAATACAATATTGAAGGATTATCCGTATGTTTCCTATGAACAAGGGGAACACAACAGCTCTTTCTTCACTGAAGAAATGATGGACGCGACATATATTAGTAAACATATTGAGATCAGTGACCGCGCAACCTTGATGAACGTCCTTTTGATTACCGATGCTTATACTGTCGGAACCGGCATTATGCCCTCTGCGTTGAATCGCGGAGATATTGTCAGTGTTCCGCTGGAGAGCGAAGAGTGCTATATAATTGGTTATCTTTTGAATAACGACCGCAAGATGTCGGAAGTGACACGAAGCTTTATAGAGCTATTGGAAAACTCAATGAAAATCTATCATAATAATGGGGGCTGAAAGAAATGAAGGCACTGGTAAAGAAATTACCCGAAAGAGGACTTTGGTTTGAGGATGTTCCCGAACCGATTACCGGAAGTAATGATGTGAAAATCAAGTTCCATAAAACAGCAATCTGCGGAACGGATCTTCATATTTACAATTGGGATGAGTGGTCTCAGAAGACCATCCAAACTCCTCGTGTCATCGGTCACGAGTATGTCGGTGAAATTGTAGAGGTTGGCGAAAATGTACGAAACTGGAAGATCGGTCAGATCGTTTCCGGTGAAGGTCATATCGTTTGCGGCAAGTGCCGAAACTGCCTTGCAGGTAAAGGTCATCTTTGCAAAGAAACGGTTGGTGTCGGCGTTAACCGTGACGGTGCTTTTGCGGAGTATTTGGTGATCCCCCAGGAGAATGTTCGCCGATGCGAAGAGGGGATCTCTGAAGAACTGTATTCGATCTTTGATCCTTTCGGAAACGCTGTCCACACGGCACTTTCTTTCGATCTCACCGGCGAGGATGTCTTGATTACAGGTGCCGGCCCGATCGGCATTATGGCGGCGGCCGTCTGTAAATTCGTTGGCGCGCGCCACGTGGTGATTACCGATATTAATGACGAACGTCTTGAACTTGCAAAAAAACTCGGTATCCGTTATACTGTAAATACGTTAAAAGAAGATCTGCGAACGGTGATGGATGAACTCTATATCCGCGAAGGCTTTGATGTGGGTTTGGAAATGTCCGGCAGCGAGATCGCATTCAATACGATGATCGATCATATGGTGCACGGCGGCAGAATGGCACTGCTTGGTCTCTTAAAAAGCGATACCAAGATCGACTGGTCCAAGATTATTTTTAACGGTTTGATCATTAAAGGCATTTACGGTAGAGAAATGCACGAAACCTGGTATAAAATGTCTGCTATGCTGCAGGGTGGGCTTGATATTTCTCCGATCATTACTCATCGGTTAGATATTAGAGACTATGAAGCGGGTTTTGAGGCGATGAACAGCGGAAAATGCGGAAAAGTGATCTTGGATTGGACGTCATTAAATGGAGGAGAAACGTAAGATGAAAACTGCATTGAAATATTTTAAAGAAACTTGCGAAACGATCGAGAGGGACGGTCTTACCAAGAACGAAAAGATTATTACTACCCCGCAGGGTGCTCGAGTCGGTCTTTCTGATGGTAGAGAAGTGATCAATATGTGCGCCAATAACTATCTGGGTTTGGCGAACAATCAAGAGGTCGTTGAGGCGGTAAAGGAAAGCTATGCGGAATATGGCTACGGTCTTTCTTCGGTCCGTTTTATCTGCGGAACCCAGTCTCTCCATAAGAAACTGGAAGAAAAATTAAGCAGCTTTCTCGGCACAGAGGATACCATCCTGTATTCCTCCTGCTTTGATGCAAACGGAGGTTTATTTGAAACCTTATTAACGGATGAGGATGCCGTTATCAGCGACGAGTTAAATCACGCGAGTATAATTGACGGCATACGCCTTTGCAAGGCAAAGCGGTTCCGTTATAAGAATAATGATATGCAGGATCTGCGAGCCAAGCTTGAAGAAGCAAAGGACTGTCGCATTAAACTGATAGCTACAGACGGCGTTTTTTCTATGGACGGCATCGTTGCGGATCTGAAAAGTATTTGTGATCTTGCTGATGAATACGATGCTCTGGTTATGGTGGATGATAGCCACGCGGCCGGATTTATGGGTGCAACAGGTAGAGGTACACCGGAGCATTGCGGAGTTTCGGGACGAGTTGATATTATTACCGGTACTTTTGGTAAGGCACTGGGCGGTGCTTCCGGCGGCTTTACATCTGGTAGAAAAGAGATTATTGATCTGCTTCGTCAGCGTTCCAGACCCTATCTTTTCTCAAATACGCTTGCGCCGGCAGTTGCTGCGGGTTCTTTAAAGGTGCTTGAGATCATTGAGAATGATCTGGGTATGCGTGAAAAACTCTTTGATAATACGAAGCTGTTTGCGGAAAAAATCAAAGAAATCGGTCTGGATGTTATGGATGGCGGAACTCCGATTATTCCGGTTATGCTTTATGATGAGCATAAAGCCGTTGAAATGGCAAAGAGAATGATGGAAAAGGGTGTTTATGTAGTCGCATTCTCTTATCCGGTCGTCCCGAAAGGGAAGGCGAGAATCCGCACTCAACTTTCGGCGGCTCTT
>JAZQAQ010000127.1:0-5104 GCA_045545255.1 Eubacteriales bacterium | reverse complement strand
CTTTGCGGCAGACCCGTGCGGTAACCGCCCGTCAAGCGGGGATCGCTTTGCTGAAGCATACCGACCCTGTGATGCGGTATGTGGGGCGGTATCTGACCCCGGAATTTACTGAAGCGTTGGACGAGCATTTTTTGTATTTCGCCAAAGCGGAGGAGGAAGAGGAGGATGTACCGGACAGTAATGTCATCAAGGCGGCAAATCTTTCTGCCCTCTCCGGAACTTATCGTCAGGTGGACGGCACTGCAGTGGCAAACGGGACGAAGTTTGATGTCAGTGCCGATTTGAACGCCACCGTCCCGATGCCGGAATTTACGCCCTCAAAGCCTGCGGTGCTGATCTATCATACCCATACGACGGAATGTTACCGTAACTCAAAGGGGATCACCAATACCCGTGACGAAAAGGAGAATGTGGTGGCGGTAGGGGCGGCAATGAAAGCGGTTTTTGAGGCGGCGGGCTATGAGACGATTCATATTAAGGATGTTTTTAACAGCCCCGATTTCAGCGGTGCTTACGCCAATTCCCGCGCAAAGGTAGAAGAGGTGCTGAAGGAGAATCCCACCATTCGTGTTGTACTGGACGTCCATCGCGATTCTATCAGCAGTAATGGGGTGGATTATTATCCCGTCACCGAGGTGGATGGAAGGAAGGCGGCACAGATTATGTTGGTCTGCGGTACCGACGCTAAAGGTCTTTCTCATCCGAACTGGCGCAAGAATTTTACATATGCGCTCCAGCTCTCCCGTAAAATGGGTGCGCTGTACGGTCAGCTTTCCCGCCCCGTCAACCTGCGTACAGACCGCTTCAATACCCACTTTACTCCTCACACCCTTCTTTTGGAGGTGGGAAGCTCTGCCAATACGCTGGATCAGGCGATTTACGGCGGGGAACTGACTGCCAAGGCGATGATCGACCTTTGGAATAATGCTTGATTATGGCGAAAATTCGGTGTATAATATTATAAATATGATACACAGGAGAAACCAATGATTTATTTAGACAACAGCGCCACCACCCGTCCCTACGACGAAGTGACGGCGTTGATCGCGGAGGAAGAGCGGCTGCGGTTCGCCAATGCTTCGGCACTTTATCGCCCCGCTTTGGCAGCAGAAGAGGGCATCCTTGCCGCCAAGCGTGCTGTCGCCTCGGTGCTGAAATGCGCACCCGAGGAGGTGCTGATCACCTCCGGAGGGACTTATTCCAATAATTATGCGATTTTGGGTGCTGCCGAGGTACGCAGAAGAATGGGTAATCGAATTGTGCTCTCCAAGGTGGAGCATCCCAGTGTGTATGCCTGCGGAGCAGTGCTGGAGGAGCGGGGCTTTGAAGTGGTGTACGCCGATCCATGCCTTGCCTCCTTTGAAGAAGCGATCAATGAAAAGACCATTCTCGTCGCCGCAATGCTGGTGAATAATGAGACCGGTCAGCGATTGCCGGTGGAGCGGATTGCAGGGGTGATCAAACGAAAAAAATCACCCGCTCATTTTCATATCGACGGCGTGCAGGCGTTTTGCAAGATCCCCACTTCGGTCGCGGCTCTGAAATGCGATAGCTTTTCCATCTCCGCCCATAAGCTGAAAGGTCCGAAGGGAATCGGCGCACTTTATCTGAAAAAAGGCGTAAGATTAAAGAATATCCTCTTTGGCGGAGAGCAGGAGGGGGGAAGAGTCCCCGGAACCTATAACAGCCCTGCTGCCGCAGGCTTTGCAAAAGCGGTGGAGCTGTACCAAAAAGAAGAGATGAGGCATTTTGAGACCTTGCGCAATCGTTTTTTGGCGCGCGCCGAGGAGCTGCCCTTTTTGCAGATCAATTCTCCTGCAGACGGTGTGCCATACATTATAAATATATCCTGTATGGGGTATCTTGGGGAAAATGTCCTGCATTATTTAGAGGAAAAGGAAATCTATGTTTCTCAAGGCTCTGCCTGCTCCTCCAAAAAAGCCCGCAGCAGCTCGGTGCTGGCGAGAATGGGGCAGAATGAACCGACCGTTATGGGTGCTCTGCGCATCAGCTTCGGAATAGAGAATACCGTCGCCGAGGTGGATGCCCTGATGGACGCGCTGGCAGAGGTGCCTGCAAAAATTCAGAGATTATATAAGGATGTTTAAAAAATGGAACAAATGATTTTGGCAAAATGCGGTGAGATCGTGCTGAAGGGTCTCAACCGCAGCCGATTTGACACGATTTTATTAAAAAATCTCAAGCTCAGCCTTGCAGATCTGGGCGAGTTTGATATCAGCCTTGCCCAATCCACCGTGTATATCCGCCCACTCTCCGATACGGATATGGATGAGGTCTTTGCCCGTACCAAGCGGGTCTTTGGTTTCGCAGCAGTCTGCCGCGCTTATATGTGTGAAAAGGAAATGGAGTCCATCAAGGCACTGGCAAGGGAATGCCTTGTCGATACCCTTGAAGAGGTGACGACCTTTAAGGTGGAGGCGAAGCGCAGCGATAAGCGGTTTCCGCTGAAATCCCCCGAAATCTGCCGTGAGATCGGCGGAGTGCTGCTGGCGGAATTTCCTCATCTGCGGGTGGATGTTCATCATCCGGATGTGACCGTTACCGTGGAGGTGCGGGACTTTGGTGCTTATATTCACGCGGTTCGTGAGCCGGGCGCAGGCGGAATGCCTTATGGCTCCAATGGGCGCGCGTGCCTCTTGCTTTCCGGCGGTATTGATAGCCCCGTAGCAGGCTATATGATGGCAAAACGCGGTGTAAAATTAACCGGTATCCACTTTTTCAGCCCGCCATATACAGGTGAACGCGCCAAGCAAAAGGTGCTGACCTTGGCTGAAGAGCTGCGGGCGTACTGTCCCGGTATGAAGGTGATGGTGATCCACTTTACCGAGATCCAGGAAGCCATTCGGGAGAAGTGCAAGGAAGAATACTTTACAGTTATTATGCGCCGTTTTATGATGCGGGTCGCCTTTGAACTCTCTAAAATCACCCGCAGCGGAGCGTTGATAACGGGTGAGAGCTTGGGTCAGGTAGCAAGTCAGACGATGGACGCCCTTCGCTTGACTGACGGTGTCACCGACGCACTGGTGCTGCGCCCCTTGATTGGTATGGATAAGGAAGAGATCGTGCAGATCTCCCGTAAGATCGGCACCTTTGATACCTCCATCCAGCCCTATGAAGATTGTTGCACCGTATTTACCCCCAAGCATCCGAAAACAAAGCCCATCTTCAGCGATATTTTAAAGGAAGAAGAAAAGCTGGATGTGGAAGGGCTGGTAGACCGTGCGGTTCACGAAAATTATGAGATTTTTGAATGAGGTGTAAAAAAATGAAAACAGCAAAACGTCATTTGATCAGCGCAGTAATCACGCTGCTTTTTGCGGCAGGTAATTTTTACGTTACTCTGCCCGCTCTGAATATCCATTCTGCCGGACTTTTGGGCTTTATCATCTCTCTTTGCGTGGTGTATGGCATTGCCTTTCTCATCACGGGCGGACTCCGTCCCAAGGTGATGCAGATGCCTGCCGCAGAGCTGAAGAATATGAAGGTCTCCGCTTTCCCGGGTACGATTAAGGTGCTTTTAGGGATCGTCGCAGCCTGCATTTTGGTGATGATCATCGGCAATGTGTGGGGCGCGCGAATCTTCAACGCTAAAAATTATCGGGAGCTTTTGACTGTGGAGGACGGTGATTTCAGCACCGATGTCTCTCAGATCACCTTTGACCATATCCCTCGGTTGGATCTGCAGTCTGCCCAGAAGCTGGGCGACCGCAAGATGGGTGAGCTTTCCGATATGGTCAGCCAGTTCTCGGTAATGGATAATTATACCCAGATCAATTATAAGGGTCGTCCCGTCCGTGTTACTCCGCTGGCATATGCAGATATCTTTAAATGGTTCTCTAATGTGGGGGAGGGAATCCCCGGCTATTTGATGAACGATATGGTGACCCAGGAGGTAGAGCTGATCCGTCTGGAGGAGGGAATGAAATATTCCACCGCGGAGCACTTCGGCCGTTTCTTGGACCGTCATCTGCGTTTCAAATATCCTACCAAGATTTTTGCCGATGAGACCTTTGAGGTCAATGAGGAGGGCGTGCCCTACTGGATCTGTCCCACCTATAAATTTACCATCGGTCTTTACGGCGGCAGAGATATCGAGGGTGCGGTGCTGGTCAATGCCATCACCGGCGAGAGCGTCTATTTCCCCGTTGAGGAGATCCCCGCTTGGGTGGATCGTGTGTATAATGCGGAGCTGATCATTGAGCAGTATGATTATTACGGCACTCTGGTCAATGGCTTCTGGAACTCTGTCTTTGCGCAGAAGGACTGCCGCGTTACCACCGATGGCTATAATTATATGGCGCAGGGCGATGATGTTTATATGTATACCGGCGTCACCAGCGTGGCAGCAGATGAATCCAATATCGGATTTATCCTCTCCAATCAGCGTACCAAGGAGACCAAATTTTATGCGGTAGCAGGTGCGGAGGAATATTCCGCTATGGCATCGGCGCAGGGTCAGGTGCAGGAGATGCGTTATACCGCCACCTTCCCGCTTTTGCTGAATGTGGCAGATGAACCCACCTATTTTATGGCACTGAAGGATGCCAGCAATCTGGTCAAGATGTATGCAATGGTCAACGTCCGTCAGTACCAGATCGTCGTCGCCGCCGATACGGTGGAGGAGTGCGAGCGGATGTATGTGGATAAGCTTTCCGATAAGGGGCTGATCGAGGAAAAGCCTGAAAATACTACCCGCGCCACCGCCATTGGTAAGATCATCGCTGTCCGTACTGCGGTAGTGGACGGCAACAGCAGATATTACTATCAGCTGGATAATGCCGACGGTAAGACCTATGTCCTCAGCGTTGCCACCGATGAACGGGCGGTGATCCTGAATACAGGGGATCGCGTGGCATTTGAATACGATGCTGCTGATGCAGAAAAAGAAATCATTACCGTTAAAAAGATGACGAAGAATCCTGCAGAATAAAGGGAAAAAATCTGCGCCCGAAAAGGCTTTTTTCGGGCGCAGATAATTTTTTTTAAAAAAATAAAAAAAGTGCTTGACTTTATCAAAATGTTCGTGTATAATAACATTCGTCGCCAAGAGAAAGGCGATCAGAAATGCGGGTGTAGCTCATCT
>JAZQAQ010000126.1:0-12192 GCA_045545255.1 Eubacteriales bacterium | reverse complement strand
GCTTCAGATAATAAAAAACAGACCAACCGAAGTTGCTCTGTTTTTTATGGTCCGAGTGACAGGACTTGAACCTGCGGCCTCTTGACCCCCAGTCAAGCGCGCTACCACCTGCGCCACACCCGGATAACGCTTGAATAGTTTAGCATATGGAATTTGATTTGTCAACAGTATTTTTGAAAAAAATGAAGAAAGTTTTTTATATAATACTTTATTTTATATATTTAATGTGTTATAATAAAGTGAAATATAATGTGGGGAAGTATATTCAATGGTGATTTTAGGGATTGACCCCGGCTTTGCAACGGTTGGTTACGGGGTTCTGGAATATGAGCGTGGTCGCTTTCGGGTAATGGACTACGGGGCGGTGACGACGCCTGCAGGGTTGGATTTTCCAAGTCGTTTGCAGATCATCTACGAGGGAATCAGCGAGCTTTGTGACCGTTTTCATCCTGATTGTATGTCGGTGGAGGAGCTTTTCTTTAATACCAACATTACCACAGGCATCCAGGTGGGGCACGCCAGAGGTGTGATTTTGCTGGCGGGGCATCAAAAGGGTGTGGATATGTATGAATATACCCCGTTGCAGGTAAAACAAAGCGTGGTTGGATATGGGCGCGCAGAAAAGCATCAGGTGATGGAGATGACCCGTCAACTGCTGGGGTTGGAGCGGATTCCTCGCCCCGACGATGCTGCCGATGCATTGGCGCTTGCCATCTGCCACGCACATAGTTCAAAATCCAATTTATTGAGGTTAAAGGTATGATCGCATCATTAAGAGGAACGATTTTAGATAAAACAGGAGAAGCCGCTATTATTGAATGCGGTGGTGTCGGATTTCACATCCTGCTTTCGCGTCACGGACTGGATCAATTAGAATCCGTCGGAGAAGAAGCATTTATTTACATTCATATGGTTGTTCGGGAAGATGCAATGGAGCTTTACGGCTTCCCCGATCCGGACGAGCGGGATTGCTTCCGTATGATCATCTCTGTTTCCGGCATTGGTCCCAAGGGCGCCTTGGCGATCCTCTCGGAGTTGACACCGGATGAGCTTGCCGCCAGCGTGTTGATGGGGGATAAGGCCAATATCACCCGCGCCAAGGGTGTTGGTCCCAAGGCAGCAGAACGGCTGGTGCTGGAATTGAAGGATAAGTTTAAGGGAATGTCGGCCATTCACGTGAATACTGCCGCATCCACGCCTACCCAGGGTACTGCCTCCAAGAGTCTGGAGATTATTGAAGCGCTGATGGCACTGGGCTTTACCCAGCCGGAAGCGAAGCACGCCATTAATGGATTGGATCTGGAGGCACTGACTGTTGAGCAGGCCATAACGCAAGCATTGAAAGGATTTAGCCAATGATCGAGAGTGATTTTGAAAACCGTATCGTTTCCACCTCCTTTGGGCTGGAAGACGGTGAGATAGAAGATTCCTTGCGTCCTCGTAAGATGGAGGACTATATCGGTCAGACGAAAGCAAAGGAAAACTTGAAGGTCTTTATTGAGGCAGCGCGCGGCAGAGGCGAAAGCTTGGATCATTGCCTGCTTTACGGACCTCCGGGTCTTGGTAAGACCACGCTGGCGGGAATCATCGCCAATGAGATGGGGGTCAATCTACGGATCACCTCCGGACCTGCCATTGAAAAACCGGGTGATCTGGCATCACTGATCACCAATCTGCAGCCGGGTGATGTTCTCTTTATCGATGAGATTCATCGCCTTTCCAGAGCGGTAGAGGAAGTTCTTTACCCCGCTATGGAAGACTATGCTGTGGATATCATCATCGGAAAGGGACCTTCAGCCCGTAGTATTCGGCTGGATTTGCCTCGTTTTACCTTGATCGGTGCGACGACCCGTGCAGGGCAGATATCCGCACCTTTGCGGGATCGCTTCGGGGTACTGACTCGGTTAGAACTGTATAAACCCGAAGAACTGAAAGATATTGTTATTCGCTCTGCGGGTATTTTGGGAATCCCCGTTGACCCCGAGGGCGCGATGGAGATCGCAATGCGCTCCCGCGGTACGCCCCGTATTGTTAACCGCCTTTTGAAGCGGGTACGGGACTATGCGGAAGTCAAGGGTGATGGCACCATTACCCGCGAGATAGCGGACGTGGCGTTGCAGGCTTTGGAGATCGATCATCTTGGGCTGGATGCTATTGACCGCCGAATGCTGGAAAGTATTATTGTGAATTTTGGCGGCGGTCCTGTGGGATTGGAGACGCTTGCGGCGACCATTGGAGAAGAGTCCATCACGCTGGAGGATGTCTATGAACCGTATCTCTTGCAGATCGGCTTTTTATCACGCACACCCAGAGGGCGGATGGTGACACCCAATGCCTATCGTCATTTAGGGCTTAAACCTGTCGGTCAACAGGTAGAGCAGCTGCGTTTTGAGGAGTAAAGAAATGTGGATTGCAGATCAATGGAAGGATTATGAACTGCTGGATACCTCTTGCGGGGATCGGCTGGAGCGCTGGGGGGACTACACACTGGTGCGTCCCGATCCGCAGGCAATCTGGCAGAGCGATAAAAAACGGAGCGAGTGGAAACGACCCAATGCGGTCTATCGCCGTTCCAACAGCGGCGGCGGGCATTGGGATATCTATTCCTTGCCCGAAAGCTGGAAAATCAATTATAGAGATCTGACCTTTCAGATCAAGCCGATGAACTTTAAGCATACCGGTATTTTCCCGGAACAGGCGACCAACTGGGATTTTATGCGCAGCTTGATTGAAAAGGCAGACCGTCCCATCAAGGTTTTGAATCTCTTTGCCTATACCGGAGGAGCTACGATGGCGTGCGCCAAGGCAGGCGCATCCGTCGTCCACGTGGACGCCTCCAAGGGGATGGTGCAATGGGCGAAGGAGAACGCTGCTTTATGCGGTGTCGCAGATCGTCCCATCCGCTATCTGGTGGATGATTGTATGAAATTCGTGGAGCGGGAGATCCGCCGCGGCAATACCTATGACGGGATCGTGATGGATCCGCCCTCGTACGGACGCGGACCCGGCGGTGAGGTATGGCAGCTGGAGGATACCCTTTATCCTTTTATGACGCGGGTCGTGCAGTTGCTTTCTCCAACCCCGTTGTTCTTTATTCTGAATTCCTATTCCACCGGACTTTCAGCGTCGGTAATGGAATATCTTTTGCGGCTGACCCTCCCTAAGGGGATCGGCGGACAGTTTGAAAGCGGCGAGATCGGACTACGGACAGCGTCCGGAATGAATTTCCCGTCCGGCTCAGTTGCAAGATGGTTCTCGGAGGACTAAATGGCAAAAATCATTGAAGTTTCACAATTGAATTTCGCCTACCCTGCCGAAGAGGGAAGAACTGCTTCTCCGGCGCTCCACGATGTCAGTCTGGAGATCGAGGAAGGGGAATTTTTGGCGGTTCTGGGTCATAACGGCTGCGGAAAAAGCACCCTTGCCAAGCATTTTAACGGGATCCTTAAAGCAGATAGCGGAAAGGTAACGGTAATGGGACTTGACGCTGCTGACGACGAGAACTTGCTGGAGATTCGTCGAAATGTGGGAATGGTGTTTCAAAATCCTGATAATCAGCTGATTGCCACCGTGGTGGACGAAGACGTGGCATTTGCGCTGGAAAACTTGGGTGTTCCATATCCCGAGATGGTCAAGAGAGTGGATGAGGCACTGGAATTGGTTGGGATGACCAAGTACCGTCACCACGCTCCTCATCGTCTATCCGGTGGGCAGAAGCAGCGGATTGCCATTGCGGGCATTTTGGCGATGAGGCCGAAGTGTATTGTGCTGGACGAACCGACGGCGATGCTGGACCCCCAGGGTCGAAAAGAGGTTATGAAGACGATCCAACGCTTGAATCGTGAAGAGGGAATCACGGTTGTGTTGATCACCCACTATATGGACGAGGCTGTGCAGGCAGATCGCGTCGTTGTGATGAGCGAGGGCGAGATGATTTTGGACGGATCGCCCAAAGAGGTTTTCCAAAATGTCGGACTGCTTCATAGTCTTTCCTTGGATGTTCCCCAGACTGCGGAGTTGATGTTTGCGCTCCGTCAGGAGGATATTAAAGTTCCCATCTCTTTGCTTGGGGTGGAATCCTGTGTAAGAGAGCTGGAGCAATTATTGGGAGGTGCAAAAGATGATCAAAACTGAGCACCTGACCCATTCATACGGTACGGGCACTCCCTTTGAGATTACTGCTATTGAGGATGTCAATATTCATATCGAAAAAGGGGATTATGTCGGTATTATCGGGCATACAGGCTCCGGTAAGAGCACCCTCATATCGCATTTTAATGCAATTTTAAAACCCACCTCCGGGCGGATTCTGATTGACGGTCGGGATCTCTGGGATGCCGATAAAAAGACGAGGATCCAGACTCGATTTGACGTGGGTCTGGTATTCCAATACCCCGAATATCAGCTTTTTGAGGAAACCGTTTATAAGGACATCGCTTTCGGCCCTAAAAATATGGGGCTTTCGGAGGATGAGATCCACGAACGGGTAGAAAAAGCCATTGCATTTGTCGGACTGAGTCCGTCGGTTTTGGAAAAATCGCCTTTTGATCTTTCCGGTGGGCAAAAGCGTCGGGTTGCCATCGCAGGCGTTATGGCGCTGGAGCCTAAAGTATTGATTTTGGATGAGCCTGCCGCAGGACTGGACCCCCGCGGACGGGACGAGATCTTGAGTCGTATCCGTGATTACCATAGAGAAACAAAGAGTACAGTCTTGCTGGTCTCTCATTCTATGGAGGATATCAGCCGTAATGCAAACTCCATTCTGGTAATGAATCACGGTAGATGCGCGATGCACGCTTCGGTGCCCGAAGTATTTGAGCGGGCAGATGAGTTGGTGGAGATGGGGCTGGATGTCCCGAATATCACAAAGGTGTTCATCTCTCTGCAGGAAAAGGGTTATCCGGTTTCTCGCAATATCTATACCGTTGAGCAGGGCAAGGCAGAATTGATGCGCCTGCTGCAGAAGGGCGGTGATCAGGATGCTTAAGGATGTGACGATCGGTCAATATTTCCCGGGCAATTCCTTTATGCATCGGCTGGATCCTCGGATGAAACTGCTGCTGACCGTACTTTATGTCGTATCACTTTTTATTGTGCCAAGCTTTTGGGGCTTTTTGGTGGTTGGTGCTTTGGTTGGCTTGGTGGTGCTTTTTTCCGGAGTGTCCTTGAAAGTGGTATTCCGCGGACTGAAGCCGTTGCTTTTCATTATTGTATTTACCGCTTTTTTCAATGTGCTGTACGGCGGGGGAGAGCCTATCTTTCCGAATATCTCTTGGCTTGCTTGGATCAAAACGGAGGGGGTTCGTAATGCGCTCTTTATGATCATTCGGATCGTCCTTTTGATTCTCGGCACTTCTTATCTCACTTATACCACAAGCCCTGTAATGCTCACCGATGCGATGGAGCGTGTGATGCGTCCTTTGAAGGTGTTTCGCTTCCCCGTCCATGAGCTTGCGATGATGATGACCATTGCACTGCGGTTTATTCCGACCCTCATTGACGAGACGGATAAAATCATCAACGCTCAAAAGGCGAGAGGAGCCGATTTTGAAACCGGTAATATCGTACGGCGTGCAAAGGCTTTGATCCCTATTTTGATTCCGTTGCTTATTTCTGCATTCCGCAGAGCGGAAGAGTTGGCAGATGCGATGGAATGCCGCTGCTACCACGGTGGCGAGGGGCGTACCCGCTATAAGGTTTATTCCTTTGGCTGGCGGGATTGGGTTGCGCTGGCAGCGATGCTGCTGGCGATGACCGCTGTGATTTTAATGCAAATCTTATGATGAAGGTTGATTTATGCCGCAAAAATTGCTTTTAAAAATCAGATATAACGGTGCGGCCTTTGTCGGCTGGCAGGTGCAGAAGAACGGGAAGTCCGTCCAGGAGCAGATGCAGGACGCCATTGAGGAGATCTTCGGTTCTCGCGTCGGCGTTACAGGCTGCAGCCGTACCGATAGCGGAGTCCACGCGATGGAATATTGTCTCTGCTTTGATCCGCCCCGCCGGATGGAGATGAAGCGAATTCCTTTTGCTCTCAATTCGGTACTGCCGGATAGTATCAGCGTCCTTTCTTGCCAAGAGGTGACGGAGGATTTTCATCCCCGCTATCACGCGGTTGCAAAGGAGTATATCTATCGCTTTTATGATGGCTTTGCTCCCGATCCGTTTAAAAACGGGCTTGCTTTCCACGAGCGAAAAGGATTGGACGCAGAGCAGATGGATCGCGCCGCCAAGCATTTTCTCGGCACCCACGACTTTAAAGCGTTTATGTCCACCGGCTCCAAGATTGAAGATACGGTGCGAACGATTTATTACAGTTCCGTGGGGCGTCAGGGAAATGACGTCACTTTTCGTGTGGTAGGGGACGGTTTTCTCTATAAAATGGTTCGTATTATGGCAGGAACCTTGCTTTTTGTTTCAATGGGGCGGATTGATGAAAATGCGTTGCCGTCTATTATTGATAACGGGGATCGGGCCGCCTGCGGGAAGACGATGCCGGCGTATGGCTTATATTTGAATAAAGTTTATTATGATCGGGAGGAGGTGCCCTATGAAGCGGGATCCGAAGAATGATATTATCGGCGAGGAAGAGCAGATTCGACCAATGCCGAAATCTAAAACGACCATTAAATATGTTCGTTATCTTCTGCTTTTGATTATGGTGATGGTGGCGTTGATTTTCCTTTTTGCCAACCGTGATCAGATCAACGGGGATAACTTTCGCCGCCTGATGGCGAAGATTAATATCGGGATTGCAGCACCCACTTCCGAAGACGGTGAGGTTCATTTTGATACCGTCAGCAGCGGTGATACAGTCGTTTATAAGGACGGTTTTGCCCACGCGACTGTGGAAAAACTGATCATTACCGATAAAAACGGGACAGAATTTCAAAATACCCAGTTAGGTTTTCGTAAACCGGTGCTGGCGGCAAACGGCAACTATGTCTTTGTTTATGACAGCGGCGGAACCGGCTTGATGGTGGCAGATTCCTTCTCCGTGCTGTTTGAGACCCATCTGGAAAACCCCATCATTACGGCTAAAATGAATCGAAACGGCAGTATTGTGGTGGTTACAGAGGGTGATGGCTATCTTGCAAAGGTCTATGTCTTCGACTCTTCCTTCCGTGAGGTTTATCGCTATCGCAGTCTCAATCGCTATATTCTGGATGCGGATCTTTCGGCAGACGGAAAAGCGTTGGCTGTCTCTGCTGTCAATATTGAGGGCGCAGATATTGCACCTGAAATTATGTACTTCAAGCTCAGTAAGGAAGAGGTGCAATGGACTGTACCTTTTGACGAGAATCCTTGCGTCGATATCGAAATCAAGGATAACGGCACCGTCTGCGGACTCTTTAACTGGGGAATGGTTTCCTTGAGCAGTAAGGGAAAAGAGCTTGGACGGTATCAGTTGGAGAATAAGGCATTGCAATGCTACTCTCTGGAGGACGGAGATGATAATGTTTTCGTTGTTTCGGCGGCAGAAAACGGTGATGGCACCGTTGTTGTCTGCAACGAAAAGGGTGTTGTGAAAGATAAAGTCGAACTGGATTATTACGCAATTACATTTGATTATCATAACGGCAGAATTGCAATTCTCGGAAATCAAAAATGCGGTGTCTATAATAAATCCGGGAAGCTTTTGTGGGAGGATCATCCCGAGCGGGCGACCGGAATCGCATTTATGGGCAGAAATGCCGTCGTCGTTGTGAGCGAAACCAAGTGTGTATATAACGGAATATAAATTGGGAGGATAATTCTATGGCATTGATTTTGGATGTGGTAGTGGTCGCGATTATCGCGCTTTCGATCTTTTTGGCTTATAAAAAAGGATTGATCAGAACCTTGTTCTCACTTATTGGCGGAATTGTGGCAGTAGTACTGGCAGTCACCTTGAGCGCACCTGTTGCAAATTGGCTCAATACGCAGTTTGTGGAGCCTGCCGTCCGTAATACGGTTTTGACGGCGATCAACGGTTCCTCCGTATCAAAGGATTACGAGGAAGCACTTAATTCTGTGGATGTGGCGGAAAAGCTGCGTGAGATGCCCGAGAATCTGCGTGAGTTTTTGGAGAATTTTAATCTGGATATCGATGGGATCATCGCTTCTGCGGAGCAAAGTAAGGGCAATACTGCCGCCGCCAAGGAAGCTTTGGTTGATTCTATTGCAATTCCCGTAAGCGAGGCGATTAGTAAGGCGATCGCGTTGATTGGACTCGTGATCCTTTTCTTTGTTTTGCTTTTCGTTGTGACCCGTCTTTTGGATGCGGTTTTCAAGGTGCTTCCGTTTGGTAAAAGTCTCAATAAAGCAGGCGGTATCGTTTTCGGTGCTGTTCGAGCACTCCTGATCGTAATGCTTTTCGGCGCTATCGTCTATGGTCTTGCAAGCGGAAATGTACTTTTTACGCAAGAGGATTTGAATAAAACTCTGATTCTCAAGCTTATCAATCAATATAATCCTATTTTGAACGTTTTTTAATCATTTTGGATGGACTTTTAAATGATGAACATACCGAATTTTTTGACAATTTTGCGGCTGTTTATGGTTCCTGCGTTCGTGATTGCGATCTTGCAGGAGGACCCCGGTCGCTTTTGGGCTGCAGGGATTTTTGTGGCGGCTGCTCTTACCGATGTGTTGGACGGTTATTTGGCACGGAAATGGAACCAGATTACCGATTTCGGCAAGCTTGCTGATCCCGCAGCCGATAAAATGATGCAGCTTACCGCCTTGGTTTGCTTATTTATGAAAGACCGCCTGCCGGGCTGGATTTTGATCATCTATGCGGTCAAAGAGCTGCTGCAGGTAGCCGGGAGTCTGCGGCTCCTGAATATCCGCAAATATGTTGTTTACTCTAAATGGAGCGGAAAGATTGCGACTGTCCTGCTCTTTATTGCCATCACGATTATCATCGTGACCACCGAGCAGCAACTGCCTCTGCAGATTGCTACCTGGATGATGGTCATTTGCCTGATTGCTACTGTGATTGCTTTTTTCGATTATGTATCGATGTATATGAATATCCGGGCTGCGAGGCAGTCCAAGTAAGGAGTCCTAAATGCTTTGTGTGAAATGTAAAAAAAGAACGGCGGTGGTGTTCGTTTCCCGTATGGATGGGAATAACGCCCCTGTCAATGAGGGATACTGCCTGCCCTGTGCCAAGGAGATGGGAATCCCTCAGGTCAATGAAATGATCAAAGGAATGGGGATGTCTGATGAGGATATCGCCCAATTTGCCGATGAATTTGATCAGATGAGTGAGCAGCTTGGACTGTCTGATGAGGAACTGGATTCTCAGACAGCACCCTCACTGCCGCCTTTCTTCAGTAAAATCTTCGGGCAGCTTTCCAATGGTGAAAAGCCGGAGCAGCAGGGGAAAGAAGGCGGAAAAGAGAAGAAGAAAGAAAAAAAGCGGAAGATGCTGGATCAATACGGCGTCAATCTGACTGCCAAAGCCCGTGCAGGCGAGCTGGATCCTGTTGTGGGACGCCAGACAGAGCTTAATCGTCTGATTCGTATTCTCAACCGCAGAACCAAGAATAATCCCTGCCTTATCGGTGAGCCGGGCGTTGGTAAGACTGCTATCGCAGAGGAATTGGCGTCTAAAATTGCCAAAGAGGATGTACCTGCCAAGCTGTTGGGTAAAGAGGTTTACCTTCTGGATCTGACCGCCTTGGTGGCCGGTACACAGTTCAGAGGGCAATTTGAGAGCCGTATTAAAAACCTGATCACCGAGGTGATCTCTCTCGGGAATATTATTCTGGTGATTGACGAGGTGCATAATCTGGTCGGTACCGGTGATGCAGAGGGGACAATGAATGCGGCGAATATTTTGAAGCCCGCTTTGTCCCGCGGCGAGATTCAGGTGATCGGTGCCACTACTCTTGCGGAATACCGTAAATATATTGAAAAGGATGCTGCATTGGAGCGGCGTTTCCAGCCTGTTTTAGTGGATGAGCCCTCCTTGGAGGATACGGTTGAGATCCTCAAGGGCTTGCGTCCGCGCTATAGTGACTATCACCACGTGGAGATCCCCGATCATCTCTTGGTGCAGGCGGCCCAGATGTCCGAACGGTATATCACCGACCGTTTTCTGCCGGATAAGGCGCTTGACCTGCTGGATGAAGCCTGCAGCGGCGCGTCTCTTGAAAATGTTGCCCAGAATGAGCGGATTCGTAAGAATCGTCGGCTTACAGAGATTGCAGCGCGCCTGAACGTCCTCTCTGAGGAAGAGCAGGGGGAGGAGACCTATAAAGAGCTTGCAGAGCTGAATAGCGAGAAATGCCGCTTGGAATCAGACCTTCAAGCGATGGGCGCGCCCAAGGATGCAGTTTTGACCTTTGACCATCTGGCGTATGTGCTGGAGCTTTGGACGGGAATTCCCGCTACCAAGATCAAGCAGCAGGAGTTTGAAAAACTCAATCATCTGGATAAAGAACTGAAGAGCCGTATTGTGGGGCAGGATGAGGCAATTGATAGCGTTGTGCGTGCGATCAAGCGTCGCAGAGTTGGGATTTCTCTTTCCCATAGTCCCGCGTCCTTTATCTTTACCGGTCCTACCGGCGTGGGTAAAACGGAGCTGGTTCGCCAGCTTTCCATTTCTCTCTTTGATAGTGTGGAAGCACTGATTCGCGTGGATATGAGCGAATATATGGAGAAGCACTCCGTTTCCAAGCTGATCGGTGCGCCCCCGGGCTATGTGGGCTACGATGATGCGGGTCAGCTTACCGAAAAGGTGCGCCGCAAGCCTTATAGTGTTGTTTTATTTGATGAGATTGAAAAGGCCCATCCCGAGGTGCTGAATATTATGCTGCAGATGCTGGACGACGGGAAACTGACCGATGCCCAAGGGCGGGTGGTAAACTTTGAGAATACCATCATCGTGATGACGACCAACGCTACCGCCGATACTGCCAATGCTACCGGTTTTAACCGCAGCGAATCGGATTTGGAAAAGGACCGCGCTACCCGCGCTCTCTTGAAATTTTTGCGCCCTGAATTTATCAATCGTGTGGATGAGATCATCACCTTCCATCCCTTGGAGCGTGAGACCATCCGTTCCATCGCAGGAATTATGATCCACGATCTCCGCAAGAGCCTTAAGATGCGCTCCATTACGCTGGAGGTGGAACTGCCTGTTCTGGATTATCTCGCCGAGCACGGATATGACCGTAAATTTGGTGCGCGCTCTCTAAAGCGCACCATCCAGCGAGAGGTGGAGGATAAGATCGCTCAGGAAATGATCAATCGTTTTGATCAGGAAACCTCTTCTGTTCGTTGCTATATGGCAGATGGAAAAATTTGTGTAGATTTGCAATAAAAAACGCTTGACAATTTACACGGAGTTTTGTATAATGTCCATTGTACCTATAAAGTAGGACACTGTCGTCAAAGCGGAGGGAGGGAAGACCAAATGGCAGAAATCCGCATCAAGGAAAATGAATCCTTGGATAGTGCTTTGAGAAGATTCAAAAGACAATGCGCTAAGTCCGGCGTTCTCTCCGAGATCAGAAAGAGAGAGCACTACGAGAAGCCCAGCGTTAAGAGAAAGAAGAAATCCGAAGCCGCCAGAAAGAGAAAGTATTAATCTCTGACCGGTTACGGTTGTTTGATACTCTCAAAAAACAATAGCCCGCATTCTTCGGAATGCGGGCTGTTTATTTTAAAATGTTGTGAGGTTTATATGATCGATCATCCTATCCCGCCGCTGTATAATAAAGATTCAAAAATTCTGATTTTGGGCAGTTTTCCTTCGGTTCGCTCCAGAGAGCAAAAGTTTTTCTATGGGCATCCTCAAAACCGATTTTGGCGGGTTTTGGCGGCAGTTTTCGAGCAGCCGACACCATCCTCTATCGAGGAGAAAAAAGTCTTTCTTGCGCGAAATCGCGTCGCTCTGTGGGATGTGATCGCATCCTGTGAGATCGTTGGAAGCGCGGATAGTTCCATTAAAAACGCCGTTGCAAACGACATTCGACCCATCCTTGCAGAAAGTAGGGTAGAGCGGATATTTGTGAATGGTGGGACTGCGAAGAAGCTTTATGATCGCTATCTGTTTCCAATCATTGGAATTGAAGCGATATTATTACCCTCCACCTCGCCGGCAAATGCGGCGTGGAGTATCGAGCGGTTAACGGAAGAATGGAAAAAAATAAAGTGAGCTGAGAGAGACACTTCGTAAAGAAGTTGTCTCTCTCGGTT
>JAZQAQ010000125.1:0-4907 GCA_045545255.1 Eubacteriales bacterium | reverse complement strand
CCACGTTATCAGGACTGTGGGTGCAGGCGATCAACGGTTCAAGGGTAGAAAGGTTTATGTCAATAATACGGTCGTAGACCGCGTCGGGATCACTTTCCAGAGGGCGGTAGTCTGCACCCCGTCCCTCCGCCTCCAAAAAGGCTTTGGTGACCTCGTCGGAGGGAAAGATAGAGGTCGTGGCACCCAGCTCGGTGCCCATATTGGTAATGGTGGCGCGCTCGGGTACGGATAAGGTCTTAACACCCTCCCCGCCCCATTCAATAATATAGCCTACACCGCCTTTGACAGAAAGAATCCGCAGCAGCTCCAGACTGACGTCCTTGGCGGTCACAAAATCCCGCAGCTTGCCGTGCAGCACCACCTTCAGCATTTTGGGGCAGGTGATATAGTACGCTCCGCCACCCATTGCGACCGCCACGTCCAATCCGCCGGCACCGAAGGCCAGCATCCCGAGCCCACCGCCTGTGGGGGTATGGCTATCGGAGCCGATGAGGGTCTTGCCGGGGATGCCGAACCGCTCCAGATGCACCTGATGGCAGATGCCGTTACCGGGACGGGAAAAATAAATGCCGTGCTTTTTGGCAATTGATTGGATAAAGCGATGATCGTCGGCATTTTCAAAGCCGGACTGCAGGGTGTTATGGTCGATATATGCCACGCTCTTTTCGGTGCGTACCCGATCAATTCCCATCGTCTCAAACTCTAAATATGCCATCGTACCGGTAGCGTCCTGGGTGAGGGTCTGATCGATCCGCAGGGCAATTTCACGCCCCGGGATCAGTTCTCCGCGCACTAAATGGTCTTGCATAATCTTTTGCGCAATCGTATAGCCCATATTATTCACCTACTATGCTTTTCTTGGCATTCTCCGTGTGGGAACGGATGGCGTCTGCCGCAGCTGCCGCATCGTGGGCGGCAATGGCGTTATAGATCAGCCGATGCTCCTCCACCGATGCCTGAGCGCGGGTATCGTTCTCCACCGAGATCTTGCGGTAACGCTGCACCTTTTTATGCAGCGGGGTCAGGGTGTCGTACAGCACCGTACTGCCGGAAAATTGATAGATCAGCTCGTGGAATTTACTGTCCATTCCCTTAATATGGTCGGAATCCTGCTTTGTCATATAAAATTCCTGAAGATCCAGCGTTTCTTTCAGTTCTTTAAGCTCCTCCTCGGTGATCCGCTCTGCTGTCCGTGCAGCTGCGATGCCTTCAATGCAAAGACGCAGCTCCATAATATCCCGCAGATCCTCCTGCGTGATGCCCAGCACCTTCATTCCTTTTCCGGTCTCCTCCAGAATATGCTCCTGCTGCAACCGACGAAGTGCCTCCCGTACCGGGGTGCGGCTGACTCCAAGCTCCTGACAAAGCCGCAGCTCTGTCAGCAGCTCACCGCGCGGGTACTTTCCGCTCAGAATATCCGTCTCTAATTTTTCAAATACCTGGTCTGCCAGTGAATAGTTCTTATGCTCGATCATCGTTCAGTTCCTCCCATTTATGTTCCAATTCCGGGGTAGAAAGGTTGGTCTGCCGACCGTCCTCATATTCCTGATCTACCCATTCCTTCATAGCGATCACCCGCGGATCCTTTTTCCCTACCGCCGCATCGCCGTACAAATGATAATGCTCATTGACCCAGTAGGCAATTCCTGCCAATCCGGAGGTCTTGCCGATCAGCACCGATGCAGGGCGGTTCAAAATCTTTTTGGTGTCAAAGATATTATAGATCTCCTCGTCCTTCAAAAGACCGTCTGCGTGGATCCCCGCCTTGGTTACATTGAAATTTTCTCCGATAAAGGGCGTCATTACCGGGATCTGATAGCCGATCTCGTGCTTGAAGAAATCCGCGATCTCGGTGATCACCGTAGTATCCATCCCGTCCAGAGAGCCCCGCAGGGAAGCGTACTGCATCACCATCGCCTCCAAAGGCACATTTCCCGTCCTCTCCCCGATTCCTAAAAGGGAGCAGTTAACGGACGACGCACCATAAAGCCACGCAGTAGACGCATTGGCGACCGCCAAGTAAAAGTCGTTATGACCGTGCCACTCCAAAAGCTCGCTGGGCACTTCGGAATAATGTTGTAAGCCGTAAATAATCCCCGGTACACTGCGGGGTAGAGTAACCTCCGGATACGGCACCCCGTAGCCCATAGTGTCGCAGGCGCGGATCCGTACCGGAATTTTAGCGTCACGACTCATCTTCATCAGTTCATTGACAAAGGGGACCACAAACCCATAAAAGTCTGCCCGCGTAATATCCTCCAGATGGCACCGAGGCATCACCCCGGCGTCAAAGGCCTGCGCTACCGCCGCAAGATACTGATCCATCGCCTGACGGCGGGTCATCTTCAGCTTCTTGAAGATATGGTAATCACTGCAGGAAACGAGAATCCCCGTCTCGCGGATCCCTAAATCCTTCACCAGCTTAAAATCCTCTTTATTGGCTCGGATCCAGGTGGTGATCTCCGGGAACCGAAGACCCAGCTCCTGGCAACGCCGCAACGCCTCCCGATCCTTTTCGCTATACACGAAAAATTCCGTCTGCCGAATGATGCCGTAAGGGCCACCAAGTCGCGAAAGAAGCTGATAGATCTTCACGATCTGATCGACGGTGTAAGGTTCCACCGACTGCATCCCGTCCCGCAGAGAGGTATCAGTGATCCAGATCTCCTCCGGCATCCCAATGGGCACGCGCCGATGGTTAAAGGATACTTTGGGAACGTCAGCGTAATTATATACATCCCGATATAAATTCGGATCAGGAATATCCTGCAAGGAATATCGATAGGTTTCTTCTTCTAATAGATGGGTCACATTGGATAATTCTAACATACTTGCGCCTCCAATTGTATGATTGTATACAATTATACTTTTCTTTTCTGCATTTGTCAATGATAAATATATGGAAATTCCGGAAAAAAATATGCAATAATAAAAAATACCCCAAATGAATTGGGGTAAGAACGACCCGGATGTAAAATCTACCCCAATTGAATTGGGGTAAGAATGACCCGGATGTAAAATCTACCCCAATTGAATTGGGGTAAGAAAAGCAAAAAATGAAAACCACCCCAATGAATTTGGGTGGTTTTCGGTCTGTGACTTTTGGGGAAGTCGAATTCTGTTCAAAATGAGTGCAGATTTTGTCGAACCATCCCGAAGTCGTATGTGATACTACGAGCGGGTGGTTCGACAAAAAGAAAAGGCTTCCCAAACGGGAAGCCTTTTCGCTCTGTGCCATTTTCAGCGGAATTAATAATTTTCTTTGCGAACTTCGAAGTAGCTCTTGGGATGAGCGCAGACGGGGCAAAGCTCGGGAGCCTTCTTACCCATTACCAGATGGCCGCAGTTGCGGCATTCCCACATAGTCTCTTCGCTCTTCTCAAAGACCTTCTGCATCTCAACATTGGAGAGGAGAGCACGATAACGCTCCTCATGAGACTTCTCGATGGCGGCAACTGCACGGAACTGATAAGCCAGCTTGGTGAAGCCCTCTTCCTCAGCTTCCTTTGCGAAGGTATCATACATATCGGTCCACTCATAGTTCTCGCCTTCAGCGGCAGCCAGCAGATTTGCAGCGGTATCGCCCAAGCCACCCAGAGCCTTGAACCACATCTTTGCGTGCTCCTTCTCATTATCGGCAGTCTTCTGGAAGATGGCAGCGATCTGCTCGTAGCCTTCCTTCTTTGCCACGGATGCAAAGTAGGTGTACTTGTTTCTTGCCTGGCTCTCGCCTGCAAAAGCGGTCATTAAGTTTTTCTCGGTTTTAGATCCTTTCAGTTCCATATTGGTTCTCCTTTTATAAAAATTTTTAATTTTGACACTCTTGACAGAGATAATGGATGCCCAGCTCATATTCCCGAACGGGGAAACCCAGCCGCTCTTCCATTTCCTCTAAAAGTCCCTCCGAGGGATGGTCGCAGACCTTGCCGCAGCCATCACAGATGAGGTGGATATGAGGAATATGACTTTTATCGTAGCGATCGGTGCGATCACGGAAGGTGATCTTTTTGATCTCCCCGTCCTCGGAAAGGCGGATCAAATTATTATATACCGTCGCCAACGCGATGCCCGGCATTTCGGCTTTTGCACGCTGATAGATCTCATCGGCAGTCAGGTGCCCGCCGGATTCGCGGATCAACCGCAGGATCAACGCCCGTTGCTTGGTCATTTCCTCACCTCCGTTTTTAGAACAATTCTAAATTACAATCATAGTATAACAGAGGATTTTTCATTTGTCAACACTTTTTTAGAATAATTCTAAAAAATATTTCTTACTTATTTTATAAGGGGTACTCTCTTATGAGAGTGCCCCTTATGATTTAAAATTATGCATTCAATTTGCGTAAAATGTTTACCGCATCGGCAAGGGAGACTCTGCCGTCCAGATTCAGATCGGCGGTGGTGGAGTCCAAAGAGACCTCCAGACCGATCAACTGCTGCAGGATGAGGGTAACATCCACCACCTCCAGCATTCCGCTGTTATCGGCATCGCCCAAAAGACGGACGGTCAGTTCGTGGTAAACCGTCCCCTCATAGATCCAGCGCACCTTGGTGCCGTTTTCGACGGCATTGCCCTCCACCACGCAGAAATACGGGCGGTCGAAGCCGGCGCGCAGCTCTGCGGGAGTGATATTAAAATCCTCCAGCAGGATCACACCGTTGGAAATCGTATGTGCTCCGGTGAGGATCTCGGGCATCCGCTCAATTTTGAAAGAAACGGTACGGTTCTTGCCATTGAGATCGGTGAACGCGATGGTATGCTCCCCCTCGGCTTCGATGGGGGCAAAGGCGGTATAGGGCGCACCGTCCAGGAGGGCACTCCCCTCATTAAAGCCGACATTGACGGTATCAATGTAGACACCGCCGTCCTTGACGCCGCTGATCAGGAGGCAATCCGCCGCCTGCCA
>JAZQAQ010000124.1:0-20619 GCA_045545255.1 Eubacteriales bacterium | reverse complement strand
TGATTTTCTTTAATATTTTTCAAACTGCAATGGTGATGCATTAAATTTCTTAATAAAAAATTCATTGATACGAAAAGCTGGCTTACTGGTTATCTGTATTTGCTCAACTCGCAGAATAATTGGTTCATTGAAATCATCAACTATTATTTTATATGAATATTTCATATTATACATAGTTAATATAATGACTGAACAATCCTCATTTAAAGAATATTCTAATACATCGTTGATATTGCGTATTTTCAGCTGTGAATAAAATTCTTCCTTTGTAATCTCAATACGAAACACAAATTTTCTCATAAAAGTATCGTAGTTAACAATACCATTCAATAATTTATTCTGTCGAAACATAGGCTTGAAAATAACATAAAGAGCGATAGGAATAACAACTACAACAAACATTATAACAAAAATATAGATGTATTTTTCCATATCATCACCGCCTTGGGAATATTATAGCATAAAAGCGGCGGAGTGGCAAGGAATTAGTGATATTCTGTGCTTCGAACAGAGTGATATTATGCCTTGCGGCATAGTGATATTTTTACCTTTGGCAAAAGTGATATTATATTCGCCACTAAAACTGCCGAAGGCAATACCACTCGGCGTTAGCCGAATATCACTGCGAAGCAATATCACTCGCCGCAGGCGAATATAACTAAAAAACTCTTGTTCGAAAGAACAAGAGTTTTTTGGGATCGACACTCAAAATGGAACCGGTCTAAAACCTGATTTTCTATATGATTTTCTTATTATAATGCTTTTTAATAAGCTTTTTGGTTTTTCTTGTCTTTGGGATTTCGCCAACAACGAAGAACAACCTTTTTTCTTTTCTTGGATAGGCAATAACATAGTGCGGCAATCCACCGCCAGCACCAATCCAACTACCCATTAGCGAGATATTTCTTATATCCTTCCATTTGATTTTTTCTCTTTGACCAAAATTATAAACGATTTCAATATATTCATCAGAAAAGACAAAATATAATGGAGATATTGCAAACACGAATATGGGTAATAAAACGAATATCCCAAACATAATGCTCAAGCCAATCTCATTTCCCATTGCACAACTTATAGAAAGTGCAAGAAATATAATAAATAGAGCAACACAAAGAATCAAGTGTGCATTTAACGCAATATGTTTTTTATTCACTCGCATCACCCTCCTTTAGGTATATTATAGCCTAAAAGCGGCAAAGGGGCAAGGGATAATGATATATCGCTAAGGCGATATGATATACGAGTTGGGTCGTATGATATATTTGTGTTGCAAATATGATATAATATCCGTTCCTTCATATGCCAAAGGCATATATCATCCACCGCAGGTGGATATCATATCGAAGATATATCACCCGTTCCGACGAGGAACGGATATCATTGAAAAAACCTCTTTACTTTCGTAAAGAGGTTTTTTCTGGAGCTGCTAACCAGATTTGAACTGGTGACCTCATCCTTACCAAGGATGCACTCTACCACCTGAGCTATAGCAGCGTATGGCGACCTGGATGGGGCTCGAACCCACGACCTCTAGCGTGACAGGCTAGCGTTCTAACCAACTGAACTACCAGGCCATTTTTAAGCGTTTTCTCAAAAACGCTCCCCTATTATACACAACTCTTTTGGATTTGTAAAGGGATTTTTTGAAAAAAATAAACTTTTTGCAAAAAAGTGTTGACTTTTTGATGATCGTGTGATAATCTATATGAGCAAAAAGAAGTAGAATAGTTTGCTCTGTTCTCACCCTGCGTTCATTATAACAGCAGCGGTTAACATTTTCAAGACCGATCCACATCGGTTTACTATGTTATGAAACGAGCAATTATTTTGCTCGTTTTTATTATTTTTCGGAGGTGTGGAAACATTAACGCGAAAGAAGCAAAAGGATTAAGTATCAACGAAGCAATCCGCGAGAAAGAAATCCGAGTCGTTGACTCAGACGGAAGCCAGCTGGGCATTATGTCCCCTGCCGATGCGATGAAGATCGCCGAAGGTAAAGGTCTTGATCTGGTGATGATCGCGCCAAAGGCGCAGCCCCCTGTTTGCAAAATTATCGATTTCGGTAAATATTGCTATGAGCAGGCAAAGAAAGAAAAAGAGGCTAAAAAGAACCAGAACATCGTGACGGTCAAGGAAATTCAGCTGACTTTAAAAATTGACACCCACGACATTCAGACCAAAGCATCTCACGCCAACCGCTTTTTGCAGGCCGGTGATAAGGTGAAGGTGGTCGTGAAGTTCAAGGGACGCGAAATGGCTCATACTGAGCTGGGATACGATATTGCAAAGCGTTTCTGTGCTCTGACCGAGGAAAATTGCGTGATCGAAAAGCCCGCCAAATTGGAGGGGCGCAATATGATCATGGTTTTAGCGCCAAAGAAAGAAAAAAAATAAGGGAGGCATAACAATGGCTAAGGTAAAGACCCATAGCGGTGCAAAAAAGCGTTTCAAGATCACTAAAGGTGGCAAGATCAAGAGAAGCCATGCTTTCAGATCTCACATTCTGAACAAGAAGACCACCAAGCGTAAAAGAGGACTGCGCAAAGAAGCATACGTTGACGTAACCAACGCTCCTTCTTTGAAGAAGCTGATCCCCTACAAATAATTAAAAGATACGGAGGCTGAAATAAATGGCTAGAATTAAAGGTGCGGTTACTACCCGCAAGAGAAGAAAAAAGATTTTAAAGCTTGCCAAGGGCTTTTATGGCGCTAAGAGCAAGCAGTTCAGAACTGCTAACCAGGCGGTTATGCGTTCTTTGACCAACGCTTACATCGGCAGAAAGCAGAAGAAGAGAGATTTCCGTGCTCTTTGGATCACCAGAATCTCCGCCGCTTGCCGTATGAATGAGATCAACTACTCTCAGTTTATGCACGGTTTGAAGCTTTGCAAGATCAATCTCAACAGAAAGATGCTTGCCGAGATCGCTATCTCCGATCCCGAAGCTTTCACCGCATTGGTTGCTACTGTTAAGAAGCAGCTGAGCAAGTAAATTATTTAAGCAGAGCAGAAAGAAATTTCTGCTCTGCTTTTTTAATTTTTAAAAGGGTATTGCTTTTTCGGGAAAATATATTATAATTGTTTTTGCATTATATATATGTAGAAACTTGATTTTTTTGAAAGGAGAATGAGGATATATGAGTAAGAAAGGGCATCAAATGCCGACTTTTATTTCTCATAACCCTATGATTACTGTCATTATTGGGTTTATTTTAATCATCTTACTCGGCACTTTTTTACTGACGCTCCCCATCTCCAACCGTAGCGGTGAATGGCTTTCTCCTCTCTCCTCTCTATTTACTGCGACCAGCGCAACTTGTGTGACGGGACTTGTTGTGGGCGATCCTCACACGATGTTTACCTTCTTTGGGCAACTGGTTATTCTCATTATGATTCAGGTGGGCGGACTTGGATTTATGAGCCTTGCCATCATCCTGATGATGGCACTGCGAAAAGCAATTTCTTTTAGTGAAAGAATGCTCCTTTCATCATCACTTGGACTTTCCTCTGCAGGTGGCATCCTTTCGTTTGTACGATTGATCGTAGGCGGAACATTTATCATCGAAGGAATCGGCGCTCTTTTGTTAAGCTTTCATTTTATTCCTAATTACGGATTCTTTCCCGGAATTTGGAAATCCATTTTTATGTCTGTCTCCTCCTTCTGTAACGCAGGGTTTGATCTTCTGGGTAAAGGAGATAGTCTTACTTCAATCCAAAACAATGCTTATGTACTGACAATATTAATGTTGCTCACGATTATCGGTGGGCTCGGATTTATTGTTTGGCAGGATTTGATCAATCGCAAACTATCCATTTACTCCAAGATGGTTTTGGTCACCACCGCAGCATTACTCATCTTCGGAACGATCTTTTATTTAATCGCCGAATGGAATAACCCCTCAACCATTGGTGAAATGAGCTTTGGCGGGAAATTGCTCAATTCCCTCTTTACATCCGTAACGATGCGTACGGTTGGTTTTGCCACCTTTGATATGGCACATTTTACAGACCCCTCCAAGCTGATTTCCGGCATCCTGATGTTTATCGGCGGATCCTCCGGTTCTACAGCCGGAGGTATGAAGACGGTAACATTTCTTGTACTAATAATCACTGCATTTCAGGTAGCATCCGGCAGAAGCAAGATTCAATTTGGTAAACGCACCATTTCCGGAGATGATATCTACCGTGCTTTTTCATTATTTTTTATTGCTTGCGGAATCGTACTGACCAGTACGATCATTGTTAGCTTACTGACTCCGGATGCACAGTTGATTGATATCTTCTTCACTTGTACCTCAGCCTTTTGTACAGTCGGCTGCTCTGCATACAGTATCTCTGCAATGTCTGCAATCTGTCAACTCACTCTTATCGTCTTAATGTTTATGGGCAGGCTCGGTATTCTTACCATCACATTGGCGATTATGATACGACTCAATCAACACAAAGATAAGCTTTCTTACCCCAAGGCAAATATACTGATTGGTTAGGAGTATAATGTAAAATGAAAACGAAAATGAAAACCTTTGCAGTTATCGGTTTGGATCGATTTGGCTCCAATCTGGCAATTAATCTTCAGAAACTCGGAAACGAAGTCATTGGTATTGATGCCAATGCAGATCGCGTCCGCAACATCGCGGATGAAATCACCCACGCAGCCATCGGCGATCCCACGGACGAAGATGTCCTTCGCACGCTCGGCGTGAGGAATGCTGATGTGGCAATCGTTGCACTGACTGATAATATTCAGTCCGGTGTGCTCGTAACTCTGATGCTCAAGGAAATGGGTATGAGCAACGTTATTGCAGAATGCACCAGCGGCATTCACGGCAGAATTCTCACAAAGGTCGGGGCTGATAAAGTCATCTATCCGGAAAAGGATATGGGCGAAAGACTCGCCAAAAGCCTGAGCAACACCGACATTATGGATTATTTCGATCTTTCTGATGAATACTCCATTATGGAGATTCGACTCCCCAAAAGCTGGGCAGGAAAAAGTATGCTGGAATTGAATGTTCGAGCAAATTATAATATCAACATCATTGCCTGCCGAGGCACAGATGGTTCCATCAGTGTGTCTCCCGATCCCAAGATGCCCCTACTCCCCGAAAACAAGCTCATCGTTATCGGCGCGAATGAAAATATTGAGCGACTCATCAAAGAATGATGGAACGCATAACAAGTCTACAAAACGAATATATCAAGCAGCTATGCAGACTGCATTCTTCAGCAGGCCGTAAAGATAACGGCTTATTCCTCGTTGAAGGGCACAAGCTTTGCCTTGAGGCGATGAACAGCGGCTGGGAGATCGAGCGTTGCTTGGTCACGGAGAAAGAGGTCGGCAATCCCCTTATACAACAAATTGCCGATAAGACCATTCTGATTTCAGATCACGTTGCTAAAAAACTGAGTACAATGGACACAACACCCGGAATTTTTATGGTGTTAAGGCAGAAGAATACCCCTCCCCCCTCTGATCCGGACTTCATCTTGGCTCTGGATCATCTCGCTGATCCTTCAAATCTCGGTGCAATTCTGCGGTCAGCAGAAGCCTTTGGGACAGGGCTCGTCTTTTTGAGCGAAGGCAGTGTGGATCTCTATTCCCCCAAAGTTTTGCGCGCAGCAATGGGCAGTGCTTTTCGTGTGCCGATTCAGCGTGGCTCTCTCGCAGAGTTTCTTCGGCAAAAAAGCGCAGACGGATATCACATTCTCGGTGCCGGTCTTGATCGAGGCTACAAAGAATTGCCCGAGATCTCCTTTAATGAGCCTGCAATAATGATTATTGGAAATGAATCCAATGGTATTTCCAAGGAAATTATGGAGCTTTGCGATCACGGTGTCTTCATCCCTATGCTTGGTAAAAACGAATCCCTGAATGCCGCGGTGGCTGCATCCATTATTCTATGGGAGCAATCGAAATGGAGATAAATCATCATTTACTTTGGATCTGGGCAAAGAAGCTTTTAGGCTATAATAACAAGAAATTACTCCGTTTGGTCGAGCAATTCGGATCAATTGAATCGGTATATCAAGCGGATGATTATTCCGTCTGCGATTTCTTATCTAAGCGCGAATTATCCGCTCTTGAGAAAAAGGATCTGAAAGATGCATGGGAGATCTACGGAGATTGCGAAGAAAACCAAATCGGAATTTTAACCTTGGAAGATCCGCTTTATCCCCCTTTGCTTCGTGAAATTACAAACCCTCCTTCCCCGCTGTTTTTTAAAGGTCATCTTAAATCCACAATCGATAAGCCTTCACTAACCGTCGTCGGCACACGCAAACACGATGGCTATGGCGAAGCGATGACCAAAGAAATTGTTACGGCACTTTGTCAATGCGGATTTACCATCGTATGCGGAGTTGCCGACGGAATTGACACTTTTGCGTGTGAAAGTGCCATTCGTGCAAATTGCGGTCCTCTGGTTGTACTTCCATTCGGAATTTTATCCTCAAAAGGGATGTTAACTCGTAACTTCCCTGATATTTTAGCGCGTGGTGCTCTGATCAGTGAGATCTTTCCGCGCAACGGTTCGCATCAATTTGCATACCACGAACGAAACCGTATTCTCAGCGGACTATCCCAAGGAACTCTGGTGATCCAAGCCCCCAAACGCAGCGGCGCACTTATGACCGCAAACTATGCCATTGAGCAAAATCGCGAAGTATTCGCGGTAATGGCAAATGCGAGTGCTGTATCAGAGGGCAGTAATAAATTGATCAAAGACGGTTGCGCCCCTGTGACAGACTATACCGATATTCTTCAGGTCTATCTCCCGATATTCGGAGATCGCCTGCGCGAATTAACCTATGCACAAGAGCAGGTCTTTTCATTGCAAGATGAGTTGACCGAAGATCAATTAACAGCCTTTAAGAAAAAGCACGCTAAAAAACTCAACGACGATGAACGGGCTGTTTTTGCCTTACTCACCACCGAAGAATGCACAACCGATTATTTGATTGAAAACGCCGGAATTCCAATGGAATCCGTCATACAAAGTCTTACAACGCTGGAGTTTCAGGGACTTGCCGTCTCCTGTCCCGGCAGCAAATTTAAAGTTATCCTATAAGAGAGGTCACTAAATGTCTAATTTACTAATCGTTGAATCCCCTGCCAAAGCAAAGACCATTGAAAAATATCTTGGAAAAAAGTACAAGGTTATGGCATCAATGGGACATATCCGCGATCTGCCCAAAAGCAGTTTCGGTATTGATGTAGAGGATAATTTCGCCCCCAAGTATATTTCAATTCGCGGTAAAAGTGATCTGATTCGCTCCTTGAAAAAAGAGGCGCAAAAGGCAGATGTCGTCTATCTGGCAACCGACCCGGACCGCGAAGGAGAAGCTATTTCCTGGCATCTTTCTACGCTTTTGGGTTTAGAGGCGGAGCAATGCAAAAGGGTTGTCTTTAACGAGATCACCAAAGGCGCCCTTCTTGCAGCAGTAGCAAATCCTACGGATATCAATATGGATCTGGTTGATGCGCAGCAGGCGCGCCGCGTACTGGATCGAATTGTCGGCTATAAGCTGAGTCCTTTCCTTTGGCGAAAGGTCAAAAAAGGACTTTCTGCAGGGCGTGTACAGTCTGTTGCAACAGCGATGATCGTTGACCGCGAGGAAGAGATTCGCGCATTTATTCCGAAAGAATATTGGAATCTGACCGCCACCTTCACTCCCGGCTCCGGCAGTGCCAAAATTGAAGCTCGCTTTTTCGGGAATGAATCCGGTACCATTGAAATCCATAACGAAGAAGAAGCAAACAAGATTTTCAACGAATTAAAAGACAGCAAATTCTTCATTAAAGATATCAAAAGAGCAGAAAAGAAAAAATCTCCCGCTCCTCCCTTTACCACCTCTACCCTTCAGCAAGAGGCGGCACGACGCTATAATTTCCAGGCGAAGCGTACGATGAAGGCTGCGCAAGAACTCTATGAAGGCGTAAGCATCAAGGGGATCGGACTTGTTGGTTTGATCACTTATATGAGAACCGACTCACTTCGTATTTCTGACGAGGCTGCAGCAAAAGCGAAAGATCATATTATTGCAAACTTCGGTGCTGAGTTCTATCCCTCTTCCAGACGGTTCTACAAAACCAAAAAATCTGCGCAGGATGCCCACGAAGCAATCCGTCCTTCTGATGTTTCTATCACACCCGAGCAAGTTAAATTGACCTGCACAAACGATCAATACAAGATTTATAAGCTGATCTATGATCGCTTCCTTGCGAGCCAGATGGCAGATGCCGTCTATGATACGCTTGCAATTGAAATCAGCAATGGGAAATATATCTTCAAATCTAATTGTCAGGTTGTAAAATTTAAGGGCTTCACCCACGCTTATCAAGAAAGCGAAGACAGAGAGAAGAATCAGCGTCGTTTGTATAAGGTGGAAAGCGGCGAAGAATTACTGCTGAAAGATCTCAATCAAGAGCAGAACTTCACCCAGCCCCCCTCTCGTTATACAGAAGCATCTCTGATCAAAGCGTTGGAAGAAAACGAAATCGGTCGTCCCTCCACCTTTGTGCCTATCATTACAACGATTCTGGCTCGTGAATATGTGGAGCGCGAAGGAAAAACACTCAAACCCACCGCCCTTGGCGAGGTCACAACAAAGTTGATGAAGGATCACTTTGGTTCCATCGTTGACTATGATTTCACCGCTAATCTGGAGACCGAGCTGGATAAAGTTGAAGAAGGCTCTGTTCAGTGGCAAAAGGTTGTAGGAAGATTCTACGATGTATTTATGAAAACCTTGGATTCTGCCGAAAAAACTCTTACAGAGCGTGTGAAAGTACCCGAGGAAGTGACCGATGAGATTTGCCCCAACTGCGGCAAAAACCTGGTCATCAAAAGCGGTCGTTTCGGAAAGTTTATGGCTTGCCCCGGATACCCGGAATGTCGATTCACCAAAACAATTGTTATTGATACGCAGGTCCCTTGCCCTAAGTGCGGCGGTAAAATTTTGAAGAAACGCTCCAAGACCGGAAAAACCTACTTTGGTTGCGAGCATAATCCCTCCTGCGACTTTATGACCTGGGATGAGCCCCTTACTCAAAAATGCGAGAAATGCGGATCGCCCCTATTCAGAAGATTCGGACGCGGTAAAGTCACCTACTGCTCAAATCCGGAATGCGGCAAACAGGAGAATGCCAATGAATAAAAAAGCAACTGTTATCGGTGCAGGTCTTGCGGGTTGTGAGGCGGCATATCAGCTTGCTAAACGCGGCATTCCCGTTACGCTCTATGAGATGAAGCCGAAACGCTTTACTCCTGCACACCAAAATCCCGATTTTGCTGAATTGGTCTGCTCCAATTCACTTCGCGGAGCAGGTCTTACCAATGCAGTCGGTCTCTTAAAAGAAGAAATGCGTCGTCTGGACTCTGTCATTATTCAGGCGGCAGATGCTACTCAAGTACCGGCAGGCGGAGCACTTGCGGTTGATCGCGTAGCTTTTTCAGCAACGGTTACAAAGCTCATTCGTGAGCACCCGATGATCACTGTTATTGAAAAAGAGATTGAAGCTATCCCCGATGAAGAGAATGTCATCATTGCAACAGGTCCTCTGACCTCCGACACACTCTCCGCTTCGATAGCAGACTTTTTCGGAGAAAAGTATCTCTCGTTTTTCGATGCCGCTGCACCGATCGTCACCTTTGAAAGCATTGATATGAGCAAGGCATTTTTTGCCTCCCGCTATAATAAGGGAACGCCCGACTATATCAACTGTCCTATGACAAAAGAGGAATACGAAGCATTCCATCAGGCGTTGTTGACGGCAGAATGCGCAGAACTTCACGATTTTGATCATCAAGTCTTTGAAGGATGTATGCCCATTGAAGAAATGGCGCGACGCGGTGAAGATACGATGCGTTTCGGACCCTTGAAACCCATTGGTCTCGTAGATGACCGTACCGGTATAAAATCTTATGGTGTTGTGCAACTGCGAAAGGATAATGCAGCAGGCACCCTCTATAATATTGTAGGATTTCAGACACATTTGAAGTTTCCTGAACAAAAGCGGGTCTTTTCGATGATTCCGGGTCTTGAGAATGCAGATTTTGTTCGCTACGGTGTGATGCACCGCAATACTTATCTGAATGCGCCAGTGCTTTTAAACAAGGATTTCAGCGTGCGCGGAAAAGAAAACCTTTATTTTGCCGGTCAAATGACCGGTGTAGAGGGATATGTGGAATCCGCTTCCTCCGGATTGATGGCGGGTCTTTCACTTGCTGCAAAAATCCTCGAAGAGCCCCTCCCCGATTTCCCAGATAAGACAGCAATCGGCGCATTAGGTCAATATATCAGCCACGGAAACAGCGAGAATTTCCAACCTATGAATATCAATTTTGGCATCATCGCGTCACTTGAGGAGCGAGTACGCAAGAAAGCAGAACGCTATCTGGCAACCTCTGAACGAAGCCTTGCCATTATTGAAGATATCAAAGCAAATTCCACCTTATTTAAAGGAGAAAACTTATGAGAATTGTAGTTGATGCACACGGTGGCGATAGCGCCCCCCTCGAAATCATTAAAGGCTGCTGTATGGCGGTAGACGAGCTCAAGGACATCTCTATTCTGTTGGTTGGCAGAAAAAATGAATTACAGCAGATTATGGACGAAAACGGATTGCCTTCAAACAAATTTGAAATCGTGGACGCTCCGGATGTTCTGACTATGGAGGATGAGCCCACCTCTGTATTAAAAGAGAAACAGTACAGTTCAATGGCTGTAGCTTTTAAACTGCTTAAAGAGGATAAAGCTGATGCGTTTGTCAGTGCAGGTAATAGTGGTGCAGTGCTGGTTGGTGCCACCCTGCTTATCAAGCGTATTCGCGGCATTAAGCGCGCTGCGCTCGGTGCTGTGATGCCTTCCACCGACGGTCCCTACATTATGTTGGACTGCGGTGCAAATGTGGAATGCAAGCCGGAATATCTGAATCAATTTGCCACTATGGGCAGCATATATATGAAATCTTGTCTCGGCATTGAGAATCCACGCGTAGCATTATTGAATAACGGCACCGAGGAGTGTAAAGGTCCCGAACTTCAGCAGCAGGCACACCAGCTCCTCAAGCAAAACCAATACATTAACTTTATCGGTAACATTGAAGGGCGTGAAGTTCCTTTGGGTGGAAGTGATGTTGTTGTAGCTGACGGCTTTAGCGGCAATATCACCTTGAAGGTATCCGAGGGCTGGGGCAAGCTGATCTCCGGTGCCCTTAAAGGAATTTTGACTAAAAACTTCAAATCCAAATTGGCAGCACTGCTGATTATGAGCGAAATCAATGCATTTCGCAAGAAACTCGATTATAAGGAATATGGCGGTGCCCCCCTGCTCGGCATCAGTAAGCCCGTTATTAAAGCACACGGCTCTTCCGATGCCCGTGCCTTTAAAAATGCCATCCGCCAAGCTTGTACCTTCGCAGAAAGCAATATGATCCGCGAGATCGAGAAATCTCTTTCGGCCGAATAAACATCTTGACATTTTTTGATTAAATAGGTACTATATTAATATTAATATATATTATTAATAATCTGAAAGGAATAAATGATTATGTTTGAGAAAGTAAAAGCAATTATTATCGATCAGCTGAGCATCACCGATGAGGATATGATCACCGCAGAAACCACTCTTGAGGATCTGGGTGCAGATTCACTTGATATGGTAGAAGTGATTATGGCAATCGAGGATGAGTTTGACGTACAGATCAAGGACGAGGATCTGGAGAGTCTGAAGAGCGTCGGCGATCTCATCGACTACATCAGCAAATAAGATGCCCGATCTCAAAAAACTGCAACAAAATATGAATTATACCTTCCGCGATGAGACTCTATTAAAGCACGCGCTGGCTCATTCCAGCTATGCGAACGAACACCGTGGTGAGGTTCAGGGCTCTAATGAGAGGCTTGAGTTTTTGGGTGACTCTGTACTTGGTTTGATTACTGCCGAGTATCTCTTTACCCATTATCGTCACCTTCCGGAAGGTAAACTGACAAAAATGAGGGCATTGCTTGTGTGCGAAAATTCTCTTTTTGATTTTGCACAGCAGATCAGTTTGGGAGATTATCTTCTCTTGGGTCACGGCGAAGAGCGGTCCGGAAGCAGAAACCGCCCCTCTATCGTCTCCGATGCCTTTGAAGCAGTTTTGGCTGCAGTCTATCTGGATGGCGGTCTGGAAAGTGCAAAGAAATACGCACTTCCCTTCTTAATGCGTGGCGCAGCTGAAATTGATGGCAAGCATCATAGCTATGATTATAAAACGACGTTGCAGGAAATCGCCCAACAAAATCCGGGCGAACTGATTCATTACGAATTGCTCAGCGCTACAGGACCGGACCACGCCAAAGTTTTTGAGGTTCACTGCTTTTTAAACAGTAATCTTCTCGGAAAAGGAACCGGCAGAAGTAAAAAGGAAGCTGAGCAAATGGCGGCAAAAGAAGCTTTAAAGCTGATGGGTGAAGATCATCAATGAAACACGCAAATTTAGCCATTTTCATTCCCCATATCGGATGCCCGCATCGCTGTACTTTTTGCGATCAGCATCGTATCAGCGGTCAAAACAAGGCTCCTACCCCCAACGAGATTGATATTATGATCAAAAACTGCGTCAATCAGCCCTATCATAGGGCTGATTTGACGCAGATCGCTTTTTTCGGCGGTTCCTTCACCTGTATCCCTCGTGAGCAAATGATCGCTTATTTGGAGATTGCAGGACATTATGTAAAAAACGGATTTTTCTCCGGCATCCGCATCTCCACTCGACCCGATGGCATCGATTCAGAAACCTTATCAATCTTAAAAGAATATGGTGTTGACACCATTGAATTGGGTGCCCAAAGTATGAATAATGATGTTTTAAAGCTCTCTGAACGCGGTCACACCGCAGAAGACACCGTTCGCGCAGCAAACCTCATTAAAGAAGCCGCTTTCACACTGGGCTTGCAGATGCTGCTTGGTCTCCCCGGGGATACCAAAGAGAAGTCCATTCAAACCGCTCGGAGACTTGCTGCATTAACCCCACAAGAAATGCGCCTCTACCCCGCTGTTGTCTTTCCGGGCACAGAGCTTTATAAGCAATATAAAAGCGGCTCATATCGCCCGTTAACAGTTGATGAAGCGATAAACTGGACTGTTCCGATCGCCGAATATTTACAAAAGCACAATATTCATCTTTTAAAGGTAGGGTTGCATCAGGCGGATGGCGCGGTCGCAGGCGCTTTTCATCCCGCCTTCGGTGAATTGGTACGCACGGGGATCTGGAATAACCGACTGGAGAAAAAACTCCCGTCTTCCCCTTCTACCTTATCTATCTTGGTTCAACCGACCGAGATTTCAATTGCACTTGGTCAAAAGCGTCATAATCTGCAATACTGGAAAGAGCGTGGCTACTCCTTGCGGATAACAACAAATCCAAACGATTCTTTTTCAATTGATATGAGATAAAAAATGTCTATGGATATTTCCATAGACATTTTTTATCATATTTTATCAATCAAATACTCTAAAACAGACTGTACTGTTTTTTCTCGGATTTCTTCCCTTGACGGAAGATCAAAAAGTCGCAAGCATACCGATTCACAGGTATCATGATAGGAAATTGCAAAATAAACCAAGCCTACGGGCTTCTCTTTTGAGCCGCCTCCGGGACCTGCAATTCCCGTAATCCCGACGCCGATATCGCTTTGAGCGACACGCCTGATCCCGTTTGCCATCTCTATGGCAGTTTCTGCGCTTACCTCTCCGTATTGATGAATGGTATCCGCAGAAACCCCTAAAACTTGATGCTTGATCTTTCCGCTATAGGATACAACCCCGCATTGAAATACACGCGAAGCTCCGGGTTGATCGGTAATGTACTTGGATAAAAGACCACCGGTGCAGGACTCTGCTTGCGCGATCTCAAGATCTTTTTCAAGCAAAATGGACACCAATTTTGCGCTCAACTCGTTATTCTTCATAATTCACCGCCACCAACTCAATAATGTTGCGAGGGCAGTTCTCTGCGCAAATCCCGCACCCTGTACACTTATCATAATCAATTATAGATACATTGCCCTGTACTTGAACCGCAGCTTCAGGACAGCTTTTCTCGCAGACACGGCATCCAATACAGCCAATATTACAAGCTTGCCTTGTACGAGAACCTTTATCCTTGCTGGAGCAACTGATGTGTATATTACTGTCTCTGGGAATCAGTTCAATCACATTCTTAGGGCAAGCATAGAGGCAAACTCCGCATCCATTGCAAAGGTCGCGATCCACGACGGCAACGCCCTTCTGCACGCTGATCGCATTTTCAGGGCATTTTTTTACACAATTTCCAAATCCAAGGCAGCCGTACTGACAAGTCATATAACCGCCTAAAAGTCGGCCGGCAGCCTCGCAATCATTCATTCCGTAATAAATATATTTTCTATTAGCAAAATCATTACTTCCGTGGCAGCGGATATGCGCAACCATCGGTCGGAATTCATCTGATTCAACCCCTAAAACTTCCGCAATTGCCACAGTTCCTTCTGCTTTTACAAGCGCGCATTTATTGCACGGTACTCCGCCCTTCAGCAAAGCATCCGCATATTCGCCGCATCCGGAATAACCGCATCCGCCGCAATTCGTACCCGGTAAAATTTCCATCAATTGATCTTTTCGCTTATCTTCCTTCACAAAGAAGAAATTACCCGCAAAGCTCAATACGGCACCCAAAAGCAGTCCAATAAAGCCGAGAGTGAGAAATGCTTTTAAAATATCAATCCACATACTACTCCACCTCTCTCAAACAGAAAAACCGTTAAATCCCATAAAACCGAATGCTAATAAAGCAGCCGAGATCAACGCAATGGGAAGTCCGCGGAACGCTTTTGGAATATCACAAGTCTCTTCAATACGGGTTCGCAAAAGAGAGAAGATCCAAATTGCAAGCATAAAACCGACAGCGGTAAAAACAGAATAAAAGAAGGAAGTAGCAAAGTTATAGCCTTCTTGAATATTCGTCAAGCAAACGCCGAGTACCGCGCAATTGGTCGTTATCAAAGGAAGATAAATACCAAATGCCTTATAAAGAGGCGGCAGCAGTTTTTTCAACGCCATCTCTACCAATTGAACCAATGCGGCAATCACCAGAACAAAAGCAACTGTGCGTAAGTATTCCAATTCCAACGGAACTAATACTAACTGATAAATACCATAGGTAACAACAGAGGAAAGTCCCATTATAAAGGTGACAGCCACACCCATTCCCAGAGCGGTATCTTTACTCTTGGACACACCAAAGAAGGAGCAACAACCCAAGAACTGTGTGAGTACAATATTTTCAATTAAGATTGCATTGATCGCGAAGGCAAGGAAGGTGCCAAAATTGATTTGAGTCATCAATCATCCCCTCCTTTTTTGCCTAAAAAATGCTGGAAAACAGCAATTAAAAAACCAAGTGCTAAAAATCCACCCGCAGGAAGAGCAAGAATTGTAAGCGGGGCGGCACCGCCGAATAATTCAAATCCGAGGATGGTTCCGCTTCCAAGTATCTCACGGATCGTAGCCAATGCAGCAAGAGAAAGCGTAAAGCCAAGCCCCATTGTAAGCCCGTCCATAAAACCGGGCAGTACTTTGTTCTTAGACGCAAAGCTTTCTGCGCGTGCTAAAATAATACAGTTTACAACAATCAAAGGAATAAACACACCTAATGCGTGATAAACCTTATTGAAATATGCCTCCATCAGCATATCAACCAAGGTCACAAATCCTGCGATGATCACGATATAAGCGGCAATTCTGATTTTTTCCGGAATCAGTTTACGAAGAAGTGAAATCAAGACATTGGAACAGATCAAAACCAAGGTTGCCGCAAGCCCCATTCCGATTGCATTAATTAAGGAGGTAGAAGCAGCCAGCGTCGGGCAAAGGCCCAAAAGCTGAACCAAAACGGGATTTTCGGTAATAATACCGGCTTTAAAATAATCTTTAATTTTCATTTTTTTACCTCCAGACGCAGCATCTGGACCACCTCAATTGCCGCATTTACGCCATTGATATATGCTGCTGATGATACAGTCGCACCGGATATTACTTGTATTTCATCCTTATCAGAGGGTACTGATTTTACAATCTTGGCAGAATCCGTCAAACCGTATACACTGCTACGGAATTCATCATTACGCTCGACCTTCATTCCAATGCCGGGAGACTCATAGATTGAGAGGATATCAACAGCTTTTACTGCACCTTCTCCATCAATAGCAACCAGTAGATCAATAACATCGGCATATCCTTTAGGGGTGACACGAACACAGTATCCAAGCGGTTGATCACTTGAATCAAATGCAGCATAAACCGCTTGAACCGGGATATGAACCGTACCCAAAGCGATCGATTCTTCAAAAGACTCTACAGTGTCAAAGCGATCGGCATCTTCCATTAAATCGGCAAGAGATTGCTGCAGTCTTTCTTCGGCGGATCGCACAACAACCGGAGCTGTATAGTAATGCACCACTGCCAGCAAAACACCGATTATAGACGTAATGATAAAGAGGGTCAGCGCAAGTCGCAGTATATCAATCTTTTGACTTTTTGAAAAGGACAACACGCCGCTCACCTCCAAAATTTCTTGGAATTGTCTTGGTATCCAGATAGGTCGCAAAACAGTTCATAATCAGTATTGCAAAAGAGACACCCTCCGGATAGCCGCCGTAATAGCGAATAAACACCGTAAGTAAACCGCAGCCAATACCGTAGATAATACGGCCAAGGGGTGTAATAGGACTGGTGGCATAGTCAGTAGCCATAAAGAATGCACCCAGAAATAAACCACCGCTGAAAAGATGGTACTGCATATATTGCCAAGCAGATATATCATTATAGCGAGGAAAGAGCAAGGTTATCACTGCTACAGTTCCGAGAAAAGAGACTGGGATATGCCAAGTAATCACCTTTTTATAAAGCAGGAAGATACCACCTAAAAGAAGCAAGATTGCGCTGGTCTCACCAAGACATCCGCCAACATTGCCAAGGACACAATCAGCAATAGTAATCTTATCGGTGATCGTCACCAAATCAACGCCGTTATTCTTGAGGTATGCCAGCGGCGTTGCAGCAGATACTCCGTCAATCGGTGTGATCCAAGGGCCGCTCATATAAGATGAAAAGGACAAAAACAAAAATACGCGTGCAGACATTGCAGGATTAAAAATATTTCTACCCAAACCGCCAAACAGGAGTTTAACCACAACAATTGCAAATAGCGCACCAATCGGCGGAAGCCATAACGGGGCAGAAGACGGAAGATTAAACGCCAATAAGACCCCTGTGACGAGTGCTGAGCAATCGTAAAGCGTCTGTTTGCGCTTCATAATGAGATTATATAAATACTCAAAGAATACACAAGAAAGCATACTGATCACGATTAAGAAGAACGCTCTCCATTTATAATAGAGTACCGCTCCGGCCGCTGCAGGGGCAAGCGCGACCAATACATAACCCATTATTTTACTGACTGTGCGGTGGTCCTTTGAATGAGGTGAAGATGATACAATCAGTTCTCTCACGACCGGCTTCCTCCCCTCTTGCTACGCTTCATATCTTTTACTTTTTGTTTACTGATCCGCATATACTGGATCAAAGGAATTTTCACAGGACAGGTAAACGAACAACAACCGCATTCAATGCAATCCATCACGTGAAATTTTTCCAGTCTATCGTACTGCTCCGCTTTGGCATATTGAGCAATATAGCTGGGGACCAAATTCATCGGGCACGCAGACACACAGCTCCCGCAACGAATACAATTTACATCACGATCAATCGCAAGCTGATCTTTTGTCATACAAATAAGTCCCGATGTACTCTTTACCACCGGAGTATCAAGGGAATACTGCGCAGTGCCCATCATCGGACCGCCCATAATTACTTTGCGTGTTGTATTCTTAAAACCAAAGAAGTCCAAAACAGCAGAGAAGGGTGTACCAATTCGAACATTGACATTACCCGTCCGCTCAACTCCGTGACCTGCTACCGTCACAATACGACGCATCATCGGTGCGCCATTGACAATGGCACGATAAATAGCAATCACAGTATCAACATTCAATACCAAGCAGCCCACATCTGCCGGTTGCTTCCCGGAAGGGACGATACGTCCGGTTACTGCGCGAATAAGCTGCCGCTCCCCACCCTGGGGATATTTTGTCTTTAGGATAATAACTCTGTTACGATATCGACCCATCCTTTTATGTAAAAGAGAGATGGCATCGGGTTTATTATTTTCAATACCAATGAAAACCTGATCGGTAACCATAATATATTGAACAATACGAATACCGCCCATCAATTCATCGATGCTCTCCAGAATCACGCGGTGGTCACTGGACAAATACGGTTCGCATTCTGCCGCATTAATAATAATGGTATTTACGCGACCGAGAGAGGATGATAACTTAACGTGGGTCGGAAAACCTGCACCGCCCATACCAACGATTCCCGCCTCGCGAATCATCTCAATCAATTCCTCAGGAGTTTTTTCCTGATAGTCAGGACAGGCTTCTTGGAAGCATTCAGCACGGTTATCTTCAAAATCATTTTCAATGATTATAGCGGGAATCCGATCGCCTGTAGGATGATTCCATTCACAAATCGATGTCACCGTGCCTGAAACTGATGCGTGAATCGGTGCAGAAACAGAAGCATCACTATCGGCAATCTTTTGTCCGATCCGCACATAATCGCCGACCGCTACGCAAGGTTCACAAATAGCACCGATATGCTGCAATAACGGATAGACCATCTCTTTTGGCGGAGGCACCGTCTCGATAGGTTTGGAGCGTGTATTTTTATGGGGTGTGGGGTGAACGCCGCCGTCAAAGCGATGAATCCAGTTTAAGCGCATTCCATACCAGACCGCTTTAAAGTCAATACCGCTGCCCATAATGGACAACACTGTCACTGCCAACGCCAATGCAAAGTGATAGTAGATCCCGATGGGAATCCGAAGCCAGACCTCCCATACCGAGGTGACAAGCTCATTATTATTGAAATACAGTTCCTTGTTAATGCCAAAATAAATGATAAACAAAACAAGGTATACCAGTAAAAAAATCAAAGAACCGGTGAAAATGGACCGCTTGCCGCCCTGGGCTTTTGCCCAAACCAGAATTAATCCGCATACATAGCAGACCATTCCTACATAAAACAGCAGCATCATCACATAGAGGACTGTACCCAATAAACTGAAGGAACTTAACACACTTTCAAAATACTTTTCAATCCCGCCAAGATCCACAAGGATGGATATCAGCGCGTGGGTATTCTCTCCCTCATATGCAACGATCGGATTTAGCTGAGGGATAAACGCAGATATAATCGTCGCCAAAGCCAGAAACTGCACATAAAACAGATAACTTTTTAAATAATCGAGGATTTTTTTCATTTCCTCACTCCTTGAACATATAAATTCTCATATTAATTATAACATATCGGTTCATAAAGCGCAACTTAATATTTATAATCAAAGCCGTTAACCTTTGGGGTTAACGGCTTTGATCGGATTTCGGAGATATACCGAATAGTTTTTTATAAGCACGATAGAAGGTAGTATAGTCATTAAAACCGCATTTCGAAAAGACTTCAGTCGGAGTTTCGCCGAGTATCAGCATTTCGTGCGCAAGCATCAGCCGTTTACTTACGATATAGTTCCAGACCGTTGAACCGGTTGCGCGCTTGAAAACACGATTTAAATGCGCCTTACTCAAATAAAAATGATCACAAAGCTGAGAAAGAGACAGCTCCTCTCGAATATTCTGATTGATATACCGAATAATTGCGGTTATCTGATCATTTTTAGGCTTTTGTTCAATATTTTTCAAAACATCAAAGCACTCTGACAGCTCCCCGAGCAATGGAAGCAGATATGCAAGTTTATATTGAAGCTCATTCGAACTACTAATCTTATCAAGATAGTACTGCCAGTTATTCTCCGGAAACATTGCTGCCGAATAGTGATTATACTGCCCCAACGGGCGATCTTCATACATCGACATCAATCGATGATCTGGATCTAATTGATTCAAAAAAGGAAGATCAAAATTGACGACGACCCGACCGTAATCCTCATCACTCTTTAAAACGATCTGATGTGATTCGCTTTTTCTCATTAAAATAATATCGCCGTGCTGAAGAGGATAACAATTTCCTTCAACATAATAGTCTGCGTCACCGGAAAAAATAGAAAAAATCTCATATGTATCGTGCATATGCATTGTATATTCATTCTTTTGCGGATTCTCCGAAAGCTTTTTGCCGCCTCGGATTTGATAGTCCATTGTTCTCCCCTCCTTCATCTTACATTTTATCATCAAATGATCCTTTTTTCAATATTTGAGAACAAATACAATAAAAAAATACAAAAAACGCTTTTGCCATAGGCAAAAGCGTTTTTTATCATCAGATAGAAATTAATTCGCTCATCTTGAAAAGATCCATTGGGAAAGGCTTATTCATAGAAAGAGCTTCTTGAATATCATAGTTAACCAGCTCATCCTTACGAATGGCAACAACACGATTACTCAAGCCTTGAGCAAGAAGTTCCACAGCATAAGAACCATACTGACTTGCAAGGACACGGTCTCTGGAAGAGG
>JAZQAQ010000123.1:0-9966 GCA_045545255.1 Eubacteriales bacterium | reverse complement strand
CTATGACGCCAAGGATAAGGTGCTCTTTTCTGCAGACGGATTCGGTAAATTCGGTGCTTTGGACGCAGAAGAGGATTGGGCTTGCGAAGCGCGGAGATACTATATCGGCATCGTCGGGAAATACGGCGCACAGGTGCAGAATCTTTTGAAAAAGGCGGCGGGTCTGGAAATTGAGATCATCTGCCCGCTGCACGGCCCGATTTTGACGGAAAACTTGGGTTACTATCTCAATCTTTATAACACCTGGTCTTCTTATCAGCCCGAGGAAGAGGGGATCGTCATCGCCTATACTTCTGTATACGGCAACACCAAAAAGGCAGTACTGCAGCTTGCCGAAAAGCTTAAAGCAAACGGCTGCCCCAAGGTGGTGGTCAACGATCTCGCACGCTGCGATATGGCAGAGGCGGTGGAGGATGCGTTCCGTTACAGTAAGCTGATCCTTGCGACGACCACTTATAACGCAGAGATCTTTCCCTTTATGCGGGAGTTTATCACCCATCTGACCGAGCGGAACTTCAGCAACCGTACGGTAGCGTTCATCGAAAACGGAAGCTGGGCACCGACGGCGGCGAAGGTGATGAAGGGGATGTTTGAAAAGAGCAAAAACATTACCTTTGCGGAGACAACGGTGAAGATCCTTTCTGCGCTCAATGAGGAGAGTGCAGGGCAGCTGAATGCTTTGGCTGATGAGCTTTGCAAGGAATATCTTGCCCGCCAGGAGTCTACCGCAAACAAAAATGATCTGACGGCGCTCTTTAATATCGGCTACGGTCTTTATGTGGTGACCTCCAACGACGGCAAGAAGGATAACGGCTTGATCGTCAATACCGTCACCCAGGTGACCGATACCCCCAACCGCATTGCGGTGACCATTAATAAGGCAAACTACTCTCATCATATTATTAAGCAGACCGGCAAGATGAACATCAACTGTCTGACGGTGGATGCACCCTTTACGGTTTTTGAGAAATTTGGGTTTGCAAGCGGGCGGAATGTGGATAAATTTGCCGAGTGCGAGCCGTTACGCTCCGATAACGGGCTGGTATTCCTGCCCCGCTATATCAATTCCTTTATGTCACTGAAGGTGGAACAGTATTTGGATTTGGAAACCCACGGAATGTTTATCTGCGCGGTGACGGAGGCGCGGGTGATTTCCGATCGGGAAACGATGACCTATTCTTATTATCACGAAAATGTCAAGCCCAAGCCCAAAACAGAGGGTAAAAAGGGATATGTCTGCCAGATCTGCGGATATATTTATGAGGGTGAAACATTACCCGAGGATTTTATCTGTCCTCTCTGCAAGCACGGAGCGGCAGATTTTAAAGAAATAGAATAATTTGGAGGAATAATTCAATGTGTGAAAACAGATTCTTTATTTGCGAGCATTGCGGCAATATCGTCGGTATGATCCACGATGCGGGTGTACCGATGATGTGTTGCGGGCAGAAGATGACCAAGCTGGAGCCCGGTACGGTAGAAGCCAGCGTGGAAAAGCATCTGCCGGTGGTGACGGTGGAAGGCAATACCGTTCAGGTGGTGGTCGGCTCTGTGGCCCATCCGATGACCGAGGAACACAGCATTACCTGGGTTTATCTGCAGACCGATCGCGGCGGGCAGCGGAAGTGCCTTTCCGCAGACGGCGCACCCGAGGTGACCTTTGCGCTGGCGGATGAGAAGCCTCTTGCAGTCTATGCTTACTGCAATCTGCACGGGCTTTGGAAAACGGAGGTAAAATAATATGATGAATGAAAAGGTACACGATCTGCTGAATCAGCAGATCAATAAGGAATTATATTCCGCCTATCTCTATCTGGATTTCTCCAATTATTTTAAGGCTGCCGGACTGGATGGCTTTGCAAATTGGTATATGATCCAGGCACAGGAGGAACGGGATCACGCAATGCTCTTTTATACCTATCTGCAGAACGAAAACGTTCCTGTGACATTGGAAGCCATTGCCAAGCCCGATAAGACCTTTACCTGCCATATGGATGTGCTTAAGGCGGGGCTGGAGCATGAGGAGTACGTCACCTCCCTGATCAACGAGATCTACGGGGCGGCATACGATGTGCGGGATTTCAGAACGATGCAGTTTTTGGATTGGTTTGTGAAGGAGCAGGGCGAAGAGGAGACCAATGCCAACGATCTCATCTCTAAGATGGAGCTTTTCGGCTCGGATCCCAAGAGTCTTTATATGCTCAATCAGGAACTGGCGGCAAGAGTTTATTCAGCACCGTCTTTGGTACTGTAAACAATATTTTTACGGAGGTAACTGAAAATGAAATATGTATGCAATGTATGCGGTTGGGTCTATGATGAAGAGCTGGGCGATCCCGATAACGGTATCGCGGCCGGCACCAAGTTTGAAGATCTGCCGGAGGATTTTGCTTGCCCTCTCTGCGGTGTGGGCAAAGACGACTTCTCTGAAGAATAAGCTAAAGCCCCCGGTATGGTGCACTGCCCCGATACCGGGGACTTTTTTAGGAGTGAAAAAAGATGAAGATGGTATTATTGACCGCTCTGGGCGTGGGCGGAGCGACGGTATTCGGTTCGCTGATCGGCTTTTTGTTCAAAAAAATCTCTCATAAGTTTTCGGACATCGTACTTTCCTTTGCGGCGGGGGTGATGCTTGCTGCTGCAGTGCTGGGGCTGATCCTGCCCTCTTTGGAGTACGGCGGAAAAGACGGACTGCTCATTACCGTCGCAGGCATTTTTGCAGGTGCGCTTTGCTTAAATTTGATCGATAAGCTGGTGCCTCATCTGCATAAGCTGGTGGGATCCGATCAGGAGGCACACAACAACGCCAACCTCAGCAAGGTACTTTTATTCGTGACCGCCATCGCGATCCATAATCTGCCGGAGGGCATTGCTGCGGGTGTCGGCTTCGGGTCTGGAGATACGGCGCGGGCGTTGATCATTGCAGGCGGCATTGCGCTGCAGAATATCCCCGAGGGGATGGTGATCATCGGTCCTATGCTGGCGGCAGGAGTCTCGCCCCGTAAGACCTTTATCGCGGCTATGAGCACCGGATTGGTGGAAGTGATCGGGACGTTGATCGGCTATTTTGCCGTCAGTCTTGCCTCTGCCATTTTGCCTTTTGCTCTGGCGTTTGCAGGGGGGACGATGCTTTACGTCATCAGTGACGAGATGATTCCCGAGACCCACGCGCACGGCAGTCAGCGCGGCGCTACTTATGCTCTGTTGGTGGGGTTTTGCATTATGCTGATAACCGATGTATTGCTTGGATAAAAAAAGCCCCGACGGGGCTTTTTTTGTTTTTTGAAGCATCAATTCTAAAAAAATAAAAAGAATGGAATTGCTTGCTTTTTATTGTTAAATAAAGTAGAATGGAGCTATAAAATCCACCGAGGAGGTATTGACGTTGAATAAGTTTTTATTTCAGGTAGAGGACAGCTTTCTTTGCGGCATCAAGCGTCTGCAACCCATTTTAGGCTTTGAGATGGGGGAGGGCGGTATTCTTGTTACTGCGGAGCAGGGCGATCGGATCGGCGTAACGCTTCGGGACGGCAAGGCGGTCATCTACTACCATAAAAAGTTTCATTTCTTCCGTGAACTTGGTCTTTTGGTGCAGCACGCTGCCGATAAGACGGAGCTGGATATTACAGAGGACGGATGGTTCGAATGCCTTTCCACAATGTTGGATACCTCCCGTAATGCCGTTCCTACACTGCAGACCCTCTATGAGATGCTGGACTACTTTGCATTGATGGGCTACGGGATGGCGATGCTCTATACTGAGGATACCGTTGAGTTGAAGAACCGCCCTTATTTCGGCTATATGCGGGGACGGTACAGTACGGAGGATCTGAAGGCGATTGACGATTACGCCTTTGAATACGGCATTGAAGTTATTCCTTGCATCGAGTGCTACGGGCATATGGAGAAATACCTCGTATGGCCGGAGGCGGCACCCATTAAGGATACCGACCGTGTTTTACTGGCACGGGAGGAAAAGACTTTCGAATTTTTGGAGGAGCTGATCTCCACTGTTTCCGCCTGCTTCCGTTCCAAGAGGATCCATATCGGAATGGATGAGGCATTCAGTATGGGTACAGGCATGTTTTTGGAAAATCATCATTATGTGGATCGCTTTACCATCTTTACCGAGTATATGAATCGGCTGATCGAGATCACCAATAAATACGGGCTACAGCCGATGATGTGGAGCGATATGTACTTCCGAAACGGTGATCCCAATCGAAAATATTACGAAAAGGAAACGGTTGTCCCCCCCGAGGTGGCGGCGCAGATCCCCGAAGAGGTGGAGCTGGTCTTCTGGCATTACGGCGAGAAGCCCTTCTGCGATGATTATATGCTCAAAAAGCACCGCGAATTGGGTCGCAAGATCATCTATGCCGGCGGTCTTTGGAACTGGATCGGGCATTTTCCCGAGCATAACTATGTGATGGAAACGGTGCGGTTCTCTCTGGAGGCCTGCCGTAATAACGATGTTCACGAGGCGATGATCACCCATTGGCTCAATGATAATGCGGAATGTGATTATTTTGCACCGCTCTTTGGCTATTCCTTCTTTGCAGAGCTTTGCTACAATAAGGACTGCACCGACGAGGAACTGCGGGCGCGGTTTGAGGCAGTGACCGGCGGTGATTACGACGGTTTCTATCGTATGAGCTTTTACCACAATAAGTTTGGCGATGGGGAGGAGTACCCCAAGTTTCATAGCAGATTTTTGGGAAAGGCTGTCTTCTGGCAGGATATTATGGAAGGGCTTTATGACACCCATCTCTTTGAGCGTCCTATGAGCGGGCACTATGCCGCAGCGGCGGAGCAGATGAAGCAGTATTCCGGCGGAAAATGGGATTATCTCTATGATTTTGCCGTGAAGTGCTTTGAGTATCTGGCGATCAAGACGGAGATCGCAGAAAAGCTCTATCCTGCGTACCAAGCGGGGGATCGGGCGACTCTGATGGTAATTGCAGGCTCGCTTCTGCCTCTGCTGAAGAAAAAGACTATTGCGGTGCACGAGGCGCATCGGGCAATGTGGCACGCCCACAATAAAGCTTTGGGCTGGTCTGCATTGGATTTCCGCTATGGCGGAATGGCGTCCCGTTGCGATACGGCAAAGCTGCAGCTGGAGCAGTATCTTTCCGGTGAGGTGGGAGCATTGGAACAGCTGGAGCAGGAGCGTCTCTATAAAGAGGTGCGTGGATTTTCCTCCTTCTTGCGGATCGCCACACCGAATCAATTTGTGTAATAATTTAAAAGCGATGAAAAGGGCTGTAAAAAACGAATGTTTTTTACAGCCCTGTTTATTTTTGAAATACTTCTTTTGCGACGCGGATAAACTCTTCCATCGCACGGGTGCGGTGTTTGTTCTTTTTATTGGCGATATAGAGGGTGCGGGTACTATGCTCCTGACTGACGTTATACAGCAGGACGTCGCTGCGAAAGCCTGCGAATTTGAAGAAGGTATCGGTGGCAAAGCAAGCTCCCATTCCGCTCTCTACCAATGCACAGGAAATATTCAGCTGATCCACGCTGAAAAGGACATTGGGGGAAATGCTGCCTTTTTCGAAGAGCTTTTGCGCCCGATGATACATATCGTTGCCGGGTTTCAAGAGGATAAAGGGTTCGTCCTTGAACAACGCGATGGGGACGGCGGGCATTTTGGCAAGGTCTGCGGTGCCGTTATAGATATCACGCGGATAAATTCCTTGATACCCCGTCAGTTCCCGTGCACTCGGCAGGCAGAGAAGAAGCTGTTCCTTAGTGAGGGGCTCTCCTTCATAAAGATCCATATTGGCATCAAAGCTATCGATGACGATATCCAACTGCTCGTTATCGATCATTTCGCCCAGCGTTGCAGAATTGGCCTCGGTCAGCGTGACTTCGATCTTGGGATATAACGCTTTAAATCGGGTGACGATACGCGGCAGGACATAGGAGCAGAGATAGTTGGTCCCGCCCACCGAGAGGGTTCCCGTTTCTAAATTATAAATATCGTGGATTCGGTTGGAAAAATCCCGCTCAATATTACGGATCCGCTCCGCTGCGGCAATATACTCCCGCCCGATCTCGGTCAGCTCTGCACCGCTGCCGGTACGGTCAAAAAGAGGGGCACCGACTTGCTTCTCAATATTGCGGATCGCCACGCTGAGAGAGGGCTGGGAAATGAAAAGGCTTTGGGCAGCCTTGGTAAAGTTACCTGCCTTATAGACGGCGTAGACGTATTCATACTTGCTGAACATAACTCCTCCATAGTTTTAAACTATTGATATTATAAAGTAAAAGTATTTGACTATATTGTAGCGCAAGCATAGAATAGAGTCAATATTTTTGAGGAGTAATTTAAAATGAACTTGATTAAAAAAGCAGCTCAGTATCCGTCGATTGCGCTGTTGGCGGTGCTTTCGGCACTCAATTATGCGGTGTTTATCTTTCCGAACAGCTTTGCCCCTGCAGGAGTGGACGGCATCTGCACGATGATCCAAGATGTTGCGGGGGTCTCTATGGGCTATCTTTCCCTTTTGGTTAATATTCCTTTGCTGATTGCTGCCTTTATTTGGCTGGATCGGGAGTTTACCGTCAAGACGACGGTCTACGTCCTTTCCTTTTCGGTGGCGACGGTGCTTTTGAGGGAGATCGATCTTTCGGCGTTTGTGTACCATAGCGAGAGCGGGACCAGCATCGTCTTGGCTCCCATTGCAGCGGGGGCGATTCGGGGGATTCTTTATGCTGTGACCCTCCGATTGAACGGCTCCAGCGGCGGAACCGATATCGTGGCGGCGTTGGTAAAAAAACGCAAGCCGTATTTGAATTTGATGAATGTGATCTTTTTTATCAATATGGGCGTGGCGTTATGTGCGTATTTTGTTTACGGGTTTAAGCCGGAGCCGGTCATCTGCAGTATTATTTATTCTTTTATTACCAGCGCAACCGGCAACCATCTGCGGGCGGCAGAGCACGAATTGGTGCGGTTTGAGATCATAACCCCTGATGCCGAGGCACTTTGCGTGCGGATCTTTGACGAGCTGCAGCGAACAGCTACGGTAGTGGATGCAAGGGGTGCTTATTCCGGAAAGGATGAAAAAATGATCGTCTGCGTGATCGGTCCCAAGAAGGCGTATCAACTGGAGGAGATGATCAAGGCGTTGCCGGATACGGTTTATTTTAAGAGCACGGTATTGGAATGAAAAAATTCCGGGCACCCAAAAGGTGCCCGGGAAATACATTTGATTATACACCGAAGACCAGCCAGACATAGATGTAGGCAGGGATGATGGCGGCGAGGGTGAAGGGAATACCGATCTTAAAGAAGTCGGAATTCTTGACCTCGAGACCCGCCCTCCGCAGAATACCGATACCGGTGATATTAGCAGAGGCACCGATGGGGGTACAGTTACCGCCCAGGGTGGCGCCGGAGAGCAGTCCGAAGTAAAGCGGGGTGGCGACCAGCGCAGCGTCCACGCCCATCTCGGCACTCAAGAGGGTTGCCAGACCGCCGATAACGGGGATCATCGTGGCAACATACGGAATATTGTCGATAAAGGCGGAGATCAGCACCGATGCCCAGACGATGACGGTATACAGCATAAAGAGGTTGCTGCCGCCTACATCTGCCAGCAATTTTGCCAGTGCATCGATGACGCCTTCGTGCTTGATGCCGCCGATCATCAGGAAGAGACCGATGAGAAGACCCAGCGTCTCAAAGTCGATTTCCTTAATAGGCTCGGTGATGGCGTAGATCTTTCTTTTTTTAATGAAAGCGTAGATCAAGCCGACAATCATTAGACCGAAGGCGATCATACCGTTGATCTCATTGGGGAGGTTCCAGCTATTCGGAGCAAAGGAGACGCCGATCAGCAGGACCAGCAAGAGGATCAGCAGTGCGGAGGGCACAAAATCCGTTACCTTGGTGCGCTCGCCCGTCTGGGGGATGGGAGCCTTTTCTTTACGGAAGATCCAAGCAAGAATCAAAGCAGAGATGACTGCGCCCAGCTCCACTGCAAAGAAGATGGATGGCTTACCTTGATACCAGAAGAAGTCTGCAAAGCTCATATCCATTGCAGAGCCCATCATAATAGCGGTGGTATCCCCGACCAGAGTGGCTGCGCCCTGCAAATTAGAGGAGACGGCGATGCCGATGATGAAAGGGACAGGATTTGTCTTGAGCTTTTTGCAGATCTCCATAGCAACGGGAGCGACCATCAGAACGGTGGCGACATTATCCACGAAAGCGGAAATGATACCGGCGAAGAGGGAAAGGGCGACTGCCGCCATCATAATATTGGGTACTTTTTCCATCACGAGGTCTGCCAAAAGAGCAGGCATCTTACTTTCGATAAAGAGGGCGACCAGCCCCATCGTACCGGCGATCATCAAGAGAACATTGAAATCCAACTCGCCAAGTACATTGCGAAGAGGCAACATTCCGGTGGCAATAAATACTACGCCGGATGCCAATGCGATGTACGGACGGTACTTACCGAAAATCAACATCAGTACATAGGTAACTGCGAATAAAATAATTGCAGGTAGCATAAATTTTCCTCCAAAATCTAATGATATGATGTTTAATTATGACATAAAAAATGAAAAAGTCAAGAGATTTTTATCAAATAAAAAGTTTAGTTTTTTACCTATTTACTTATATAGGAAATGTGTGTTATAATGAAACCAAATCGGCGATTTTGGGAAAAGGAGAAAAACGATGGTGATCTCAAAAGAAATCTTGGATTATATTGAAGCCCACGAGAAAGAGGCTTTCGATCTGCTCTGCGAGCTGGGGCAGATCCCCGCACCCTCCAATCACGAGGAAAAGCGGGCGGCATTCTGCAAAGAATGGCTGGAAAAGCAGGGTGCGAAGGGGGTTTATATTGATGAGGCACTGAATGTGATCTATCCCATCGGGGTGACGGAGAATAATCCGCTGGTGGTTTATATGGCACATAGCGACGTGGTATTCCCCGATACCGAGCCGCTACCTTTAAAGGTAGAGGACGGCAAGATCAAATGCCCCGGTATCGGCGATGATACCGCCAATGCAGTGGCGATTTTGATGATTGCAAAATACATTACAGAAAACAGCTTGCAGCCCAACGGAGAAGGGGTTCTTCTGGTCATCAACTCCGGCGAGGAGGGCTTGGGAAATCTCAAGGGTTCCCGCAAGATTATGGCGGATTTTGGTCATCGGATCCGTGAATTTATCACTTTTGACGGGCAAGCGACCTCCATTACCAATAAGGCAGTAGGCTCCAAGCGGTATCAGGTGGTTATCCGCACCGAGGGCGGTCATTCTTTTGGTGCTTTCGGCAACCGCAACGCCATTGCACATATGGCTGCACTTATCAATGATCTTTACAATATCAAGGTACCTCCTATGGGTAAGACCACCTATAATGTGGGGCTTATCAGCGGCGGGACTTCGGTCAATACCATTGCCCAGTATGCAGAAATGCTTTACGAGTTCCGCTCCGATGAGCGGGAATCCCTTGCCATTATGGAGAAGCATTTTAATGCCGCCATCGATTTCCACCGTACCAAGGGGATTGAGGTGGAGGTAACGCTGGTAGGTGATCGTCCCTGCAGCGGGGAAGTACCTGCCGACCGTCAGAAGGCTTTGGAGGAGCGGTGTGCAAAAGCCATTAAGGCGCATTACGGCTATGATGTGGCTTTCAGATCCGGCTCTACCGACTGCAATATGCCTCTCTCTATGGGTGTACCTGCTGTGTGCCCCGGCGTGGTGATCGGTAATGGTGCGCATACCCGCGAGGAGTATGTGGAGATTGATAGCCTGCTGCCCGGCTTAAAGGCGGCGGCAGATATGATTCTCTATCATTTTTGAGGTGAGATAAAATGGCAAAAGTAAAGTTTACCGCTGCAGGCGATGCAATGGTATTGCGTCGTCTGCCCGGAGAATACGACGGCTTTTCTGAATTGAAGGCTTTTATTGAACGGGGCGATTTCCGCTTTGTGAATATG
>JAZQAQ010000122.1:0-2398 GCA_045545255.1 Eubacteriales bacterium | reverse complement strand
ACGTTTTTTTACAGCCCCTTTTTTTAATATGGTCTTGCAGTTTTATTTTATATCTTATATAATATAAATATAAAATATAGGAGGCTTTTCATGGCAGAGTGGTTGAACTTGAATTTTTACGCATTTGATCGCAATATTTTGGAATGGATGCACGAGCTTGCAGAAAGTGCAGGCGGTATTTTGACGCCGCTGATGAAGATCATTACCGTAATCGGAGAAAAGGGGCTTTGGATGTTTGCACTGGCGGCAGTGCTGATGTGCTTCAGTAAGACCCGTAAGATCGGTGTTTGCCTGTTCGGAGCCGTTGCCTGTGGTGCTTTGATTACCAATATTATTTTGAAGGATACGGTTGCCCGCCTGCGTCCCTTTGAAAATTCCGAGTTGTTCGCGGAATGGTGGAAAGCGGTCGGCTCTCCTGCGGAAGAGGGCTTTTCTTTCCCCTCGGGTCACGTGACTGCTGCTATGGCGGGAATTACTGCGCTGGTGCTGGCTTGGCGAAAAAAGTGGATGCCTTTAGGCTATCTCTACGTTATCGTTATGGCGTTTTCCCGTAACTATTTGATGGCGCACTATCCCAGTGATGTGATCGCCGCAGTGATCGTCGGTGCGATTTCCGGTGTCGTGGCTTGGTTCATTACCAAGGGGATCTATTGGTTCTTGGAAAAGTATCAAGAGAATAAGCTTTGCAGGTTTATTCTGGATTTTGATTTGATCAAATTGAAGAAATAAAAGTTGCGGCAGGCTTTGAAAGCCTGCCGCAATTCTTTTATTTTTCACAGAAAAATTCTACTTCTTCGCCTACAGGGCCGATGCAGAATGCCAGTCTTGCGGGGAGGACACCGCCAACCATCATATCTTTTGGCTCGATGGTGATTTTATAGCCTGCCGCCCGTACCGCTTCGATGCAACCGTCCACATCGTCGGTGGCAAGAGCCAGATGACGAAGAGCACCCTGACCGGGGTGATCCTGCGCATTGGGGAAGAGCTCCAGATAGCCCGCTCCCGTATCCAGCATCATTCCTTGTGTTTCGCCTTCGCCCCAGTGGTATACCACCGGCAGCTCGAGAATGTCTCGATAAAAATGTACCAGCTTTTCAAATTCTTCCAAGCCGTTGGATTTGATGCAGATGTGATGAACGCCTTTGATCTTTCCCATCATATCAGTCCTTTTTCAAAAGATCGCGGATCTCTTCCAAAAGCAGAACTTCGTCGCTCTTTGCGGGAGGCTCGGCAGCCTTTTCCTCTTCTTCCTTCTTGATGCGCAGCTTGCTGAGGGTGGTGATAACCTTCAGTGCCACAAAGAGGCAGACTGCGATGATGAAGAAATCAACGACGCTCTGAATAAAAAGACCGTATGCGATCTTTGCCTGACCGATGGTGATGGTGAGGGATGCGAAATCCTTTCCGCCCAGTGCAAGACCTACCAGCGGCATAATGATATTGTCTACCAATGCGGTGACGATGGCTTTGAAAGAATTACCGATGATAACACCGATTGCCATATCAATAATGTTGCCCTTGCTGATGAAATCCTTAAATTCCTGCATGGTTGCTTTCAATTTTCCCATTTTTAAATGCTCCTTTTGTTTTTTTCTTAATCATATCATCTTTTTTGTCGAATTACAAGAAAAAGTGGAGCAAAAGCTCCACTTTTTTAAATGTCCAGTTCAATTTTTTCGTCCAGAGTCTCCGATACGTACTTCCCGTTCTTTTTTCGCTGACGCACACATTCGGTTAGAAGATATTCGATCTGACCGTTAAGGGAGCGAAAATCATCCTCGGCCCACGCGGCAAGCTGGGCGTAAAGCTTTTCGGAAATACGCAAGGGGACTTGCTTTTTACCGTCAGCCATCTTAATAAAGACTACCGGAGTTGACGATGGGCTGCGCATCCTTATTGCCGCAGAGGACGACCAAGAGATTAGAGACCATTGCCGCCTTACGCTCCTCGTCTAATTCCACGATGCCGCCATCACCCAAGCGATTCAGTGCCATCTCTACCATACCTACAGCACCTTCAACAATCATCTTGCGTGCATCAATAATTGCAGACGCCTGCTGACGCTGAAGCATAACGGCGGCAATTTCGGGTGCATAGGCAAGATAGGTGATCCGCGCTTCGATGATTTCCAGACCGGCGTTGTGGACCCGTTCCTGAATTTCATCACGAATACGCTGGGCAACCACTTCGCTGGAGCCGCGGAGCGAGCCTTCGTCCGGCTCGCCGTCGCCGGTTGTATCCACATTCTGCGCCACGTCGTAAGGATAGATACGAACAATATTCCGCAGTGCCGCGTCGCATTGCAGGGAGAGGAATTCTTTGTAGTTATCCACCGTAAAAGCGGCTTTTGCCGTATCGGCGACCCTCCAGATGACTGCAATGCCGATCTCGACGGGAT
>JAZQAQ010000121.1:0-10535 GCA_045545255.1 Eubacteriales bacterium | reverse complement strand
GCCATTGAGTCCAGCCACGAGACCCATCACGATGATCCCCGCTATGTTGTCAACGGCGTGGTGCACTACTGCGTCAGCAATATCCCCGGTGCGGTGGCGCACTCCACCTCTGTGGCACTGGCGGCAGAGACCCTGCCGATGCTCTTGAACATTATGAATAACGGTCTGACCGAAGCCTGCGTCCGTGACGGCTTTATCCGCCGTGCGCTGACCGCTTATAAAGGCTATCTGACCCACGAGGAGACCAGCGCAATTCAAAACCGTCCCTGGATCCGCCCCGAGGAAATTTTGGGGATTGCGGATCGGAATTTGGATCCTGCTCCTCCTGCCACCACCACCCGCAGCAATAACTTTATCAAGCTTTAAATAACAAAAGGGGCTGTAAAACGCACGGTTTTACAGCCCTTTGATTATTTTAAGATTTTAAACTGACCGATCAGAGGCAGCTCCTTCTGCTCGCCCTTTACGGCATTGACGATACCGATGATCATCAGTACCAAAATAAAGATCCCGCCCGCGCCGGAAATAAGCTCGGCGACGATCCCGAAAATACCGAGAAGCCCGCCGACAATACCTAACGCTATATCCAGAACATCAAGAATAAGACTTGCGATCCAGAGGACCAGACCCTGATTGGTATGGAAGCGGCAATAGGCGGATTTCTTGGGTGCGCCGAATAAGGGGATCAACACCAGGATTCCAAGATACGCCAGAATTCCAAAGACCATATACTCCTTAACTTCCTGCTTCTCTACCGGGGCTTCGGCAATCGGATCTTCTCCCTTCGCCTGACCGCAATAGGGGCAGAAAACACTTTCTTCATTCAATTCTTTACCGCATTTGGTACAAAAAGCCATTGTTCATTCCTCCTAACAAAATGGTTCTATTTTTATTTTAGCGGAATTTCCGCATTTGTCAACAAATCAGTTCAAAAATAAATACAGCCAAGCAGGAAAGCAGCGCGGTGGGCAGCAAGCCCCATTCCAGAAACGCCACCACCAACGCCACAGCCAGCCCTACTGCCGCCGAGAGGGGGGATGCAGTAGCACCAAGGATAGCGGGAAAGGTCATCGCCGCCAGAACAGCATAAGGGATATAATATAAAAAGGAACGGATAAAACGGTTGGTGATCTTTTTCTTAAAGATGACCAGCGGCAGCATTCGGATCAGGTAGGTAACCGATGCCATCACGAAAATATAGAGGAATATCTTCATACCGTCTCCTCCACAGGGCGAAGCCAAGCGCCCAACGCCGCAGCGACTACCGCACAAATAATGATGGCGAAGCCACCGGAGACCCGATTCAAAAGAGGAAGCCAGTTAAAGCAGCAGGAAAGCACTGCCGCCAAGATCGCCACCCCTGCCACGGCAAAATTCCGCTTTGCGGGCGGCAGAATAATGGCGATAAACATTCCATAAATGGCGACGCCCAATGCAGAGAGCACCGATACAGGCAGGATGGAGCCTGCCGCCGCGCCCACCAGCGTACCGCTTGTCCAGCCGAGGATGGGCAGGGTCATCAATCCGTAGAAATAGCGGGCGGTAACCTCCCCGTTTCGTCCGCTGGCAATGGCAAAGATCTCATCGGTCATTCCAAAGGACATCAAAAAGCGGTCCAACATCCGCACACTGCCTGCCAGCTTTTGGGAAAGGGAGATGGACATCAACGCATACCGCAGATTGATCACCAATTGGGTGGCGGCAATCTCGATCAAACTGCCTGCCGCCGCGATCACCGAAAGACCTGCAAGCTGACCTGCGGAGGTCAGATTTGTGAGAGAAATCATCACTGCGGTAAAGACCGAAAGCCCCGCCTGCACCGCCGCCACACCAAAGGCGAAGGAGACGGGAAAATACCCCAGTCCCACCGGCAGACCTGCCTTGACTCCTTGAAGATAGTCCCGCACACTGATTCCTCCTTTTTCTCAAAAATACAAGACCTATAATAGCACAATCCCCTGCATTTTTCAACAAAAAATGCAGGGGATTTTTTTAATTATTTATCCAAAATCTTATTCAGCATCTCTTCGGTACAGGGGGTCATCGTCTTCATATAGTCTGCAATATACGGAGAGATCACATCATAACCGGAAGCACTGGGATGGAGATAGTCGGTGGTATGGGTCAGAGTATTCATTTTGAGGTTTTGGGTGATCTCCTCGTGGTTATACATATCAAAATAGGAGATTCCCCATTTTTCACAGATCTTCTTCGCCATATCATAGTATTCGGGCATCTGCGGGATTCGTCCCTTTGTAAAGGAAGGGGTATTAAAGGTCATCAGATATCCGATGGAGGCGGTATCGCCGTAATACCGAATGGCGTTATAGATCAAAAGCTCCAAGCCTCCTGCAAAGGTGGTGGGATCGAAGGCTGCAGGATCAAACCCGTCCTCCATCACGCCCACGTCCACCAAAGACCAAGCGTCATTGACACCGCCCTGCAGTACCACATAATCAAAGTCCTGCGTCTTTTTCTCTAAAAGCTGGGTCAATACAGAGCCTTGACTACGCTTATTGGAGACCGAGACGCCGCTCTTGCCGTTATTGACCGATACCAGACCGGTCTCGGTAGCAATACGGCTCGCCCAGCCGCTACCCACCTTATCGCGGGTGGCGATACAGATGGAATCGCCCACAAACAGTCCGTTCTTTTTATTCAAGGGATTATCTACGAAATCGGAAGGAATATTGCTGAGGGTGGGATAAGAGGTCAGGTCAAAGGTATTATTGCGCACCAGCACGAACTCATTCTTCAGCTTATTATGCACGCTCATCTTGACCGACGCCGCACCCGCAGGGACACTGTAGGTATAGATCTTCATTCCCTCAAGATAGGTGGCGACCTCCTTCAGTACAGTCGCATTGATCAACTGGAGCGGCTTGCCGTTTTTATCATACACAAAGCCTTGGACCACCTGGGCAGAGGAGGCAGGACCAAAGGTGATGGTATCTCCGCCCTTGACCTCCACAGCCTTGGAGACGGTATAGTCGTTATTCTTGGTGTTTTTTCCGTCATAACCGATGGCGGAGGAAAGGACGCTGCTCTGATACAGGTTCGCCAGCGGCTCCTCGGGAGACGGCGTAAGAGGCGTATCCTGCTCATTGGGCTTTTGCTGCTCACTCGGTTTCTCCTGGGGCTTTCCCTGATCCTGATTATTATTTTGATCTTGGGAATTCTGCTGGTCATCCGGCTTTTGCTGCTCGTTGGGCTTTTGCTGCTCCGCGGGCGTTTGCTGCTCATCCGGCTTTTGCTGCTCATTGGGCGTTTGCTGCTCATCGGGTGTCTGCTGCTCATCTGCCGTCTCATCGTCCTGCTGATTGCCGCCTATTCCGCCGCCGAGAGTCCCGCTGATGGTGGCATCCTCATCCTCGCCCGCGGACTTACACCCGCTCAAAAGGGTGATGCTCATTGCCAATATTAAAAGAATTGCCAATAGACGCTTTTTCATTATCAATTCTCCTTATTTGATTTTACTCAGATCGTAGGGGGTCGTCTGATAAACAAAATAGTTCAGCCAATTGCTGTACAAAAGATTGGCGCAGGAACGCCAAGTGACCATCGGCTTCTTTTTGGGATCGTCCTTGGGAAAATAATTGATCGGCATCTTGATGGGCTTGCCCTGGGAAAGATCCCGCTGATACTCACTGTTAAGGGTCATTGCATCATACTCCGAATGACCGGTGATAAAGATCTGCTTGCCCTTTTTGGTGGCGATGGCGTAAACGCCCGCCTCCTTGGAGGACGCCAAAATCTTCAGCTCGGGTACCGCCTCGATATCCTCTCTGCGGACGGTGGTATGGCGGGAATGGGGGACCATAAAGGTATCGTCAAAGCCGCGGAAAAGGATGGATCGCTTATAGTCCACCTTATGGGGAAAGATGCCAAACATCTTTTCCGGCAGCGGCTGCTTATCGATTCCGAAATGGTAATATAAGCCTGCTTGGGCACCCCAGCAGATATGGAAGGTGCTATGGACGTGGGTCTTGCTCCACTCCATAATCTCGCAAAGCTCGTCCCAGTACTCCACTTCCTCGAAGGGCATCTGCTCCACCGGCGCACCGGTGATGATCATTCCGTCGAAGTTGCGGTGCTTGACGTCGTCAAAGGTCTTATAAAAAGCCAGCATATGCTCGACAGGGGTATTTTTTGATTCGTGGGATTTGGTATGGATCAGCTCCAGCTCCACCTGCAGAGGGGTATTGCCTAAAAGGCGGGAAAGCTGGGTCTCGGTCTCGATCTTTTTGGGCATCAGGTTCAAAAGCAGGATCTGCAAGGGACGGATCTCCTGCACCTGCGCCCGCGTCTCGGTCATAACGAAGATATTTTCTTTTTGCAAGGTTTCTGCCGCAGGCAGACCGTTGGGGATTTTAATGGGCATTTTTATGCCTCCTTCCTCAAACAGATTTCAGAGCGTTTTCGATATCGGCGATAAGATCCTCCGCATTCTCCAGACCCACCGAGAGCCGCACCAGATCACCGGGGACACCGGCAGCGATCAGCTCCTCATCGGTCATCTGACGATGAGTAGCGGTGGCGGGATGGAGGCAGCAGCTGCGCGCATCTGCCACGTGGGTCTCGATGGCGCAGATCTTTAAGCCCTTCATAAATTCGGCGGCAGCAGCCTTTCCGCCCTTGACGCCGAAGCTGATTACACCGCAGCTGCCATTGGGCAGATACTTCATTGCCCGCTCGTGCTCGGGATCGCCGGGGAGACCGGGATAGCGTACCCAGCCCACCTTGGGATGGTGCTGCAGATACTCTGCGACCTTCTGGGCATTCTCGCAATGGCGCGCCATACGGACGTGAAGGCTCTCCAGCCCCAGATTCAGCAGAAATGCGCTCTGGGGGGACTGGACACAGCCCAGATCCCGCATCAACTGTGCGGTGGCTTTGGTAATATAAGCCCCCTCCAGACCGAAGCGCTCGGTATAGGTTACGCCGTGATAGCTATCGTCGGGGGTGCAGAGTCCGGGGAACTTATCGGGATACTTGGTCCAATCGAATTTACCGGAATCCACAATACAGCCGCCCACCGCCGCACCGTGACCGTCCATATACTTGGTGGTGGAATGGGTCACGATATCTGCGCCCCACTCGATAGGACGGCAGTTGACGGGGGTTGCAAAGGTATTATCAATGATCAGAGGAACGCCGTGGGAATGGGCAGCATTGGCAAACCGCTCGATGTCCAATACGTTCAATGCAGGATTGGCGATGGTCTCACCGAATACCGCTTTGGTATTGGGACGGAACGCCGCCTCCAGCTCTTCATCGGAGCAGTCGGGGGCAACAAAGGTGAAGTCAATGCCCATCCGCTTCATCGTAACGGAGAAAAGATTATAGGTGCCGCCGTAAATTGCGGAGCTGGCGACCACGTGGTCTCCGATCCCTGCAATATTGAATACGGAGAAGAAGGACGCCGCCTGACCGGAGCCGGTCAGCATAGCGGCAGTACCGCCCTCCAGCTCACAGATCTTTGCCGCCACCGTATCGCAGGTGGGGTTCTGCAGGCGGGAATAGAAATAGCCGCTTGCCTCCAGATCAAAAAGCTTGCCCATATCTTCGCTGGTGGCATATTTAAAGGTGGTGCTTTGGATGATGGGGATCTGGCGGGGCTCGCCGTTCCCGGGAGTATAACCACCCTGCACGCATTTGGTCTCGATTTTGTGATTTTTGCTCATAACAAATTACCTCCTTAAAAACAAAAATCTCAAGGTACAGACCTTGAGACGAAAAAATTCCGCGTTACCACTCAAGTTGCATAGGTTCCCCTCTGCCCCTCAAACACTTTAACGCAGTGGTTACGGAGGCACCCTACCGATCTTCTCCTCGAATGCCTCGGCTCCGAAGCCATAGAACGCTACCCTTCCCACCTGCAGACTCGCACCGTCCGTCTGCTCTCTGCGTTATGTTCCGCGATAGGTCCCTCTTCATCACAGCCTTTAATAAAAATTATTATATCAATATAGATTTGGTTTGTCAATATTGAAAAAAGAGCCGATTTGTAAAGTTTTTGGCCATTTTTGCTATTGTAATTACATCCAAAGTGCGATATCATTAAACCAAATACAATACAAGGAGAAAAAAGAGATGCGTATTGGTAAATTAAATGAATTGCTCGCTCCCCTCACCCTGCGGCTGACTCTGGCAGATCGCGGCACCGAGGTAGTTGCTGCCCAAGGAGGCAATCCCCTTTGCGGAGAAGCTCTGCGGGTGGAATGGGGCAAGCTTTGGAATATGGGACTGGATCTGCACATTGCCCTGCCCCGAGAGGCCTTTTTGGATCGGGCGGTGGTGCGCTTTGGAGAAGAATCCAAGCTGACCTCCGTCACCCTGCTGGGCGAGGGTGCCCTGGCACGCTATGCCGCCGAAAGCGGCAAGCTGATCTCCGAGCAGGAGATCACCCTGGAGGCTGCCTCCCTCTGCCGTGAGTTGACCTTCCGCATTGAAGGAGATCTGGCAGACATCGTCATCGAGGAGATCACCCTCTTCGGCGCAGTGGCAGAAGGAGCGGAGATCTTCCCTACGCCCGATATGCAGAAATGGGAAGGCAAAGCCTTCTCTGCCGAGAATTTCAAGGCTTTCAGCTCCGAGACCGCCCTCAGCGAAAAGGCAGAGCGTGTTTTGGCTGAAAAATACAAAGAAGAAACCGAAATCCAATTAGAGAAGACCGCCAAGGGCGAGATCGTCTTTATCGCGGATCAGTCCATCCCCGTGAACGGCTTTGAGCTCAAGGTCGCCGAGCAGGGTGCTACCCTCAAAGCAAGCGATGAGCGCGGCTTTATTATGGCGGTGGAGACCCTCATCAAATTGATCGACGACGGCGAGCTTTCTGCCTGCGAGATCAAGGATAACCCCCGCCATCCCTTCCGGGGCGTTCATCTCTATCTTCCCGGCATCAACTATATGGATTTTGCCAAACGGATGGTCAAATACCTCTTCTCTCCGATGGGCTATAACTGCATCATTATGGAAGTCGCAGGCGGTATGAAGTTCGATTCCCACCCCCTCATCAATGAAAAGATGGAGGAAGCGGTAGAAAAGGGCAAGCGCGGCGAATGGCCTACCTTCCCCCACGGCTCGGTGGCCGAGGGTAAGGCGGTAGATAAGGCCGTCCTCAAGGATCTGGTACAGTATATCCGCAGCTACGGCATCGAGGTCGTCCCCGAGATCCAGAGCTTGGGTCACGTCCAGTTTATGACCCAGGCCTACCCCGAGATCGCCGAGATTCCCGAGGTGGAGGACAGCGAGGTCAAGGATACCCGTGCCGAGGACGCCCGTCCCGCCACCTTCTATAAGCATTGCTACTGTCCCTCCAACCCCCGTTCCTATGAGATTCTCTTTGATCTCATCGACGAGATCATCGAAGTCTTTGAGCCCAAGGAATACGTTCATATGGGTCACGACGAAGTGTACGAATTCGGTGTCTGCAAGGTCTGCAAGCAAAAAAATGCTGCGGAACTTTTTGCTTATGATATCAATAAAATCTACGATTATCTCAAGACCAAGGGTCTCAAGATGATGATCTGGGCAGATATGCTGCAATTAGGCTCCAAGCGTAAATACAAAACGCCTCCCGCCATTGATATGATCCCCAAGGATATCGTGCTTTTAGACTTTGTGTGGTATTTCCATCTCAAGGACGATATTGAGGATCATCTCCTGAATCACGGCTTTAAAGTCTGTATGGGTAACCTCTATTCCAGCCATTACCCACGCTACTGTACCCGCAGCCGCAAGGACGGGATGATTGGCGGTCAGATCTCCGCTTGGGTACGGGTCAATCCCGAATCACAGGCACAGGAGGGCAAGTTCTTCGATTACTATATGACCGCCCAGATGCTGATGTCCGACGATTACCGTCCCGAATATACCCATATCTACGATGCAATGATCTCCAAGCAGATGATCCCCTTGCGTGAAAAGCTGGAAGACATCTCCTTCCCCTCCCGCAAAAAGGACGCCAAGATCACCACCCTTTTAGAGCAGCCCTTCACCGCTGCTCCCGAAAAGGAGATTGCTGTAAACGATACCGTCAAGAGCGTACTGCTGCAGCATACCCTCTTGCGGAATCTCCCCAAGCAGCCCTGGATCCCCGGCGATAAGGTGGGCGAATATATCCTCACCTATGCCGACGGCACCGAAGAGCGGTACACCCTGCAGATGGGAAAGAATATCGCCCATTGGAACCGCCGCCAGCATCAGCCCCAGCCCCAGCAGATGTATCGCCATACCGGCTATATGACCGTCTATTACTGCGAGGGCATCCATTCCAAGACCGAACGGGGAGAAAATGTCTGCCTTTATCAGGTAGAGGTCCTGACCGATCCCACCAAGGTACTGCAATCCGTCAAGCTGGTGGAGGAGCCTGCCGTTGAGGCCGCCGTTGCCTTCTGCAAAGCAGAGATCGTGAAGTAAGATGGATAAGATTTTATTGCACATCTGCTGTGCCCCCTGCTCGGTGGCTTGCATCAAGCAGCTGCGGGAGGAGGGCATCGAGCCCGTGGGCTTTTGGTATAACCCCAATATCCATCCCTATCAGGAGTATAAAGCCCGTCGGGATACCCTCATCGAATACGCCAAAACCATTGATCTGGAGCTGATCATCCGGGACGAATACGGACTCCAAAAATTCACCCAAGCAGTCAGCGGCAATATTGAGAAGCGGTGCGGCTACTGCTATGCGGTGCGGTTCGAGGAGGCGGCAAAAACCGCTAAAGAGCAAGGCTTTTCCGCCTTTGCCACCACCCTCACCGTCTCCCCCTATCAGAATCACGAACTGATCTTTACAATCGGTAAAAAAGCAGGAGAAAAATACGGCGTGGAATTTCTGCCCTACGATTTCTCCCCGAAATTCCGGGAAGGTCAGGCAGAAGCCCGTGAGCTTCAGATGTATATGCAAAAATACTGCGGCTGTATCTATTCCGAAGAGGACCGCTATCAAAAGCAGATCGAAAAGGATCAAAAAAGATTTCAATAAGAGACTGTTAAAAAAGTCCGGACCACAGAAAAACGAAAGAATAAAAGATAGGTATTTTGAAACGCTGTAAAAAAGTGCGACCCGATGGGTCGCACTTTTTTGCTAATTTCATAGTATAAACCATAGGAGGAAATGCTATGAAGATACATCTGATGGGCGGCGACAGCAGACAGCTGTACCTCGCCGACTACATAAGTGACCGCGGCTTTTCGGTCAGTCTTTCCTATCTGGGCGGCACCGCAAGGCCGATATGGGATGCCGACATTCTCATCCTGCCGCTTCCCGTCTCTCGGGACGGCGTGACCCTCAATGCACCCTTTTCAGAGGAAAAGATCTCTCTGCAAACCATTTTTCGGCAGTTTAAAGGGCGTCATCTTTTTGGCGGAATGCTGCCGAAGGATGCACCCGACGATGCCATCGACTATTTTGCGGCAGAGGAGGTCACCCTTACCAATGCGGCACTGACAGCGGAGGGTGCCATCGCCCTTGCCATTCAGAACACCGCCTTTTCCCTGATGGGTGAGCCGGTTCTGGTTTTAGGTGCCGGACGGATCGGGCAGTTATTGGCACTGCGGCTCACTGCTTTGGGCGCTAAAGTGACCGTCGCCGCACGGCGGGCAGCGTCCATTGCCCATTGCAGGGCACTGGGGGCAGAGGGGCGGCTTTACCAGGATATCCCTTATCAGCGGTTTCGACTGGTCTTTAACACCGTCCCCGCCAAAGTCCTGCACTATGACGCACTGCAGAGATTTCCGGAGGGAGCACTGCTGATGGAGCTGGCATCGGCTCCCGGTGGCTTTGATCCCAATACCGCCGAGGGCTTTGGTCTGCAGGTGCTCAACGCTCCTGCGCTGCCCGGTCGGTTTGCACCCGAATCGGCGGCAGGCTGTATCGGAGAATTTATTATAAAGGAGATGGAACGCTATGCATAATCCACCGCGGATCGGCATCGCCCTCACCGGCTCTTTTTGTACCTTGAGCCGTGTATTGGATGCCATCGAGCCTATGGCAGAGCGGTACGAGCTTTATCCCATTATGTCCCCCATCGTCTACGAGAGCAACACCCGCTTTGGCTCTGCCGCCCATTTTCGGGATCGCTTGGAGCGGATCTGCGGGCGGACCATCTGGCATACCATCCCGATGGTGGAGCCTATCGGTCCGAAAAAACTGCTGGATGCGCTGGTCATCGCCCCTTGCACGAGCAATACCCTCGCCAAATTGGCACTTGGGGTGACGGATACCGCCGTTACGATGGCAGCCAAGTCCATCCTGCGCAATGACCGTCCCGTTATTATAGGACTCTCCACCAACGACGCCCTCGGCGGCAGTGCGAAAAACATCGGCGCTCTCCAGACCGCCCGTCATTATTATTTTGTACCCTACGGGCAGGATGATTTCGAAGGAAAGCCCCGCTCCTGCGTGGCGCACTTTGAACGCTTGGAGGAAACCCTCTCTGCCGCGCTGGAAGGAAAGCAGCTTCAACCGATCATTTTATAAAAAAGTTCGGTGCCTGGGCGTCCCCCCCAGCACCGAACTTTTGTATTTTGCTTTT
>JAZQAQ010000120.1:0-5163 GCA_045545255.1 Eubacteriales bacterium | reverse complement strand
CGAGACGGTATACCCCTCCTCTGCCAACAGCTTGACCAGATCCTCGCCGGGATCGCTGATGCCGGGCATTCCCGCATCGGAGACCAAAGCGCAGGTCTTGCCCTCACGGATGCGGGATAAGATCTCCAGTCCGCGCTCCCGCTTATTATGCTCAAAATAACTGATCAGCGGCTTTTTGATGCCCAAATAGTTTAAAAGCTTCAGGGTATTGCGGGTATCCTCGGCGGCGATAAAATCCACCGTCTCCAAGATCTCTCGGCAGCGGGGAGAGATATCGCCCAGATTGCCGATGGGGGTACCCACCAAATATAAAACCGGCTCACTCATTCCTTCCGCTCCCTTCTATAGATCGCCAATAATTCGTCCGACATTTCCCCATCGTCACGATGGAGGATCAAGGTCGGCTCCGCCTCCAGCTCACGGCGGCTATGCAAAATCCCCTCGATCAGTACTACCGTCGGACGCTCCCCCGCATAGCCCTGAACGAGCCTCAAGCGGGAGGGGGTCAAACGGTACTGCTCCATTTTTTGAATGATTTCAGGCAGACGAAAGACGCGGTGCACCATCGCCAGCCGTCCGCCGGGCTTCAAGAGATACGCGGCGGCGGAAAGGACATCCTCCAGTGTACACGCCACCTCGCGGCGTGCCAGCTCACGATGGGGGTTTTGACCCAAAACGCCCCGTCCCATAGGCTCATAAGGCGGGTTGACCGTCACAAGATCGTAGCACCCGCCCTTGCAAAGGCTGCGAATCTCCTTGAGGTCGCCCTCGATCACCTGCAGCCGATCCTCACAGCTATTCTCTGCGCAGGATCTTCTCATCAGGCGGCAAAGCTCGGGCTGCAGCTCCAATGCCGCCCCCTGCTCCGCATCCCCCCGCGCCATCAGCATAAAGGGGACGATGCCGGTACCGCTGCAAAGGTCGATCATTTTATCACTTTTTTTGCAGCGGGCAAAGTCTGCCAGCAGGACGCCGTCGGTGCCAAACCGGAAAAACTTGCTATTCTGCCAGATCTGAAAGCCGCCCAGCTGCAGATCGTCCAGTTGATCAAATTCCTGCATCAGCGACCCTCTTTAAAGGCTTTGATCCGCAGATCCTCGCCGTAGAAATAGCAATAGGTAAAATGCCCTACCAAGCGGGAGACGATCCGCTCGTCGTAGGCCTTCTGAATCCCCTCCAAATTGAGGTTGGTGGAAAAGAGCATCGGTTTATTCAATCGGATCCGCTGATCCATCAGGTCGGTCAGCGTGCCGACGGTATAGGAGGTGCGGGTCTCGGTACCCAGATCGTCGATGATCAGCATATCCGCCTCAAAAAACTGGCTGAGCTGACCCTCCTCGTCCTTAAAGCGGGCAGCCTCCAAGCGGCGCGCCAACTCGGGCGCGCTGATATAGATAACACTCTTGCCCTGCTCCAAAAGCGCCTTGGCGATGGCAGTGGAAAGATAGGTCTTGCCAAGCCCCGTGGCACCCACGAAAAGCAGGCTCTTGGTCTGCCGATCGAACTCTTCTGCATAGTTTTTACAAAGCCGATAGATCCGCTCCATATTCTGACGAGGAGAGAGCAGACCGTCCCGCGGCTCGGTATCAAAGAGCGAAAAATCAAAGTTTTCAAAGGTCTGACCCGCCAAAGCCTGATCCAGATTGGAGCTGCGGAAATTCTCCGCGATCAGCTCTCTGCGGAAGCATTCGCACATCCCCTCGGGACCCATTCCCGTATCTCTGCAGTTTTCGCACTGAAAATGAGGCTCGATATCCGCGCCGACGGAATTTAAAAAGTCGGTACGCTTTTGCTGAAGTGTCTCCAGCTCTGCCTTGGCACCTTCCGCATCTCCGCCCATTGCCATAGCGGTACAATATTTACTGCCTGCCTCAGTGATGGCACGATCCATCTCCAAAAGGCAGGGATTTTCCCGATAAACCGCTTCCCGACGCTCCGCCGCCTGCCAGACGGCCTCTGCATGGCGGGTGGCAAACGCCGCCCAAAGTTGCTCTTTTTTACTCATCCTTCGTCTCCCCCTGCATCATACCGATGCCCAGTTTTTCCAGATCCGAAAGCCCTGTATGCTGCTTGCGGTCGGTATGCACCTGATCTCGGATATCTGCAACCTTTTTATAGCCCAGACTGCTCCAGTTTTCCAGAATTTTATTGATATACGCAAAGGACATCTGCCCCTTATTATCCATACAACGGTTATACGCTTCTAAAATCAGCTCCTCGCTGATCCCCTTTTTGCTCCAGCCCTCGATCATCTCACGCTGCTTGGCAGAAAAGTTGGTGGCGATGCCAAAGGCACGCTTGAGACGGTTGAGGAGAGAACGGGTCTCCTCCAGTCTGCGGATCTTTGCCTCCGCCGCCTCAAAGGTATTGATGCCCTCGTCGTGCCAATCCACAGCGAGGGTCTCCAGATAGCGGGCGGTATACTTGCCCGCCTTATTGCAATAGGCAACCATCTGCACCACCATCTCGTGGGAAAAGCGGAGGTTTTCCGTCATATTGTAAAAGACGGTGAGGAGGGGCTGATTGACCACCTTACCGGTGATCCGCTGGATCTCGGCGACCATCGCGCGGAAATCTGCGCCCGTCTCCTCTAAAATGATGGTGGGCTGCACCCGCGGCAGCTCTCTGGGCACCACCGTCTTGACGGCAGATACCAGCCGCAGCTTGCCGTTTTCCAATGCAAAAATATTCTCTTTGATCCAAAACCGAACCGCCGCATCCACCTCGTCCGCCGTCAGATTGCAAAACTGGGCGATCTCCTCGGTATCGTGCGCCAGCTTATCATAGCGCAGCAGAAAAAGCAGCACCTTTAATTGGGCACCGGTAGCAATATTCAGCAAGCCGTCCGCCACCCGATTGGGGACGGAAAAGCATTGCATCCTTGTCTCTTCAAATTGATATTTCATAATAACCTCTTGATGCTATAGATAAATCCATTATATAAAACATCTTGCTAAAAATCAAGTTGTATGAGAGAATATAATTAAGGAACGAGGTGAAATTATGAAACGTTTTTTTACATCTGTACTCATTATCGTTATTTTGTTAAGCCTGAACGGATGCAAAGCAACCGATCCGCTCTACGGAGAGGAATCAGCTAAAGTTGATACCTATAGCGAAAAAACGGAGCCCGGTGATAGTACCGAGGATTCCTCTCAGACCGCTCCGGAACCGGAGAAAACTACGCTCCGATATGAAGCGGAGGATCTGGAAGGAGTACCGCTCTCCGAGACAACGGATACCGGAATGCGCAGCATCTTTCCTGCAACCCTCAGCGCAATGAAGGAGGAACTGGGCGAGACCGGGAGTATCATTGCCGGGCGTGCCTTCGGCACCCGGGAAAGCCCCGCTCCAAACAACTTTACCCTCACATCCTTTTCCGTAGAGAAGGTATACTGGGGAAAGGACGTCCCCTCCGAGATCACGGTAATCGAACGTTACGCCCTTCGGTATGACGAGGACAACAACCCATACCTTTTCACTTATGGCTATGAATGCGATCAACTTGAAAACGATCAGCCCACTTTACTTTTTATCCAGCCATCCGATTTAAGCCCAACCACCTATAGAATTCATTATGTACCCTTCCCGCTCCCTGCAGACCATCAAAGCTATACCGATGAATATCTCACGGAATTTTTGGACTATTTTCGCGGAGACCGCAGCGCATACCAATACCCCGAACCAACAACCTCCGAGGCTATAATAGGCGGCGATCACCTAACCGTAGAATACGGCGGCACCTATTGGCCGGAGCAGGATATCAGCGACGAGGAGCTGCTCCAGCAATTGGGAGACCATCTTATCGTACGGCTGGCGGCAGAGCTTAAGATCAAGCTCTGGCCTTATGTGCACCGGGAATATGGAGCAAATAACCTGCCCACATCGAATATCACCTATTACCGAAGACTCTGCTACCCGCCCGATCCCGTTACCGGCTATGTCTTCCGATAACCTATCACCCTCCGGCTTTTGCCGGAGGGCGTTTGCCTTGCAAATCACCGGTTGAAATTCACTGCTAAATATGATAAACTGTTTATTTAGAACAGAGGTAAAATCATGAAACGATTTTTCATATCCATATTGATCATCGCTCTTTTAATAAGTCTTTGCGGATGCAAAGCAACCGATCCGCTCTATGGAGAGGACTCTGCTAAAGTTGATACCTATATCGAAAAAACGGAGCCCGGTGATAGTACCGAGGATTCCCCTCAGACAGCTCCGGAACCGGAGAAAACTACGCTCCGATATGAAGCAGAGGATCTGAAAGGAGTACCGCTCTCCAAGGCAACGGAGAACGTAACGCTCAGCATCTTTTATGCGACCTTCAGCGCAGTGAAGAAGGGACTGGGCGAGACCGGGAGTATCATTGCCGGGCGCGCCTTCGGCACCCGTGAAAGCCCCGCTCCAAACTACTTTACCCTCACATCCTTTACCGTAGAGAAGGTATACTGGGGAAAGGACGTCCCCTCCGAGATCACGGTAATAGAGCCTTACGTTCTTCGGTATGACGAGGACAACAACCCCCGCATTTTGACTTACGGCTATGAATGCGATCAACTTGAAAACGATCTGCCCACCTTACTTTTCATCCAACCATCCGATTTAAGCCCAACCACCTATAGTATTTGTTATATCCCCATCCCTCTCCCTGCAGACCATCAAAGCTATACCGATGAATATCTCGCGGAATTTTTGGATTATTTTCGCGGAGACCGCAGCGCATATCAATACCCCGAGGTAACCACCTCTGAAGTTATTATAGACGGTCACCCCATTACTGCAGAGTACGGCGGCACCTATTGGCCGAGGCAGGACATCAGCGATGAGGAGCTGCTCCGGCAATTGGAGGATCATCTTATCGTACAGCTGGCGGCAGAACTTAAGATCAAGCTCTGGCCCTATGAGCATCGGGAATACGGAGCAAACGATCTGCCCACCTCGCGGATCACCAATTACCGAATGCTCTCTTTTCCGCCCGATCCCGTTACCGGCTATTACCTCCGATAACCTCTCGGGGCTGCAAAAATAGTCCGAAGCGCAAAGGGCAGAAAAATAAGAAAAAAATCACCAAGAATACTGTTTAAAAAACAAAAAAGGAAGGAAAATATCAAAAATGATATTTCCCTTCGATTAAAATGCCCTTTGCTACCTACAAACCTC
>JAZQAQ010000119.1:0-6520 GCA_045545255.1 Eubacteriales bacterium | reverse complement strand
AGGAAAAACTGATGCTCAGCGTGCCAAAATCTTCACCAAGATGGCTCGTGAAATCAGCGTAATCGTAAAAGAAGGCGGTGCCAATCCTGCCGCCAACTCCCGCTTGGCCGATGCCATCGCCAAAGCCAAGGCCGCCAATGTACCCAATGATAACATCGAGCGTGCCATCAAAAAGGCCGCCGGCGCGGAGGACAACAGCGATTACGAATCCCTCATTTACGAGGGCTACGGTCCCGGCGGCGTTGCCGTTGTTGTGGACTGCCTTTCCGATAACCGCAACCGTACTGCCGCCAATCTCCGTCACTATTTCGATAAATTCGGCGGAAACCTCGGCGCAACCAATAGCGTAATGTGGCAGTTTAAGCAGTGCGGTGTGTTGATCGTGGATAAGGAAGACGTGGACGAGGACGAGCTGATGATGTGTGCCCTGGATAACGGTGCAGACGATTTCGACGGCGAAGGGGATGTCTATGAGATCCTCACCGCTCCCGAGCAGTTTTCCGCTGTCCGTATGGCACTGGAGGAGGCAGGATATCAATTCCTGACCGCCGAAGTGACCCGTATTGCCGATAACGACGTGACCCTCACCGACGAAAAAGAGCGTTTTAAGATGCAGCTTTTGCTGGACGCGCTGGAGGACGATGATGATGTTCAAAAAGTGGCACATAACTGGGCTGAATAAGGCTAAAAGTATGATTGCCGCCGTATTGGTTGCCGTGATGATGGCGGGGATCCCCGTTTCGGCGGCGACGGCGGAGGATTTTGCCGATCTGCAGGCAAATAAAAACGAATGGTACTATGAACAGACTTCAAAGGCAATCGAGCTGGGGATCTTTCAAGGGAAAAGTGAGAACTTTTTCGATGTGGACGGCCCCATTACCCGCGCAGAGTTCGTAACTGCGGTGTCCCGCCTTTGCAAGGTGGACGTGGAACCGTATCAATGCGACCAGTTTACCGACGTAGTACCCGGTCAATGGTTTTATAAGCCCATTAGCTGGGCGTATGCCATGGGGCTGGTGAACGGGACTTCACCCAACGAGTTTTCTCCCGACCGCCCCATTAATCGGCAGGAAATGTGTAAGCTGATGGGCGATGTATTGGAGACGATCTTTCATTTCCAATTGACCACCGAGGGTGCCGCCACCTTTACCGATCAGGATGAGATTGACGACTGGGCGGTAGAATGGGCGAAAAAATGTAATGTCGCAGGGATCTTCAACGGTTCCGACGGTGCCTTTAACCCCAAGCAGATCGCACCCCGTCATCAGGCTGCCTGTGTCTTTTATCGCTGCCACCTCAAGGTAGAGGAGGCGCAGAAGCCCGATCAAGACCCCGACCCCGAGCAGAAACCTCTTGATCCGGCAGCATATACGCTTTCGGTCAGCGGATTTGATCTGGATTTCCATCCGGAGACAGACTATTATCTCGTAACGCCTGCGGATTTTGATCAATGCAAGATCAAAGGCTTTACCGGCTTTACGGCACTGACCGTATCGGTGGAGCAGTATGCGACTTATTATCCTTATCGCGATACACCGTATCAGCTCGGAAGCAATCTGAAGCTGGGCAACGGACGGGCGAAGGTGACGCTGACTGCCACCTTGCCGGACGGATCGATCCGCGAATATATGATCGCACTGACCGATCCCGATGCATCGGAATATGCTTACGCTAAGGCGCGGGTAACGGAGCTGGTCAATGTGCGTGCGGAGCCCAATACCAATTCTCAGGTCCTCCTTCAGTTGGTCAATAATGCGCGGGTGTATTATCTGAAAACCGAAGGCGACTGGTGTATGGTTCAGCTGATCAACCATGTCAATAAGGGCAGGATCGGCTACATTCATAAGAACTATCTGCGCTGGGGCTGGCTGGATACCGAGATGCCCGACGCTTATAAATCTGCTATAGAGGCTTTGCAGAGTGCCCATCCGCAGTGGACCTTCTCCTTTGTGGATGTGGAGATGACTTATGAGGAGGCACTGGCGCAGGAACTGGAAAAATACGGTGCGTCCCACGAAGCGTATATGAACCCCTTGAATTATCTGGCAGAGGATAAAATATTTGCGATGCTGGATATTGACTCTTATACCCCCGATGCTTGGAACGATGCGGGAATCAAAGCGATCTGGACCAATGAAAAAGGATTTTCAAAGGAACAGGCTGTGGAGTATTTCAATGCCACTTCCCGCTCCCTTTTGATGAATCCCTACTACATCTCCTGCCGCGCGGCGTTGGAGTCCGGCTATGGCACCTCCAAATTCGCCAAGGGGACAGTGGCGGGGTACGAAGGATACTATAATTTCTTCGGTATTAAGTGCTACGATGCCAATCCCGACGTGGGTGCTGCCTACGCTAAAGAGCGCAATTGGAACAGTGTATACCGCTCCATTGCAGAGGGTGCAAACTGGGTGAAGGATCAATATCTGGATCAGGGCGCCGTTACGCCGTATTTCTTCCGCTATGCGGGCTTCCAGAATAAGGTCTATATGACCGATGCGCAGGCACCCTTGAAGGAGGCAAGCATCCTAAAGCGTGCCTATACCGACCCCAATGCCAAAGCGCATTTTATTATTCCGGTCTATCGGGAATATCAGGAATATCTCGATAAGCAGGCATCTCCCAATAACTAAAACAATAAAATGAATTGACCGCACAAATGTGCGGTCAATTTTATGGAGAATTTTGAAAATGACCAATCTGATCAAGCGTTTATTTATCCGCGACTGGAAAAATACTGCCGATCCTCTTGTTCGCGCGCGCTACGGCGCGGTGGCAGGGGCGGTGGGAATCGTTACCAATGTCTTGCTGGCGGCAGCAAAAATTCTGATCGGTGCACTTTTCGGTGCCATCGCCATTGTGGCAGACGGCATCAATAATTTAGCAGACAGTCTCTCCTCGGTCATCACCCTGGTGGGGTTTCGTCTGTCGGCTGCTCAGGCAGATGAGGAGCATCCGTACGGTCACGGACGAATGGAATATATCGCCGCTATGCTGATCTCTATGATTATGGTAACGGTGGGCTTTACCTTGGCGCAGGAATCCTTTCCCAAGATCTTCAAGCCCGAGGAGGCGTCCTCCTCTTGGCTGATCTGGCTGACGCTGACCCTTTCCATCGGCGTTAAGCTTTGGCAGGGTCTTTTTTACCGTGCTATGGGAAAAGCCATCGGCAGCGATGCATTGCGGGCAAATTTCAGAGACAGTATCAATGACGTAGTTTCTACCACCGCTGTGCTGATATCGGTGTTCCTCACCCCGCTGATCGGCTATAATACCGACGGAATAATGGGTCTGGCAGTAGCGGTCTTTATTATGTACTCCGGCGTTGTGTTGATGAAAGAGACGATCCAGCCTTTGCTGGGCGAGGGGGCAAATGCAGAGCTTGCCGATGCCATCAAGACGGCGGTCCTGCGCTACGACGGCATTGTGGGGGTGCACGATCTTGAGGTGCATAACTACGGACCGGGTCGGATGTTTGCCTCTGTCCACGCGGAGGTTCCCGCGGAGCAGGATGTGCTGGAAAGCCACGATCTCATTGATAATATCGAGCGGGAGCTGCGGGAACAGATGGGACTGCATCTGACCATCCATATGGATCCTATCGTAACCAGTGATCCCGAATTGGATTCTCTGTGGGCAGAATTGGCGGAGATTTTAGTCTCCTTTGAGCGGGTGCAGTATCACGATCTGCGTCTGGTGCGGGGTACGACTCATACCAACGTGCTCTTTGATCTTTTGGTTCCTTTCGGCTATCGGCTTTCCGATGAGGAACTTTGCCGCAGGGTGGATGAGGCGCTGCGGGCAAACCATCCCACTTATTTTACCGTTATTACGGTAGATAAGGATATGATAAAACGATAAAAGGAGGGGCTGTAAAAAAACTTGTGCTTTTTACAGCCCCTTTCTCTTGACTTCAATTCCGGTCTGCTTTATACTTGAATTATAGATTTCATATTAGGAGGAAAAATATGGCCGGATTCAATAAGTTTGAGACAAAGCACGAGATCACTAAGGTTTTCAAGGTCGGTATCATCGGCTGCGGCGGTATTGCAAACGGCAAGCATCTGCCTGCATTGCAGGGACTTGCAAAGCAGGGCAGAGTTGAGCTGATCTATTTTTGCGACGTTATTTTAGAGCGAGCAGAAATGGCGGCGAAGGAATACGGCGTCGAGGGTGCGAAGGTCACCGCAGATTATAAGGAGTTGATCGCCTGCAAAGAGGTGGAGGTCATCCATGTCTGCACGCCCAACCGCAGTCACTGCGAGATCAGCTGCGCCGCGTTGCGCGCGGGAAAGGACGTTCTCTGCGAGAAGCCGATGGCGATCAATGCAGCAGAAGCCAAGGAAATGGTGGAGACTGCCAAAGAGACCGGCAGAACCCTCTCCATCGGTTATCAGAACCGTTACCGTGCCGATGCCCAGTATGTGAAGGCAGAGGCGGAGGATGGCTTCTTCGGTGATATCTATTATGCAAGAGCCTATGCGCTTCGTCGGCGCGCAGTTCCGACTTGGGGCGTTTTTCTTAATGAATATGAGCAGGGCGGCGGTCCGCTGATCGATATCGGCACTCACGCTCTGGACCTGACCCTTTGGACGATGGATAATTATAAGCCCAAATACTGCGTCGGCTCCACCTTCCATAAGCTGAACAACCAGACCAATACAGGCAATGCTTGGGGCGACTGGGATCCCAAGGAATTTACAGTAGAGGATAGCGCGTTTGGCTTTATTGTAATGGAAAACGGCGCGACCATCACGCTGGAGTCCTCCTGGGCACTGAATACCCACGAGAGCATCGAAGCATCCTTTGCGGTCTGCGGCGATAAGGGCGGCGCAGATATGCGAGGCGGTCTGACCTTGAATACCATCAAGCACGGCAAACAGATCAATATCCATCCGCAGATGGATGCCAAGGGTGTCGCTTTCTTCGATGGCAAGAAAGAGCTGCCTCGGGATGTGGAAGCCCGCCAGTTCTACGATGCACTGGAAAAGGGCACCGCACCTTGCGTCCTGCCGGAGCAGGCTTATGTCGTTTCCCAGATCTTGGAAGGCATTTATATCTCTGCCAAGACCGGAGAACCTTATTATTTCAATAAATAAAGGAGTATATTAAAAATGAAATTAGGCGTATTTACTGCATTGTTCCGTGACCGTTCCTTTGAGGAAACCTGCAAGTATTTGAGCGGGCTTGGGGTTCAGACTCTGGAGCTGGCTTGCGGCGGCACCACCGGCAAGCATCATACCGATCCCAATACCATTATGGATCATCCCGAAAAGATTCAGGAAATGAAGGATATTATGGCAAAATACGGGCTGACTGCCGCCGCCGTATCCTGCCACGGCAACCCCGTCCATCCCAATCCCGAAGAGGCAAAGATGTATCACGAGGAGTTTAAGGGCGCGATCCTTTTTGCCGAGGCAATGGGTGTGGATACCGTCATCGGGTTCTCCGGCTGCCCCGGCGACAGCGAAGGCTCCAAGTATCCCAACTGGGTCACCTGCGCTTGGCCTAATGATTTTGGCGAGATTTTAGAGTACCAATGGAAGATCATCATCGAATACTGGAAGGATATGGCGGAGTTTGCCAAGGCACACGGCATCAAGAAGATCGCTTTCGAGATGCATCCCGGCTTCTGCGTCTATAATCCCAAGACCCTTTTGAAGCTGCGGGAGGCAGTGGGCGATATCATTGGTGCAAACTTCGATCCCTCTCACCTTTTCTGGCAGGGCATTGATCCTGTGGAGGCGATCAAAGAGCTCAAGGGTGCCATCCATCATTTCCACGCCAAGGATGTCTATCTGGATGAGGCAGAAATCAAGAAAAACGGCGTGCTGGATCCCGGCTCCTTCGGCAATCTGGCAGAGCGCCGCTGGTATTTCCGCTCTCTGGGCTACGGCCACGATATGCTGACCTGGAAGAAGATGATGAGTATGCTGCGTCTGGTGGGCTATGAAGGGACTGTATCCATCGAGCACGAGGATGCGCTGATGAGCACCGAGGAGGGTCTGGAGAAGGCTATCGACGTGCTGAAGGAAGCAATGATGTTTGAGGATCTCAATCAGGACGTTTTCTGGGCGTAAAAAACAATGAAAAATCACTCCCCGCGGGGAGTGATTTTTTATTGCAAATATTTCTCTGCCCAAGCGAGAACCTTATCGGTTTTGACGCGTAAGGTTCCGTTGTTTCCGGTGCCCAGCTCGGTGCCGGGTCGGTTTCTGCCGTGGAAATCACTGCCGCCGCTCATTAAGAGCCCGTTTTTTTCGCAGAATTCCTCTAAATATGCCGATTGCTCCGGAGTGAAGGCGGAGTACCAGCACTCGATGCCGTCCAGAGGCAGTTCTTTGATGATCTCGTCCAGATGGCTGTGAATGACCTCGGTATACTGATAGCAATGGGCGAGGAAGGCAAGCCCACCCGCATCGTGGATGGCGTTGATGGCATCCATAGGGGCACCGAAGATGGGGGTATAGTCCACGTAAAGAGGGCTTTCCGGATTATAGAGTTCTTGCCGGTAATAGCCCAT
>JAZQAQ010000118.1:0-16518 GCA_045545255.1 Eubacteriales bacterium | reverse complement strand
CAGATTATGCAGTCCTTCAACTGGAGCTTTAAGATTGCCGAGTCTGCCGATACCTCTATCTTAGCGACTATCGCCGCCCCCTTTGCGTATCTTTTGGTTCCCGTTGTTGGCGTATTGAGCTGGGTGCTGGCTGCAGCAGCCGTTACCGGCTTTATCGCCAAGGGAAACGTGGTGGGGACTCTGGCGGTCTGCTTTGTAGGGCTTGAAAATCTTATTGATACCGAAGAGCTGGCAATGATGGATGGCGCAGGAGCAGAGGTTGCAGGTGTGATGGCGATCACCAAGATTGCAGCTTTGGCTTATCTGATGTTTAACCTTTATTCTCCTCCCTGCTTTGCTGCCATCGGTGCGATGTACGCCGAGATGAAGAGTGCCAAGTGGCTTTGGGGTGGTATCGGTCTCCAGTTGGCTGTGGGCTATACCGTTGGCTACCTGGTATATACCGTCGGTACGCTCTTTACCGCCCCCGCTTCCCTGAATGTGGGCGCTGCTATCGCCGGTTTGAGCGCGGTGGTTGCAATGGCTGCTTTCATCGTGTTCCTTTGCATTCGGTCCGAGAAGAAATTGAAAGAAGAAAAAGCGCGCAAGGCTGCTGCCGGCAGCGCAAAATAAGAAGATGATGGAAAACTATATTATTATTGCAATTTTGATATTGATCATCGGCGGTGCGGCGTGGTATGTCGTCCGTGCGAAGAAAAAAGGAAAAAAGTGTATCGGATGTCCGGACGGCGGCTGTTCCTGCTGCAGCGGTCATTGCGGGTCCGATAAAAAGTAAAAATATGGCGCAGACTTTTGTCTGCGCCATATTTTCATTTGGCAAAAAAGATGATATAATAGAAAAAAGGGGGCGTGGAAATGGTAACGCAGGTGATGGAATATATCAAGGACTTTTTCGGCGCAGAGCCGGAGTTTTTATTTGAATCTTCGCCGGATACGGCGGTGTTTCGGGAGTCCGGACGCAAAAAGTGGTTCGGCGTGATTATGGGAAATCTGCCCGCAGAGCGGGTAGGTCTGCCGAGCGGAGAGAGGATCGTGATCCTGAATCTTAAATGCGATCCCTTGCTGGCATCGGGTCTGGTGGATCATCAAAGGATCTTTCGGGGCTACCATATGAATAAGGAGCATTGGATCTCCGTCCTGCTGGACGGATCTGTTTCTATGGAGGAATTGGCTCCTCTGATCGAGATGAGTTATGACTTGGTACATAAAAGGACGGGCAGTTGAGACGCTGCCCGTCCTTTTATTTTTTGGCTTCTTTTTAAAACGGCAGGTCAAAATCGTCGTCAAACTCAAAATCGGAGGTTTCCGCCTCTTCCGTCAATCGGTACTTTTGCTTCCATTTATCATAGGAGTCAGTAAAATCCGGAATATCCCTGATTGAGATATTGGAGCAACCGTATGCCTGAAGAATACGTTGCTGACGAATCTCGATGGCGCCGACCCATCGGTTCCCTTTTTTGACCGCCACAACGGGATTGCTTTGCACAGACCACTCGGACAGGCAGTTATTCATTGCTCTTCCCGCCAGCTGATAGTCCTTTTTGGTACGCAGCCAGAAAAAGCGAAACCCATCTATCGTGCAGTCTTTGATTCCTTCATCCGGCTGACAAAGGGGACGGGAAAAGCTTGGTTCAAGATTGCCGATACGGGAAAGAGGTTGTTTGTTTTTCCAAGAACGCATCTCCAGCTCCTTCATCCGTCTGCTCATAGAGCAGTAGTTGACTGCGTACCGTAGAGTGGAGAAACATTCTGTGATCAATCGCTTGACCAGCAAGGGCGCGCCCTTTTCGCGGCAGTAGTCTCGGAAAAAATCTGTGATCCCCGGTCGCTGATGGAGGAGGGAGAGGAGCTCATAGATCTCTTCCGACCTCATCAATCTGCAGAAAAGGCTGGCATCTTGGAGGATTTCCCAGAGTTGTTCGCTTTCCTGAAGATAAAAAAGGAATCCGGGATTGCTGAAATAAAGTCTCCTGACAGATTTGATCTTGGGCAGAGCGGAACGCTCAAAATATTGGATCGCGCGCTCCTTGGTATGGAGATTTCGGGCAATCTTTTTGAAGCTTCCCTCTTCCTTACAGGAGTCATATTTATAAGGGATGACATCGTAGAAAGAGCGGTCGTAGCCGATAAATCGGGTCATCAGAATGAATTTTTCAGGCTCCAGCTCCTCTTTGGAGAAGGGTAAAGTGCCGTCAAAGAGCTTTTCAAATAATTGCTTGAGGGTGCGATGCACCATTTTATTGGAAGTAATCGCCCAATGAACGCTGCCCTGCATCATCAGATCGGGGCAGTAGGTCACATCCCGTATGGCAAAAATTTGAGTACCCTCCCGATCTCCCAACTGAACGTAAGTATGACCGTTATACAGGTTAAAGGTGCAGGTTTCATAGATGGGAAAGCGGAGGAGGACTTCCTCGGCGGAAAACCACGGGAGCGATAAAAGCTCCTCCAGCCCCAGTACTTCGCAGGTGATTTGAATTTGTTGACGATCGGCGGAGATGGCAGTATGGCGCAGGGAGGTGCAGGGTCTGGAAGTATTCAGGCATTTGGGACACCGAAAAAGCCTTCGCGGTCTGCAGACCTCGTTAAACGTCAGGGTGGTATATTCCGGCTCGAAAAAAGTGATTTGTGCGGAGCCCCATTCTGCGATGATCTTTTTTGAGAGGCGGTCGGACGGACGCCAAATGCCCGGTGCAAATAAAGGGTTCAGAAAGCAGGCATAAGCAGGGATCTCGTGTTCGCAGTGCGGACAAACCAAGGTATGACTGACCAATTCTGCGGTGGGTCCGCAGTTGAGGCGGGTGGCTCCGGTATAGCGTTTTTGCCGTCGGGTGGAGAGGAGCTCCACGGCGTGCTCGATATCCACCTCTTTTTTTCGTTCGCAGATCTGATAGCCGTTGGGTAAGAGAAAAGTTTGCTGCATATTTATCACCTCCATACAGTGTTATATCGGTACGTAAATACAATCTCCCCATGGCGGGGTGACGGAGTGATCGGTAATGATCCAGATGACGTGGGTTCCCATTGCGATCCGCTCATCCGGAAATTGGCAATCCCCGTCGGTCATAACGATGACCGCCTCCGGCAATTCCTCTTTAAATTGATTTTTCATAAAGCGAAACACATTTTCATAGCTGGTTCCGCCGCCTCCGGTAGGGGTGAGGCTCAATAGATCCTCTACACTCTCAAAAGGGAGCGGTTCGGTCACTTTATAGTCGAAGAAGGAAATACTGCCGCGGAGATTTTCAATTTGGTGGATGGCATCGTTCAGCTCGTTAAAGGTCTCGGTCAGTGCTTCTTTGGATACAGAGCCGGAGGTATCAATGGCAAACCAGATGTTTTCCACCTTGCTGCCGCTGACCTCCTCCTGAAAGGACGGCATAATGATATCGCCGGAAAAGCGTTTATCGGGTATGGAAAAAACGTAATCATTTTTATCGTGTTGGATAAAATCATGGAGAATTTGCTGCCAATTGATTTTCGAGGAGCGGTGGATCCGATTGATGAGCCGTCTAAGCCCTTCGGGAATCCCCGAGCCGAAGCCGGCGGATTTTGCGACGGTGACGATGGTTTTATTCCATTCCTCCTCCAAAAGACTGTCTGAAAAGACGCTCGCCCAAGGGTCGTGGAGATCGAAGGAGATCCGCGCCTGATTTGTATTCGGTTTTTTCTTGGCCTCATCCATCAGCATCCGATAGATTTCCTCTGCACTGTATCGGCGGCCTTCCTTTTGGTTCGGAGCGAGATGCATTGCGGGAGTGCCGTCGATCAGCATCTCCTTTTTTCCGGTGGCATCCAGAATAACGGAGTTTACGACGATGTCGCACGCCACATTGTATAAATAATGAAGTTTTCCCGCCCCGCGGGTGCAGTGCTTCAGGACGCAATGGAGCAATTCGTGCAGCAGGACGAACTCCAACTCATCGTCCTTGAGACGGGATGCAAACGCAGGATCAAACACAATGCGACGCATATCGGTATAGGCGGTGCCGCAGTCTGAAAAGCCGAAGGGCAGGCGCATTAAAAGCCGCCCGAAAAAGGGTTGCTTTTCCAGCAGTCTTGCGCGCACCTCGCTCAATCTGATTGCGGTGGTTTTGAGTTGTGATTGCTCCACTTTGGTTCTTCTCCTATCTTAAATAAATGCCTTGTTTTTATTGAGCCACATCTGAAAGGTATGACATTTCATCAGCTTGGTATTGATCTCCTTGAAGGAGTTGATATCCTTCATAAAGGACATTACGAAATCCTTCGGAAATCTCTGCACATAGCTGCATACATTCTCCAATTGCCGATCGGTGATGGCGTCGCCGACGGACTTGATTTTTGTTACAAGCGCTGAAATCAGCGCATAAAGAACGTCGTGTGTACGCGGATACTGATTGCAGCGTCCTTCAAGAATATCGTCGATGCAGGGCATATCGATCAGCCCTTTGCAAAAGGCTTCAAATTCAATGGCGGTGTCGTTGCCGATGCAGGCGGCGATCAGCGGACGGATTTCTGCCGGGTCATCATTGACCGTACGGAGCAGGGTGCTTACAAATTCCCAGGAACGGGGAGTGGGGTAGGCAAGATCAGAGCTTTCCGGCTCCAGGCATAAGCGACTGTCGTCCATCGCGAGAAAGGCGATGATCTTATGGGAGATATTGTGGCTGACGCCCCATTCCCGCCAAGCTGCAAAATCACTCTTTACGTTGAAATGCATCAGACGGTTGCAAAGTGCCTTGGGCATCTTATAACTGACCGAAAGGTCGGTCGTGCGATTGCCGGCGGCGATGACGATGCAGTTTTCGGGCAGGATATGCTCTCCGATCTTGCGATCCAGACAGATCTGGTAGGCTGCCGCCTGCACCGATTGGGGCGCGGCGGAAAGCTCGTCCAGAAAGAGGAGATTGACCGTATTTGCACTGCTGTCCATATCGAAGATTCGGGGCTTGAGCCAGTTTGTGAACTCCCGCCGACTGTCTGCCATAGGAACGCCCCGCAAATCCACCGGAGAGAATAAGAGCAGGCGAACGTCTGTGACGCAGACCTTCTTTTCGGTGGCGGCTTCTAATTTACGGGCAAGCTGATAAACGCCCTGAGATTTACCGATCCCCGCTGTACCCCAAAGGAAGGGGGTGGGGAGCTTTTTAAAAGAGATGTTGTTTTTAATTGCGCTTGCATAAAGGTCGGTCAGACGGCGGCAGACATCGGATACCGTCATCTGGGGAATATTTAAATTGGAATTTTCTTGATTCATTATTCTTCTCCTTGTTATTTAAGTGGCTGCTCGCTGCTCTTCAGCAAAAGCTTCCAGCTCCAGATCGATCTGCGCCAGTTCATTTTGGATCCGCTCGATCTCGGCGAGATGGGGATTCTCTTTGGAGAGATCAGCCTGCGCCTCCCGCTCCTGCTTTTTCACATCCAATGCGCGGGCGTGGAGATCATCTGCCCGACCATTCAGATGGTCCAGAAGATGATCAATGGTCTTGGTACAGCCCAGCGGAGTTTTTTCCGCATCCATCGGGCAGTAATACTTTCCGCCATGCTCACTGCGGATGATGATCTGCATTTCCTCGGCGATCATCTTGGCAGGCAGAAATATGCCGAAGCCTTGATAGTCCCCGAAGATCCGCTCTTCCGGTTGGGCGATATTATCGGCAAGTGCATAGAGCAGCTCCTCGCCGAAGGCGATGCGTTCCTCATTGGGGATGGGTTCCTTGCTTTGGAGGTATGCGGCATAGTCGCGGCGGGCGATTCTCGCCAATCTCTCCAGCTTACGGATCTTTTCGGGTGCCGTTTCGACGACGACCCGCAACTCCTGCAGCTGCTTTTGCCGTGCCCGTCCGTTGATTTTCACTCGTTCCAGTCGGTTTGCGACCTCAAATCTTTTTTTGACGAGGGGATTACCGATGGCAAGTGCCTTGACCTCGGCATACGATAATACCGCGTCGGCAATATCCGTCATTTCCCGAGCGGCAGAGGTGCCGCTGAGAAAGGAGGAGATAAACCGCTGCTTATTCTCTAAAAGCTGCCAGGAATAGGCGTCGAAGCTCCCTTCGGTGATATAGCGGAAGATAAAGACCTCATCCAGAGTGTTTCCCTTGCGGAGGATGCGTCCCTCTCTCTGGACCATATCGGCAGGACGCCAAGGCACCGAGAGATGGTGGATGGCGACCAGCCGTTTCTGCACATTGACGCCGACCCCCAGCTTCTGGGTGGAGCCGATCACCACGCGGATCAGCCCTTGATTCATTGCGGCAAAGAGCTTGCTTCTGGCGGATTCTCCGGTGGCATCGTGGACATAGGCGATCTCCTCGCGGGGGATGCCCAGTGCTACCAGCCGTTCCGTCAGGCAATCGTAGACATTAAAGGTTGATTTTGGGATGCCGATATCGCTGAAAACGATCTGGGTCGTCTGAGGATGAAGGTGATACATCTGCAGGACCTTTTCCGCGCAGGCGTCAATCTTGGTCTTTTCATCGGGCAAAGGGAGAGCCTTGGAGTCGGTAAGGCGGATATCAAGGGCGGCAAGTCTGCCGTCGATGGTGATCTTGAGGAGGTTATCCTCATTCCGCGTGACCTCCTTTTGGCGGATGCGGTCTGTTCGCTTGGATAAATCTTGGATATAAGCAGCCTGTGCCTTATTTTTAGGGACGCAGACATCAATGGGTCCTTTATAATCAGGCAAGCCCTCTTCCTTTTGCTCCATATGGTGAAAATCGCAGACCTGCGAGAAGAGCGACATCAATTCTCCCAAATTATGAAAGGAGGCGAAACGGGTCGTGGTACGCAGTCCTGCACTGTTTGCATCCACGTCACATTCGATGGTGGTCTCCCTTTGACCGAAGGTATTGACCCAATTATCGAAGGTATGAATGTTGTGGTATGCCAGTACATGGGGCTGCAGATAGGTCTGGAAGGTGAAAAGGTCTGCCAGACTATTGGTCAAAGGGGTGCCGGTGGCAAAGATCAGACGGTTTGTGAAATGCGCCTTTTCCAGCATCTCGCGGCACTTCTTGCTGCCACCCGTGCTGATGCCCACGATGTTGTCGGCTCTGCTCGGGGTGGGGACGTTTTTATAATTGTGCGCCTCGTCCACCACCAGCGTATCAATTCCCAATGCATCGTAAGTCAGCCAAGGACAGGGCGTTTCGTTTGCGATGTATTTGGCGAGCTTTTTGGAAAGGGCTGCTGCCTGCCGTTTGAGTGCTTTTCGCTCCTGCTTCAGCAGTGCGTTAAAAGCAGCGGTTCGAAGCTCATTGATCTGACCGATCATTTTATCAATGTAGTATCCCTTGCTCATAACGATTCGGTCAAAGCTGCTGTAGGCCATATAGATGGCAACGTAGTCTCCGTCACGGATCTCCATAAGGGTGTTGTTTCTGTGTTGGGGAGTGAAATCTTTGGGGTAGACAACCAAAATACGGTCGTCTTTATAGAGAAGCCGATGGGCATCCACCGTCGCTTTGAGCACGTTATTGGGGACGACGATGAGATTTTTTTTCGAAAGCTTCATCCGCTTGAGCTCGTGGACTGAAATGATCATCTCGTAGGTTTTGCCCGTTCCCACATCGTGAGCAAAAAGGGTATTGAGACCGGAGAGCAATACCCGCGCGATGGCATCCCGCTGATGCTTATAAAGGACGATCTTCGGGTTTAGATCGGGCAGCTGCAGAAAAGAGCCGTCGTATTGGGTGAAGGTATAGCCTACGAATGCGGAGTTATAGTACCCCTCAAACTTGGCGATACGGGTCTTGGAGCTGTAAACCCAATCCTTGAAGGCGTCGATGATCTGCTGCTGCTTTTCCTGCGCCTCCACCGTTTTGCTTTTATTTAATATGGGTTCATAATTGAAAGAGTTGCCTCGTTTGCCATTCGGAACATAGTCATAGATCTTGACCGTCTTGGCATTCAGGGTTTGCTCAATGATTTCGATGGCGGAAAGATAAAGCTTATTAAAGGGGCGTCCGTTAAAGTGCTGCACCTCGCCGACACCGTAGGTACCGGTATTCAAAATAGAGATGCTCGCCTCTTGGGGCGCGATAATGCGGTATCTTGCAAGTTCCTTATTATAAAGGACCTTGGGTGCTTCGTGCAGATTGAGCAGGCGGCAGATGAAGGCGGCATACTCTTCCGGGGGGATCCAAGACGCGCCCAGACTGATATGGATATCTTCGATCTCCTGGGTGGCGGGCAGGATGCGGGTGAGTGCCTCAATATTGCTTTTAAATTTTCCGGGGAATTTTTTGTTCATCTGCCTGGCAAGCTCCAGCTTTTGACCGGCGTTTCCGTTTAAATAGGCGGGGGAGAGGAGCCAGCCGCATTCGATGTCGTATTCCTCCTGATCCTCAAAAAACGTCGGGTCCTGAAAGATGGCACCCCGCAGCAGGGCGGCAGCCCTCTCTTTTGAGATTCCCGCGCCCCGCGCAATATAACTCAGATCCACGCCTCCTTTATTCAAGGAGCGGATCAACATTTCATCCACCGATACGGTTTCTTTATTCTTTTCTTCTGTCTGCTCGGTATCCAGCAGCAGATCATAGGCGTCAATAACGGTATTCATTGTACTGATACGGCCCTCCCGATTTTAAAATAATTATTCTTAACATTAATAGAACGCGGATTGCGACATTATTCGCAAACAATTTTTCAAGAATAAAAAACGCTCGGAGCAAAACTGCTCCGAGCGGGTCTCGGTGGGTGGAAGAGCCATATATGGAGAGGATTATTCCGTCCGCATCGGTCGGCAGACCGGGCGGGTCAGAAAGACGGTGCGGGTATGCTCCCGCAGGGCATTGAGTGCCTTGCGGGCAGACCTTTCGTCCTCAAAGATACCGAAAACGCAAGAGCCGCTTCCGGTCATCAGTGCCACTGCTGCGCCCTGCTGCTGCAGGACCTCCTTCAGCCTGCCGATCTGCGGGCATAATGGAATGGTGGCATTCTCCAGTACATTCCCCGTGGACTTTGCCAAAAGGGGAAGATTATGGGTCTCCAGTGCCTCGAGTACCCCCTTGGTATCGGGATGGGTGGGGATTCCCACCTCCTTGAGCTTGCTGAAGATCTGCTTGGTATTGGCACCTGCCTTGGGCTTTGCCAACACAATACAGCAGTCCTGCAGGGCAGGCGCGGGGGTGAGGATCTCACCGATGCCCTCTGCCAGCATCGTACCGCTATAAAGGAAGAAGGGGATATCTGCCCCTAACGGCGCGAGAATTTCGGTGGCTTTTGCGGTGGAGAAGGAGACCTGAAAAAGGCGGCAAAGAGCAGAAAAGACCGCTGCTCCATCGGCACTGCCGCCGCCGAGTCCTGCACCGGAGGGGATGGTCTTTTTCAGATCGATGGTGATTTGATAGCAGTCGATATTAGCCGCTTTAAAAAAAGCGGTGGCGACCTTATGGACAATGTTGCGCTCGTCGGTGGGGATATAGGGCAGATTGCAGCGGATGGTGATACCGCCTGCACCTTCTTCGCGACTGACGCTCACATCATCGTAGAGGGAGATCCCCTGAAAGACCGATTCAAGCAGGTGGTATCCGTCCTCCCGCTTGCCGACTACGTCCAGACTTAAATTGATTTTTGCATATGCACGCAACGTTACGGTTTTCAAGTTTTTTCCCTCCTTTTAATGCTCTTTTTATATTTTAACATAATTATCTGCATTTTCAATAAAAGATTGCTTTTTTATCAGAATGTGATAAAATAAAACCATCTTAAAAGAAAGAGGTAAGCCTTATGAATGCAGTTATTTCCGTTATCGGCAGAGATCGGGTGGGCATCATTGCCCGGTTATCCGGCATTTGTGCTGAAAACAATGTTAATATCAACGATATCACCCAAAAGGTGCGCAACGATACCTTTACGATGATTATGTGGGTAGAGGTACGGGAGTCCGAAAAGGACTTTGCGACGCTGGCAAAGGAGCTGGAGGAGACCGGCAAGGAGATGGGGCTGATCATCCACGTGATGCACGAGGATGTCTTTGACTCTATGCATCGGATATAACGAGGTGAGACTATGCTGAATCACGGCGATATTTTAGAAACGATTAAGATGATCGACGAAGAGCATCTGGATATCCGCACCATCACGATGGGTATCTCCCTCTTTGACTGTGTGGATCGGAATGTGGACGCCTTCTGCGATCGGGTCTATGAGAAGATTACCCGTCTTGCGGGCAATCTGGTGCAGACGGGGGATGAGATTGCCCGTTCCTACGGGGTACCGATCATTAATAAGCGGGTTTCTGTGACCCCCATTGCACTGGTGACTCCCGGCTATTCGGTAGACGATATGGTCAAGGTCGCCAAGACCCTTGAGCGGGCGGCAGACGCTTGCGGCATCAACTTTGTGGGCGGCTTTTCCGCGCTGGTGCATAAGATGGCGACCGAGAGTGATCTCAATTTGATCCGCTCTCCTCCCCGCGCCTTGAAGGAGACCTCGCGGGTCTGCTCCTCCATCAATGTGGCGACCACCAAAGCGGGCATCAATCTGGATGCGGTCAAGCTGATGGGTGAGATCATCCGTGAGTGTGCCGAGGCCACCGCCGAGGAGGACTCCATCGGCTGCGCCAAGCTGGTGGTCTTTGCCAATGTTCCCGAGGATAACCCCTTTATGGCAGGAGCGTTCCACGGCGTCGGCGAAGGCGAATGTGTTATTAACGTGGGTGTATCCGGCCCCGGCGTTGTGAGCAGTGCCATCGCCAAGCATCCCGAAGCCAATATTACCGAAATTGCAGACATTGTTAAAAAGACGGCTTTCAAGATCACCCGTATGGGTCAGATGGTGGCAAACGAGGCTTGCCGTCGGCTGAATGTGCCCTTCGGCATTGTGGATCTTTCGTTGGCACCGACCCCCGCGGTGGGCGATTCGGTTGCCCATATTTTGGAAGAGATGGGTCTGGAGCGGTGCGGTACCCACGGTACTACCGCCTGCCTTGCTCTGCTGAACGATGCAGTCAAAAAGGGCGGCACGATGGCATCCTCCCATGTGGGCGGCTTGAGCGGTGCCTTTATCCCCGTCTCGGAGGATGCGGGAATGATCCGCGCCGCCTCGGAGGGCGTCCTGACCATGGACAAGCTGGAAGCGATGACCGCCGTCTGCTCGGTGGGTCTGGATATGATCGCCATCCCCGGCGATCCTCCTGCACCCACCATCTCCGCCATCATTGCGGATGAGATCAGCATTGGTGTCATTAATAACAAAACCACCGCCGTTCGTGTGATCCCCGCCATCGGCAAGGATGTGGGCGAGAGCGTCGCCTTCGGCGGACTTTTGGGCGAAGCACCCATTATGCCGGTCCATCGGGAGAGCAGCGAGAAGTTCATCTCCCGCGGCGGAAGAATCCCTGCACCTATTCACTCTTTGAGAAACTAAAAGGGCTGAAAAATTGCTTGACCCGCAAAGGGTGGGGAAACACCGTCGGCGTATGCCGAAACGGTGGATCGGAGGTAAAGAATGCACTATTTATTTACGACGCTTTCTTTGATCGGCGTTGTGGCATTTGCCGTTTCGGGTGCTATGGTGTCGGTCAAAAAGAATATGGATCTGTTCGGCGTGGTATTTCTGGGCTTGATCACCGCCTTTGGCGGTGGGATTTTACGGGATGTGCTTATCGGAAGAATCCCGCCCGCTTTTTTTACAAATTATTGGATGATTCTCGCAGGCGGCGGGGCGGCATTGGCGGTTTTCTGGCTGGCTCGGATGCTGAAGGAGCGTTATTTTTCCCGCGAGGATGCCATTGAGCACATCAATAATGTCTTCGACGCTCTGGGTCTGGGTGCCTTTGCGGTAACAGGCTCGCAGGTGACGATGGAGACAGGTTTTGAAAAGCAGTGGTTTTTGGTTCTCTCTATGGGAATGATCACCGCCATCGGTGGCGGTCTGCTGCGCGACCTGATGCTGCGGGAGATCCCCTTTGTACTCAATAAGCGGATCTATGCCATCGCTGCATTGGCGGGTGCATTGGTTTACTATCTGCTGCATCTGCTGAGTGCCGCGGAATGGATCTCTGCTCCGGCAGGCATTTTGGTAACCTTCCTTCTGCGGCTTTTGGCAACGCACTATAAATGGAATCTGCCCCATCCCATCCGATCTTCGAGGGAAAAAAGATGAAATTACTGATTCAGGCAACAACGAAATTTATTGCGGGAATTCTCTTGGTCGGGGTCTTGATCTTCTTGCCCGCAGGCAGTTTGTCCTTTTTCAACGGTTGGCTATTGATGGGGATATTATTTGTGCCGATCCTTTTGGTGGGAATTTTATTGCTGCGTAAGAATCCGGACCTTTTGAGAAAGAGGCTGGATGCCAAGGAGAAGCAGCGCGATCAAGACTTGGTCGTGAAATTGAGCGGCTTGATGTTCCTGACCGGCTTTATCGTGGCGGGGCTCGGCTTTCGGTTTGGATGGTATATTCTGCCGCGGGCGGCGGTCATCGTTGCCGCTGCAGTCTTTCTGCTGGGATACCTTCTTTATGCAGAGGTTTTACGCGAGAATGTATATCTCAGGGTGACAAGAGTCGAACCCGTCACGCCTGACAAATAATAATTTTTTGTTTTTTCTCGCCTTATCGCTTGTAATACGGCAGTATTACTGCGCTCTTCGGCTTCACCCCTCCAAAAAATTATTAATCTGTCAGGTCGAAGAGTTTCTCTTCGACGGCTTTTTTCGAAAGGGGAAGCGTGAAATTTGCAGTAAGGCTGACGCCTTACAAAAATGAACGCAAGCAAGGCGGGAAAAGGCGTCAAGAGAAACCGTAACCGGTTCGACTCTTGTCACCCTAGCCGTACCGTTGAAGTGCAGGAAGGGCAAAAGGTGATCGAGACGGGACTTTACGGGATGGTGCGTCATCCGATGTACAGTGCTACGCTGGTGCTGTTTTTATCCATTCCCCTTGTGCTGGGTTCGATCTATGCTTTCTTAATCTTTTTGCTGTATCCCTTCATCATCGCAAAGCGTATCAAAAGCGAAGAGGCATTTCTTGAAAAAGAACTGGACGGTTATTCTGAATATAAGAAAAAAGTGAAATACCGCTTAATCCCTTTTATCTGGTAATAAAAATTGCGTAGGCACAATGCCTACGCAATTTTTGAGACTGTCAAAAAAGTCCCCGACCGCAGAAAAATGGGGAAAGTGAAGAATTGAAACCGGTTTATAAAGATTTTCATAGGGAAGGAGTCATACTCTTTCCCTATGTTCTTTTTATAAGGAAAAATTCCGCATGGCGATGCGGAATTTAAGTAAAATTTTTCTGCTATCCGCCAAACCGCTCTCTCGTAGTATCACATACGACTTCGGAGCGGTTTGACGAATTCGGAAACATTTTCGAGAGTCTCCCAGCGTGTCAAAAATAAAAAATGAAGTTTTTTGACACGCTGAAAAATTGCGTAGGCACAATGCCTACGCAATTTTTTTATTCTATTGGTTCCACGGTTACGTTCGGATCACTCAGCAAAAGCTCCAAAGCGGAGGTATACTCTTGGAGGCAGTGTCCGTTTTCCTGGGTGGTGGAAACCTGCGCCAAGGAACGGTCGTAGAAAACGAACCGATACCAACCGTCCTCCTCTTTTTCATAGGTGCCCAGCGGTAAAAGTCCTTTTTTCACCGTCTGGCTGGCGTAGCCCTCTCCTTGGAGGAACTTAAAGCGGATCCCCTCAAAAAGAGCAATGGTCTCCTCGGTGGGAGCCTTGAGCTCCTTGGACTCATTGATATACTTTTCTGCCAGATTTTCATTGACGGTATAGACCGCCTCTTTATATTCTGCAGAGGTCTCGTCGTTTTCTTCCTGCTTCAGATACTCCTTGGCGTCCGCAGGGGTCATTTTATCCGCTTCGTTGCGGAAATCAATATTGTCTTTGACCTCGGGCGTGACGGTAACGGGCGGGGTATCTCCCTCTTGATCCTGCGGTTGCTTCTCCTTGCAGGCGGAGGCACAGAGCAGTAAGGATATGATCAGAAATAAAGAAAAAATTCGTTTCATCGGTATCTCCTATAGTGGTTCTTTTCTTCATTATAAAGGATGAATATGAAAATGTCCAAAACATTTTGAAAAATTTTTCGAAAAATAGGTTGACAAAAGAAAATCATCGTGGTATGATGTTATCACTTTAGCACAGTAAAGCAATAAATTGGAGGAAAAAACAATGAAAACAATGAAGAGAGTATTGGCACTGATCGCAGTTGCCGTTATGATGCTGACGATGGCCGCTTGCGGCGGCAAGGAAGCGCCCAAGGGCGATCTGGCTGCCATTGAGGCTGCCGGCAAGCTGGTAGTAGGTGTTACTGTTTACGAGCCGATGAACTATCTGAATAAGGATGGTGCTTGGGACGGCTTTGATACCGAGTTTGCAGAGGCTGTTGCCGAGAAGCTGGGTGTGGAAGCGCAGTTCGTGATCATCGACTGGGATAATAAGTGGGCGACCCTGAATTCCAAGAAGATCGACTGCGTATGGAACGGTATGACCCTCACCGATGAAGCCAAGACCAATGCTTCCTGCACCGATCCCTATGTTTTGAACGCACAGGTCGTCGTAATGAAGGCTGATAAGGTTGCAAGCTATGCAGATGCTGCTTCTATGAAGGAACTGAAGTTTGCCGTTGAGGCCGGTTCTGCAGGTAAAGAGATCGCGGAAGAGAATAAGTTCAATATCACCGAGTATGCAACTCAGACCGATGCAATGTCTGCTGTTAAGGCAGGCAAGGCTGATGCTTGCATCATCGATATCACCATGGCAAAGGCTATGACCGGCGAAGGCACCAGCTTTGCTGATCTGGGCATCGGTATCTCCCTCACCGAGGAAGAGTATGCGATCGCTTGCCGTAAGGATTCCGATCTGACTGCAAAGATCAATGCACTGATGGATGAGCTGACCCAGGACGGCACTCTGCCCGGTCTGGCAAAGAAGTACAATCTGAATCTGGCTGAGTAATTATAATAAGAGTTCAAAAACGGCAGAGACCCGTGAAAATACGGGTCTCTGCTTTTGAGCGTTGAAAGGATATAGAATGTTTTTAGAAGTTACACTTAATCTGCTGGAAAACTTTTTGGTTACCCTGAAGCTCTTCGGGTTGACCCTCTTGTTTTCTCTGCCCTTGGGGCTGATCATCAGCTTTGGTACGATGAGTAAGTTTAAGCCGCTCAAGTACCTGATGAAGCTGATCGTGTGGGTAGTGCGTGGGACGCCGCTGATGCTGCAACTCATCGCATTTTATTTCGGACCCGGTCTTATTGTGGCGATGCTGGAGAAGGCGGAGATCTATAATCTCTTCACCGATTTTATGCGCACCCTCAATGCTGCCGATCCTCTGGTGACGGCACTGATCGCCTTTGTGATTAACTACGCTTGCTACTTCTCCGAAATCTATCGCGGCGGGATCGAAGGCATCCCTGTGGGGCAGTATGAGGCGGGCTATGTGCTGGGTATGACCAAGCGGCAGATCTTTTTCAAGGTGGTGCTGATGCAGGTGGTCAAGCGGATCGTACCGCCTATGTCCAATGAGATCATCACTTTGGTGAAGGATACCTCTCTTGCCCGTACCATTACCGTATATGAGATCATCTGGGCAGCCCAGGATTACGTTCGCAACGACGGTATTCTCTGGCCCCTCTTCTATACCGGATTTTTCTATCTGGCGTTCAGCGGATTGCTGACTCTGCTTTTCGGCTATATCGAAAAGAAATTGGATTATTACAGAGGTTAAGTTATGGCAGTATTACAGGTTGAAAATATTTATAAACGCTTCGGCAAGACCGAAGTTCTCAAGGGGATCGATCTTTCTTTGGAAAAGGGAGAGGTGCTGGTCATCATCGGTGCCTCCGGCAGCGGCAAGACCACGCTGATGCGCTGCCTGAACTTTTTGGAAAAGCCCGATACCGGCAGGATCATCGTAGACGGTAAGGTGCTTTTGGACACGGACGATGCCGAGACCCTCAAGGAATCGGAAATTCGGGAAAAGCGGCTGCATTTCGGCTTGGTTTTTCAGGATTTTAATCTGTTCCCCCAATACAGTGCTTTGAAGAATATCACGTTGGCACCGTCCCTGCTGAAAAAGGGGACTCCTGCCGAGATCGAGGAAAATGCCCTGCGGCTTTTGGATCAGGTGGGTCTGCTGAATAAGCGGGATTCCTATCCTTGCGAGCTTTCCGGCGGTCAGAAGCAGCGTGTGGCCATCGCCCGTGCACTGGCACTGAACCCCGAGATCCTCTGCTTTGATGAGCCTACCTCTGCCTTGGATCCCGAGTTGACCGGCGAGGTATTGAAGGTCATTAAGGAGCTGAAGGACGACGGCAGCACGATGATCGTGGTGACCCACGAGATGGAGTTTGCCCGCAATGTGGCGGATAAGGTGGTCTTTATGGCGGATGGCGTCATCGAGGAGATGGGTACGCCCGAGGAGATCTTCGGAAATCCCCAAAGCCCCAAGACCCAAGCATTTTTAAGCAAATCCGAAGGATATTGATAATTCGAGTCTATAATATAGGGGGCTGTAAAAAAACGCAGGTTTTTTTACAGCCCTTTGATGGGGATAGGAAAAATTGTTT
>JAZQAQ010000117.1:0-2260 GCA_045545255.1 Eubacteriales bacterium | reverse complement strand
GCGGTCGGGGACTTTTTTGATAGTCTCAAGAGGCTGTAAAAAACGCAGGTTTTTCACAGCCTCTTTTATTATATGGTCTTTTCTTCCAAAAGACGCTTGATCTTTGCCTCAAGATAAAGGACAGACCCCTCATCCATCTCATAATAACATTCAATGATGTTCCCGTTAAAGCTTCTCAAAGCCTCTGTAACATCCGCCGAAAAATACTTTTCATAAGACTTAGGCACCAGCACCGCATCCATCCCTTGCAGGTAGGCGGCAACATCCGTCCCCTCACCAAAGAACAGCGGTTCTTTGACTGCCACATCCTCTGCATAAGTGTCACAGGTGTTCTGCAAAAGCTCACCAAATCGACGGCTGTATCCGATGATTCCCACCTGCCGCCCGGGACGCAGCTTGATGATGTGGGATAAGCACCGCGCCGCAGGACGAAACGCCACGCGCGCAATACGCTTTTTCACCGGCAACACACTCTCCAGATAGTTGGCGTGGGAGGAGGTGGTAACGATAAGATCAAAATCCTCGTTCAGCTTATAGGGGTATTGGCGGATATTATCCAGCATATAGGAATAAAGGTCTACCCCCTGCAGATGACGCAACTGTTCAGACATTTGAGAGAGATTCTCCGGATTGCACTCTACCACCGCCACCTTCACGTGCGCCTCTTCCTCTGCCCTCTCGCGCAGCTTGAGGGTCAGAAAAATATTGATTTCAGTGGCTGAAAGCCCCATCTCATCTAATTGATCCAAAAGGGAATCAATGGCAGCCATCGCCTGCTCCTTGCGACTGCCGGAATTGGCAGGCTGATAGCGAACGAAGGTTCCTCGCCCTTGCACCTTTTCCACCAGTCCCGCACGCTCCAATTCATCATAGGCGCGCTTGATGGTGCCGCGGGCGATGCCCAATTGCTCGGTCACCTCCTGCACCGTCGGTAACTGCTGACCGGAAACCAGCTCTCCTTTTTTCACCGCAGTACGGATGGAATCCACCAACTGCCGATAAATAGGCACGTCCAGCTCCGGATTGATTTTATAATTAAAGTCCATTTCTATCACTCCAAGAATCAACGCATATTTCAATGAAAAGCAAGCAAAAGTCCCTTTTTTAAAATATAGGTTAGGATTATTCTCACCGCTTCGATTGTGCTATACCAATTTTAGTGATAAAGAACCATTTTGTCAAGACCCAATATAACAATTTGAGGTGTACCGCTTATCGGTACACCTCAATACTTTTATTTTCGAGCCAAATAATCCGCTCTTCCTGTCTCATAGAGATTATTCCCCTCGCTGTCGATGATGACGATAGCGGGAAAATCCTCTACCTCCAGTCTACGGATGGCCTCGGCACCCAGATCGTCATAGGCGATGACCTCGGCCTTTTTGATGCACTTACTGAGCAGTGCGCCGCAGCCGCCGATGGCACCGAAGTATACCGCGCCGTGCTCCTTCATTGCGGCGACCACCTCGGGACCTCTCTTTCCCTTGCCGATCATACCGGTCAAGCCTTGCTCGATCAAGGTAGGACTATAGGCGTCCATCCGATAGGAAGTGGTAGGACCTGCAGAGCCGATGGCCTGACCGGGCTTTGCAGGAGTAGGACCGACGAAATAGATGATCCCATCCGTCACATCCAAAGGCATCGGCTCACCCTTTTCCACCAGCTCGCAAAGCCGCTTATGGGCGGCATCTCTTGCAGTATAAATGACACCGGAAATCAAGCAGCTATCCCCCGCTTTGAGGGTGCGTGCCTTTTCACGGGTAAGGGGTGTTTGTAATTTCAAAGCCATCGTCAAAGCACCTCCGTTTGATGTCTTGTTACGTGGCAGTTGATGTTAACCGCCACCGGCAGACCCGCAATATGCGTGGGGTACTGCTCGATATTGACCGCCAGTGCGGTCGTCATTCCGCCAAAGCCTTGAGGACCGATGCCGAGGGCATTGATCTCCTCCAAAAGCTCCTCCTCTAACTTCGCATAGAAGGGATCTGCATTGCGCTGATCCACGTGACGCAGGAGTGCTTTTTTAGCAAGGTATGCCGCCTTATCGAAGGTGCCGCCGACGCCTACGCCCACTACGATGGGCGGACAGGGGTTGGGGCCTGCCTCCTCTACTGTCTTTTTAACAAAATCCTTGACACCCTGCAGGCCGTCGGAGGGACGGAGCATCGCAATTTTACTCATATTCTCACTGCCGAAGCCCTTGGGAGCGACGGTGATTTCCAGTTTATCACCGGGCACCAGCTCAAAGTACAGCATCGCG
>JAZQAQ010000116.1:0-11112 GCA_045545255.1 Eubacteriales bacterium | reverse complement strand
CCGGGGTCATCGTTGGAGATGTCCACCAGAACGCTGCCCGGCTCCATCAGCTTAAGCATTTCCTTATCAATGAGGAAATCCTTGCGCTGCTTGGGCCATTTGACGCAGTTGATGACCATATCGGTCTGGGGGAGCAGAGAGGCGATGGTCTCTTTAGTGCAATACATCGTGTTGATCTGACTGTTGTAGCGATCCTCCAGCATTTTGAGGACGCCCATATTGATGTCCATCACCGTCACATTGGCACCCAGCGCGTGCAGGATAGAGAGGGCACCCTGACCCACAATGCCGCCGCCCAAAATCAGGACGTTCATCCCCGGCGCACCTGCAAATCCGCCTACAAACTTGCCCTTGCCGCCGTTGATGGTCAGCATGGACTCCAGCCCGAATAAAGCACCTTGCTTACCGGCCGCTTCGCAGTTGGGGGAGCCGTAGCGGTGGCTGTCCTCTGCGGTGATGGCGATGCAACCGCTCTTGAGGATGGCATCCACCTCTTCCGGATGACCGGCGGGATGGATGCAGCAATAGATCAACTGATCCTTGCGGAGCAGATCGTATTCACAAGGGAAAAGCTCTTTGACCTTGGCAAGGAAGTCGCAGCGGGCATACATCTCCACCATAGAGTCTACCAGCTTGGCACCTGCTGCAGCATATTTTTCGTCCGAAAAGCCTGCGCCTGCACCGCAGCCCTTCTGGGCGAGGACGGTGTGACCCGCGGCAACGATGGACGCCACCTCAATGGGGGTGCAGATGACGCGACTTTCCCCTTCCTTGATGTCTTTTAAAATGCCGAATACCATACGATGTATTCCTCCTTATATATAATTCATTAATTTTTACGAATTTGCTTGAGATATTCTCCGGGAGAGCAATGAAACTCTTTATGAAACGCCCGATAAAAACTGCTGAAAGAGGAAAAACCGCTCTCCAACGCGCAGTCGGTGATGCTGCCTTTTTCCTCCAGCAGTAAAGTGAGGGTGTTTTTTAATTTGATGTTGGTGATATATTGTATCATCGTAATGCCGAAGCGGGCGCGGAAAAGACGGGAGAGATAGGCGGGACTGTAGCCCAGTGCCGCGGCAACCTCGCAAGGTGTGAGCCCCCTCTTGAAATGCTGATTGATATAGGAGAGAAGTGCCGTTGCGAGGTCGGGATCTAAAGGCTCGTCGGCAGGCTCAAAGGGTAGCGTTGCCGTAATGATTCCCAAAATCACCTGAAGATATCCGTATTGCAGCAGATGCTGACCCTCGGCGGCTTTCAGCAGCTCGTAATATTGCTTCAGTTCCTCATAGACCGCTCTTTCGGTGATAAAAGGGGAGATGGGATGCAGCCCTTTGGTGGTGGAAAGGAAACGTTCGCAAAGGTGCAGAGGCACGATCAGGACCGAGGAGCGGGATGCGCGGAGCGTTTTGTAGAAATGAGGCTCATAACTCAGTGCGACCGAAAGCTGCCCTTCCTGCAGCAGGTTTTTTTGATTGCCCACGCTGATTTCCATTTCCCCCTCGTCGATGAAGTAGATTTCAATTTGGGAATGAAATTGGAGCGTGCAGAAATCATTGCGGTAGCTTTTTTGGAATAATCCGTCGGTATGCTCCCATTTATCGTTGAATTTTGGTTGCATTGCTCCTCCAAATATCAAAAAATGAAATAAATATCATAAAAATTAGCAAGAAATCGAAAATATTCTTTGCTATGATTATAGCAAAGAGTCTGATGGATTTCAACCTATTTTTTGATAAAAGAGGCGTCGTGATGAGAAGGAACAAAATCAATATGTGCGAGGGACCCATTTTAAGTAAAATGGTGCGCTTTTTAATTCCCATTCTGCTGACAGGTCTGCTGCAGCAGTTCTTTAATGCGGCGGATGTGATTCTCGCCGGTCGACTGGGAACCAGCGGCAACGATGCGGTTGCCGCCGTCGGCTCCACCACGGCACTGACCGGGCTGCTGATCAATTTTTTCATTGGCTGTTCCAGCGGAAGTGCGGTGGCAGTCTCCCACGCAGTGGGGAATCATCGGGGTGATGCGATAAAAAAGACCGTCCATACCGCTATGCTTCTTGCGGTGACGCTGGGTGCTATTCTGACCTTGATTGGACTTTGTACCTCCGAATGGATCCTTCGGCTGATGAATACTCCGTCGGAGATCATCGGTCTTTCGGTAGACTATCTTCGTGCTTATTTTTTGGGGATGATCCCCTGTATGGTGTATAATTTCGGTGCCGCCATCCTTCGGGCGGTGGGGGAGACCCAAAAGCCTCTCTATTTTCTGCTGATCTCCGGTCCCGTTAAGCTGCTGCTGACGGTTTTGTTCGTGTCGGGAATGAAGCTGGATGTGACGGGGCTTGCGCTTGCCACCACCTGCTCCCAGGCCGTGGCAGCCGGACTGGTCTTGCTTGCGCTCTTTCGGCGGCAGGACGAATGCAGATTGATCTGGAAGGAACTGCGCTTTTATGCAAAGCCGCTGAAGAAGATCCTGCGGCTGGGTATTCCGTCCGGCATCCAGTCTGCCACCTTCTCTCTGTCCGGTGTTTTCGTCCAATCCTCCGTCAATTCCCTCTCCCACCTGAACGGATTTATTGCCGGCAATGCAGCGGCAGCAAATGTTGAAAACTTTGCCGGCATCATCACCGGTGCCTTTTTCCAGACCGGTCTGAACTTTGTCGGTCAGAATACGGGCGCCGGCAGATACGACCGCATCAAGAAGATCTATATAGAGCTGAGCCTTTTGTCTACCGGCTTTATTGCGGTGGTCTCGCTGCTGGTCTGCCTCTTTCCCGCGCCTATTCTGCGGATCTACATCGAGGGAGATGCAGAGGCAGTCCGCTGGGGAACCGTCCGCTTGATCTATCTTTTCGTACCGCTGTTCTTGCAGGGGCTGATGGATGTGTCCAGCGGATGTATCAGAGGAATGGGCGTCTCCTTTTCCACAATGGTCATTACATTGGTGGGCGTCTGCGGCTTTCGGATCGCCTGGATGCTCACGGTATTTCAGAGCCCTGCATTCCATACGCCCCAATGGTTGTATGTGGTCTATCCTATTTCCTGGGGTATCACTTGGCTGGCAGAATTGGTATTATACATTTTTATATACAAAAAGAAGTCCTTACTGCATATTTCAAACTAAAAAACGGCAAGCTTGCCCAAGTGTTACAAAGGACACTTGGGCAGTTTTATTCGCCTTGCGGCGAGTGATATTGCTACGCAGTGATATTCGGCTAACGCCGAGTGTTATTCGCTTAGCGAGTTTTAAAAGGCGAATAAAATATCACTAAAACCGTAGGTTTTAATATCACGATTGCCGTCGGCAATCATATCACTCTTTGCGCAGCAAAGAATATCACTATATAAAAATTACTACCCGAAAAAGAGGTTTGTTTTCTCTTCTTCGGGTAGTTTTGTCTTATACTGTCACAAGCAGGGAATTTGTGTGCCAAATTCCGTTTTATTAAAGATAACTGTCCTTAGCAACTCTGCTCATTTGCTTGCCGTTTTTTGGTTATTCTTTTGTTTCCTCTTCACCGTAGAGGACGCCGTCGTAGACGAAATCGCGCAGGTGCTGCTGACCCGGTTCTTCGTTATAGGTCAGGTACCAGACACCGCCGATCATCTTGCCGCCGTAGCCGCCCTTTTGGTCTACCTCAAGGGGGAAGACTGCGTTGCGGATCTTATATCCCGATACAACGACCTTCATCCCGATGCCGGTAACATCACCGCTGGAGAGGGTAGTCTGCACCAGCGAGAGCAGTTCCTTGGCGATATTGGGGTATTCCAAAATGTTTTTCTTTCGCAGCTTGGCGTAGCAGGCGTTCAGTACGATCTCGTGCATTTCCGAGCGAACTGCCGTACCGCCCACATTATGACGGGCGCGAAGCATTCCAAGCACCTGCATTCCGGTCAGATTCTGGGTGCCGGTGCCTTCGATGAGCTTCGGCGTAAGACCCCGCTTGTTTGCGAGGTTTCGGATCTGCTTATTTGCCTCTGCTTTGTATGCAGAGGAGACCTCCAGCTCAATGCCGCCCAGTACGTCGATCACCTTTTCCATATTGGTGAAGTTGATGACGGCGTAGTCTTGAATATCCAGCCCGAAGGTCTGGTTGAGGGTCTTGACCGCCAGCGGTGCGCCGCCGTAAGCAAAAGCGTGGTTGATCTTGGTCTTGTTTTTATAGCCCTCGATCTTCACGTAGGTGTCTCTCTGGACGGCGGAAAGACGGATCTCCTTCAGCTTATTGTCCAGCGTGACAACGATGATACTATCGCTCCGTCCCTTCATTTCAGGATCGGTACTATCGATCCCGAAGAGGGCGATGTTGATAATATCATCGGAGTGATAGTCCTGCTTTTCGATGCCGACCTCGTCCTTGGAGAGTGCCTCCTCGCGGTCCATTCCGCTGAAAAGATGGAGATAGAACCCCCAAAGCCCGCCGCCCAGCACCAGTACGGTGACAAGGAAGGCAGCGAGAAACCGCGTCAGCGGGGTGAATTTGAAATTTTTTAGATTGCGAAAAAATTTCAGCATAAGTTACTCCTTAGCGGGAGATGACCTCCAGGGTCTGACGGGCAATTGCCAGCTCCTCGTTGGTGGGGATGACGCAGATCTTCACCTTGGAGTCTGCGGTGCTGACAACGCGAGCCTCGCCGCGCTTCTTGTTCTCTTCTTCGTTCATTTCGGTGCCCAGGAACTTGAGGGTCTTGACGATGTCGCTGCGCATCACGTCGTTGTTCTCACCGATGCCTGCGGTAAAGACGATGGCATCCACCCCGCCCATAGCGGCAGCATAGGAGCCGATATACTTGGTTACCTGATAGGTGAACATATCCAGAGCCAGCTGAGCGCGCTCGTTGCCTTCGGCGGCAGCAGCATCCAGGTCACGGAAGTCGTTGGAGACACCGCTGAGCCCCAGAGCACCGCTCTTCTTATTCATCAGATCGCTCATCTGATCGGGGGTCAGACCCTCTTTGTTCATAATATACATAGCAACTGCGGGATCGATATCACCGCAGCGGGTGCCCATCAGGACGCCTGCCAGCGGGGTGAAGCCCATAGAGGTATCCACACAGCGACCGCCGTCAACAGCGGTGATGGAAGAGCCGTTGCCCAGATGGCAGGTAACGATCTTCAGATCCTTAATATCTTTCCCTAAGAGCTTGGCACATTCGCCTGCCACATATCCGTGGGAAGTGCCGTGTGCACCAAAACGGCGGATGCCGTACTTCTCGTAGTATTCATAGGGGATGGGGTAGATAGCAGCGGTCTTGGGCATACCGTAATGGAAAGCGGTATCGTAGACGGTAACCTGGGGCACATCCTTACCCATAACCTCCATACAAGCGCGCAGACCTGTAACGGCTGCGGGATTATGCAGGGGAGCAAACTCGGTCAGGCTCTCCAGAGTGTTGACCTTCTCTTCGTCCATCAGGGTAGCCTCTACGAATACCTCGCCGCCGTTTACGACGCGGTGACCCACTGCGGAGATCTCGGCAACATCCTTGATAACGCCCCACTTGGCGTCGGTCAGGTGCTCCAGCACCACCTTGATTGCCTCTGCGTGGTTGGGCATTGCGTGATCCAGCTCCAGCTTTTCACCGTTGGCATTATGGACGAACTTTCCGTCCAGACCGATACGGTCACAAAGACCCTTTGCCAGAACGCCCTCGTTCTCCATATCGATCAGCTGATATTTCAGAGAAGAGCTTCCTGCGTTGATGACCAGAATTTTCATATTCATACATCTCCTTAAAAAAATATCTTTTATTTTGCAAGTAAATATTATATAATAAAAAAAAGAAAGTTTCAACTGTTTATTTTCAAAAAAGGAGGCAGTCTTGATGATATTTGCGGTAATCAGCGAATTTAATCCTTTTCATAACGGTCATCGGTGGCTGCTTTCCCAATTGCCCTGCGGTGAGGAGGACTATACAGTCTGTATTATGAGCGGCAGTTTTGTACAGCGAGGAGAGCCTGCGGCGTATGATAAATGGAGTCGTGCGGCGGCTGCGGTACGGGGCGGGGCAGATCTGGTGCTGGAGCTGCCGGTGCCGTTCGTCCTCTCGGACGGAGATCGCTTTGCCGCCAAGGGCGTGGAGCTGGCGGCGGCAATGGGTCAGCCTGTGACGCTGGCTTTCGGGACGGAGTGCGAGGACTTGGAGGGACTTTCCCGCTTGGCGGCAGTCTCGGAGGAGACCTTGTCTCCGCTGCTGAAGGAATTTTTAGATCAGGGACTCTCTTACGGTGCCGCCCGTCAGGCGGCGCTGGAGCAGCTGCTCCCTGCGGAAAGTGCCCTTTTACGCTCCCCCAATAATCTGCTTGCCTGCGGGTATATCCGCGCTTGCATCAAGGAGGGGCTTCCCTATATGGGCGTCCGCCGCAGCGTCCCCCACGACGGCGCACCGGAGGGGAATATCGCCTCCGCCTCCTATATCCGCGCCCATCGGGCGGAATTTGACCGCTATTGTCCCTTTGCCCAAGAGGGGGCATTGGATGTGGCGGCAGCAGAGCGGGGAATTTTGACCCTTTTGAAAACAAAAACCGCCGCCCAGCTCAAGGAAACCGCCAATATCAGTGAAGGACTGGAAAATCGCATTCTGGACGCTCTTTTTGAGACGGACGGATTGTATCCTCTTTATGACCGCATTAAAACCAAGCGGTATTCCCACGCCAAGCTGCGCCGCGCGATCAGCAGCGCCGCCCTCGGCATCCCTGCGGGAATGCCGGAGCAGCCCGCGCCCTATCTCCGAGTGCTGGCGTTTGGTGCGCGCGGGCGCGGACTGCTGCGCTCCATGCGGGAGACGGCGACGCTGCCTATTTGCCAGTCCGGTCGGGAGTGCGAGGAGGCAAATGCTGCTTTTTTTGCCGTTGAGCGCATTGCCACCGACCTGCGAAACTGCTGGAGCGAGCAGCCCTTGCCCGGGGGCGAGGACTATCGCAAAGGAATTATTTTTGAATAAAAGGTTGTATTTCTACCGATAATATGGTAAAATATACCGAATGTTGATCGTTGCGCCGACCTTGTCGGCGATTTTAAAAAGGCTTCCGGACCGCCGTGGGAAGTCTTATCATCACTCGTTTAAAATGGACTTTAAACGGGTCTTTATCTTATGTCTGAATGTACTTATTTTTATTTTGAGAAAGGAATTTTATGGAAAAAACAAAGAAAGAAACGAAGGATCGGGCAGCAGCGCGCAAGGCGAAAGGCCGCTCTGCCAACACATTGAAATTGGAGGATCTGCTGAATAATACAGATCTCTTGATGGCTGCAGACGGAAAGCGCGGTGCTGCCCCTTCAGAGGAGAAGATCAAATCGCAGGAAAAGAAAAAAGCACCTGCTCGTAAGAGCAATACTGCTAAAAAGCCTGCTGCAAAGAAACCTGCTGCAAAAAAGCCTGCGGTGCAGACCAAGAAGCCTGCGGTAAAAAAGAAGGATGCTGAAGCTGCTCCTCAACCCAAGCGGAGTAGAAAGCCTGCCTCCAAGCTGCGGATCATTCCGCTGGGCGGACTGGATGAGATCGGCAAGAATATGACCGTCTTTGAATATGATGAGGATATTATCATCATCGACTGCGGTATGGCATTTCCCGATAACGATATGCCCGGCGTGGATCTGGTGATCCCCGATATCACCTATCTGCGTAAAAACATTGAAAAGGTGCGGGGCATCTTCCTGACCCACGGTCACGAAGATCATATCGGCTCCTTGCCTTATGTATTAAAGGAAATGAACGTGCCGGTCTACGGCAATAAGCTGACCTTGGGACTGGTGCGCCGTAAGCTGGCGGAGCATCGGATGGAAAAGTCTGCGATGCTCATCGAGACCAAGCCGGGGACCGTGGTTACCCGAGGCTGCTTTAAGGTGGAGTTTATTAAGGTCAATCACTCCATCCCCGATGCGTCGGGCTTTGCCATCAAGACCCCTATCGGTACAGTGGTCCATACCGGCGACTTTAAAATTGATACCACCCCCATCCACGGGCGTTCCATTGACCTTGCTCGGTTCGGTGAGCTGGGCAAGGAGGGCGTACTGCTGCTGATGAGCGATTCCACCAATGCGGGAAAACCCGGAATTGCCGCCTCGGAAAAGAAGGTGGGCAAGGCGTTGCTCTCTATTTTTGAGGGCGCACAGGATAAGCGGATCATTGTGGCATCCTTTGCCTCCAATGTCCATCGCGTGCAGCAGATCATTGATGCATCGGTCAAATTCGGACGGAAGGTTGCCGCCTCCGGTCGGTCGATGGAGAGCGTTATCGCCGTTGCCCACGAGCTGGGCTATCTGACGATGCCCAAGGGGACGCTGATTCCTTTGGAGCAGGTGCAGAAATATCCCGGTAATAAAGTGACCTTGATCACCACCGGTTCTCAGGGTGAGCCGATGAGCGCCCTCTATCGGATGGCGTTCTCCGACCATAGAACCATTACGGTCAATCATAACGATCTTATCATCATCTCCGCATCCCCCATCCCCGGCAATGAGCTGGAGGTCAGCAGGGTCATTAACGAGCTGGAGAAATTGGGTGCCACCGTCGTGGATAATAAGATGGCGGGTGTCCACGTTTCCGGTCACGCCTGCGAGGAGGAGCTGAAGCTGATCCTCGGTCTGGTTAAGCCGAAATTCTTTATGCCTGTCCACGGCGAGTACCATCACCTCTCTGCCCACGCAAGATTGGCAGAGGAGACGGGTGTACCGGAGGAAAACCTTCTTGTGGGTGAAAACGGCAGCGTTTTAGAACTGACCAAGGATAAGGCAAAGATCGTCGGTACCACGCAGGCAGGCGCAGTGATGGTAGACGGCATCGGCGTCGGTGATGTGGGTAATATCGTCCTGCGGGATCGCCGTATCCTTGCCCAAGAGGGAATTGTTCTGGTGGTTGCCGCTATTGATAAAAGTACCAAGCGCGTGGTCAGCGGACCCGATATCGTCAGCCGCGGCTTTATCTATGTGCGTGAAAACGAGGATCTGATGGGCGAGGCGCAAAAGGTGGTCAAACTGGCCCTTGATAAGAGCCTTGCGCGTGGAAATCTGGAATGGGCGGCCCTCAAAAGCGATATGCGTGACGCTTTGGCGCACTATATCAGCTCCAAAACCAAGCGCGCACCGATGATCATTCCTATTATTATGGATGTATAAAAAAGGAGTCTTATGAAAAATCCCTATGCCCGTTTGAAGTGGGCGTGCTATACCGCGAGTCTCACGATGTCGGCGGTAACGAATCTTTCTCCGGTGCTGTTTCTGACCTTTCGCTCTCTTTACGGCATCTCCTATTCTCTTTTGGGACTTTTGGTACTGATTAATTTCTGTACCCAGCTGGGAATCGATCTGGTCTTTTCCTTCTTCTCCCATAAATTCAATATCGCAAAAACCGTTCGCACAATGCCGATTCTGGCAGCGGTGGGGCTGCTGATCTATGCGATTCTGCCTCTCCTGTTTCCGCAGGCAGTCTTTTGGGGCTTGGCATTGGGTACGGTGATCTTTTCCGCTTCCTCCGGCTTGGGTGAGGTGCTGATCAGTCCCGTGATCGCCACCATTCCCGCTAAGGATCCCGATCGGGAGATGAGTAAGCTCCATTCGGTCTATGCTTGGGGCGTAGTGGGAGTTATTATCGTCTGTACTGCCTTTTTGCTGGTATTCGGTTCGGCAAATTGGCAATGGCTGGCGATCCTTTTTGCCTTGCTGCCGTTGAGCTCCGCTTGGCTTTATGCGGGCGCAGAGATCCCCGCAATGGAGACCCCTGCCCGTACCTCCGGTGCTTTGCATCTGATGAAAAATAAGGGCTTGCTGCTTATCCTTTTAGCTATTTTTCTGGGCGGCGCATCGGAATGTACGATGGCGCAGTGGTGCTCCGGCTATCTGGAGCGGGCACTGGGAATCCCGAAGGTTTGGGGTGACCTCTTCGGCGTGGCACTCTTTTCGGTGATGCTGGGTCTGGGACGGTCTCTTTATGCCAAGATGGGCAAAAATATCAACCGTGTATTGATCTGGGGCACGACGGGTGCCGCCGCTTGCTACCTGATCACCGCAATCTCCGGCTCTCCGATACTCGGACTGCTTGCCTGCGCCTTCACCGGCTTTTGCACCTCTATGCTTTGGCCGGGTAATCTGATCGTCGCAACCGAGCGGTTTCCGGACGGGGGCGTCTTTGTCTATGCATTGATGGCTGCAGGCGGTGATCTGGGTGCTTCGGTGGGACCTCAGCTTGTGGGCGTCGTCGCCGATACGGCAATGGGCTATCCGCCGGTGATTCGATGGGCAGAGACCCTCGGTCTTACCACCGAGCAATTCGGACTGAAGGCAGGGATGTTGGTGGGAATGCTGTTCCCGCTGGTGGCAATTCCCGTCAATTTTATCAATAGGAAACAATATGAATCAGCTCGCAGATAAAATAAAATCATATCTGAAAAGGGACTGCCTTCTGGAGGTAGTCCCTGTTATTGATTCCACCAACCGTGCGCTGAAGGAGCGTGCGGAGCAGGGTGACCCGGAGGGAATCGTCTTGATGGCGGAGCAGCAGACCGCAGGACGGGGGAGAAGAGGCAGAAGCTTTTTCTCGCCTGCGGGCAGCGGACTCTATTTTTCGGTCTTGCTGCGCCCCGAAAAGGCAGACCCTCTTTGGATCACCGTCGCCGCAGGGGTGGCGGTGGCAAGAGCGGTGCAGGAGGTTCTGGGTATTGATCTGCAGATCAAGTGGGTCAATGACCTTTATTTGGGAGATAAAAAGGTCTGCGGGATTTTGGCGGAAGGCTCTGCCTCCGCAGCGGGCTTGGAATGGTGCGTGCTGGGGATCGGATTGAATGTCTACGCACCGCGAGAAGGCTTTGGCGAATTGGAAAAGATCGCCGGCGCATTGCTTTCGGATTCGCCGGATGATAACCTTCGCGCCAAGCTGACCGCTGCCATTCTGGATCACTTTTTTGCATTGTATCAGGATTTGAGAGATCCTCAATTGCTGGCGGAATACCGCCGTCGCTCTTATCTGCAAGGGAAGTCTGTCACCGCCGTCAGAGGAAATGATCGGTTTCGGGGAACGGTGGTCGGAATCGGGGAGGAGGCGGAGCTTCTGCTGCGGCCGGAGGACGGAAAAACCATCGCTCTTTCCTCGGGTGAGGTACTGCTGGAGGATT
>JAZQAQ010000115.1:0-2769 GCA_045545255.1 Eubacteriales bacterium | reverse complement strand
ATCTTTCCCGCAATCTCTCCATTTTTGATGAGGACCATTGTGGGGATAGAGGAGACGCCGAAGCGGGCGGCGAGGTCTCCCTCTTGATCTACATCTACCTTGCAGATCTTTTTATCCGTCACTTCGTTTGCAATCTCCTCAATGATGGGGGAGATCATTTTGCATGGCCCGCACCAAGTGGCAAAAAAGTCGATGAATACCGGCTTATCGCTTTGCAGGACCTCCTGCTCAAAGGTTGCATTAGTCAGATGAATAACAGCCATTTTTATACCTCCTTAATTTTTCTTTTAGTTTTTCCAGCAAAGCAGGATCGCATTCAGGAGAATCTGCCAGCGGAAAAGGTTGCTTCATTTGTTCGTATTTTGTCGTGCAGATCTTTTTGAAGGGTAAAAGCTCGATTTTCTGAAGATTGGAGTATTCATCTGCAATCTTCAGGACATCCTCTAAATCTTCATCGGTCAAATGGGGGACGACCACGTGGCGAAGCCAAAGGGGGATTTTCATCTCTTCTGCCTTATTTAAAAAGCGTTTTAATAATTCCAATGAACCGCCGCTGTTTTTGCGGTATGCGGCTTCAGTGGTGAATTTCAGATCTGCAATGACCAGATCAGTGTATTTTAGCACTTCCTCCCAGTGGGGTTCACCCGCCATACCGGAGGTATCTAAAGCGGTATGCAGACCTGCTTTTTTGCATTCCTTCAGTAGTTCGGCGGTAAATTTTGCCTGCATCAGCGGCTCACCGCCGGATAGAGTGATGCCGCCGTTTTCGCCGAAATAGGTGCGATAGCGCAGGGCTTTTTGGATGATTTCCTCTACGCTGTAAAGGTTTCCGCCTTTGCAGTCCCAGGTATCGGGATTATGGCAGTAGACGCACCGTAAGGGGCATCCTTGGAAGAATACGACGAATCGTACCCCCGGTCCGTCGGCACAGCCCATAGATTCAAAGGAATGGATTCTCCCTTCCATCGGTTATATCGCCTCGTGGAAGGTTCTGGAGATGACCTCATTCTGCTGATCTTTGGAAAGCTTATGGAAATTGACTGCATAGCCGGACACGCGGATGGTCAGGTTGGGATATTTTTCAGGATGCTTTTGAGCGTCGATCAGCGTTTCCCGCTTGAGGACGTTTACGTTGATGTGCTGCGCCATCTGACCAAAATAGCCGTCAATGATGGAGGTCAGATTTTTCTGACGGTCGGTGAGGGTATTTCCCAATGCGGAGGGCACTACCGAGAAGGTGTTTGAAATGCCGTCCTTGCAGACATCATAGGAAAGCTTTGCCATTGAATTGAGAGCAGCCAGAGCGCCGTTTTTCTCCCTTCCGTGCATAGGATTGGCTCCGGGTGCAAAGGGTTCGCCTGCTTTTCGTCCGTCGGGAGTGGCACCGGTCTTTTTGCCATACACAACATTGGAGGTAATGGTCAAAATGGAGAGGGTGTGCTCCGCGTTGCGGTAGGTGGGGATCGCCTTTAATGCTTCAAAGAAAAGCTTGATTTGCTCGGTTGCAATGGCGTCTGCGCGATCATCGTCGTTTCCGTAGGTGGGGAATTCACCGATGGTTTCAAAGTCTGTGATCAATCCGGTCTCATCCCGAATGACCCGCACCTTGGCGTGCTTGATGGCGGAAAGGGAGTCGGTTAGCACTGAAAGCCCCGCCGCACCGAATGCCATATATCGGTGAACATCCGTATCGTGCAGTGCCATTTGGGTTTTCTCATAGGCGTACTTATCGTGCATATAGTGGATCATATTCATTGCGGATACATAGGTCTTTGCCAGCCACGGGCGGTAAAAGTCCATCAGCTCCAGCACTTTACCGTATTCCAGATACTCTCCCTCATAAGGCGTATGAGCGGGAGCTACCTGTTCGCCGCTTTTTTCGTCTCTGCCGCCGTTTAAGCTGTAAAGCAAAAGCTTGGCAAGATTGGCTCTGGCACCAAAGAACTGCATATCTTTGCCGACGCGCATAGCGGAAACGCAGCAGGCGATGGCGTAATCATCTCCATAGCAGGGGCGCATCAGATCGTCGTTTTCATACTGAATGGAGCAGGTCTCCTCTGAAACCTTAGCACAGTAGAGCTTGAAGCTCCCCGGCAATTTCCGAGACCAGAGCACCGTCAGATTGGGCTCTGCGGAGGGATTGAGATTATAGAGGGTGTGCAGATAGCGGAAGGTATTCTTGGTGACCAGCGTCCGTCCGTCCTCACCCATACCGCCCAAAGCCTCGGTGATCCACATCGGGTCTCCTGCAAAAAGCTCATTGTATTCCGGAGTGCGCAGATGACGGGCACACCGCAGCTTGAGCACAAAATCGTCGATCAGCTCTTGGGCACCGGTCTCGGTGAGAGTCCCGTTCTCCAGATCACGCTGAATATAGATGTCCAGAAAAGTGGCGGTACGCCCGAGACTCATGGCAGCACCGTTTTGCTCTTTGATGGCTGCGAGATAGCCGAAATACAGCCATTGGATCGCTTCACGGGCGTTGCCGGCAGGGCGGGAGATATCGTAGCCATACATTGCTGCCATCTCTTTCATTTTACCTAAAAAGGCAATCTGCTGATAAAGCTCCTCCAGACGGCGGATGGTATCTGCGTCGGTGGCAAATTCCGAGAGAGCCGCTTTGTCTGCTTCTTTGCAGGCGAACAAGTGAACGATGCCGTAGAGAGCCACCCGACGGTAATCTCCGATGATTCGACCTCTGCCGTAGGCGTCGGGCAGACCGGTGATGATGCCGTTGTGCCGCGCGGCGCGGATGTCTTTGTTGTAAAC
>JAZQAQ010000114.1:0-14137 GCA_045545255.1 Eubacteriales bacterium | reverse complement strand
CCTATGTTCTTTTATAAGAAAAAAGGGGCTGTAAAAATAGTCCGAACCGCAAAGGACAGAAAAAATAAGGGAAAAACCACTAAGAAAACTGCTTAAAAAGCAAAAAAGGAAGGAAAATATCAAAAATGATATTTTCCTCCGATCGAAATGCCCTTTTGCTACCTCCAAACCTCGCCACTCGGCGTATCACATACGCCTTCGGGTAACCCGTAACCTTTGGTTACGGCTCGGTTTGAAGGTTTCAAACAATTTTTACTATCCCCTTTGATTTGATTTTTCTGCTATCCGTCAAACCGCTCCCTCGTAGTATCGCATACGACTTCGGCGCGGTTTGACGAATTCGGGAACATTCTTTACAGTCTCTTCTTTTTACACGCTCAAGGATTTGATTTCCGGATGTACATCCATAAATTGCATAATTTGCTTAAAGGGAATGGCGTTTTTCAGCCGCACCTGCAGGATGAGGTTGAGGGTGTTGTCGCCGCAGGTGGTGATGCGGGAATTGGTGATGGAAATGCCCAGCTCCTTCTGCTTTGCCTTGAGGGCGGCGCGGATCTCGGGGGTGTCTACCATCGTGATGCGGATCTCACTGGTAGAATAGGCGTCGTTGCCGATACTGAATCGGTGCATCAGCAGCTGGACTGCGAGGATCAAAAGGGTGACGAGGATCGCAATGCCATACATTCCTGCGCCGCAGGCAAGACCCACTCCTGCCGTCGCCCAGATGCCGGCGGCGGTGGTCAAGCCTTTGACGGTGTTGCCGTTTTTAAAGATGACGCCCGCACCCAAAAAGGAGATGCCGCTGACCACCTGCGCCGCAATACGGGAGGGGTCCACGCCCCGCGTGCCTGCGATGGCATTGCCCGCCGCGTCGATCATATCGGCAAAGCCGTATTTGGAAACCAGCATAATCAGCGCAGAGGCACTGGCGATGATGCAGTGGGTGCGGATGCCCGCCTCCTTGGAACGTTTGGTGCGCTCCAGACCGATGAGAAAGCCGCAAAGTAAGGATGCGATCAGCCGCAATAGGCAATCGAGGGTGGTGTGGTCACGAAGAAAGTTATCGATATGTTGAATCAGTTCCATAATAAATCTCCTTTAATATCTATATTGAAAATTCGAGGATTTCTTTGTGGTCATCCATCAGGTGCATCACATCGTGGATGGGGATGGATTTCGGCATCTGTACCTGCAGAGTCATCGTAACCGCATCGCCCTTGCGCTTATAGCGGGAGGAGAGGACCTTGATTTGGTATCGGTCCCGCAGTTCCTCCAGAATACGCCGACTCTCCGGGACATTTTTGAAAGTAACCTTCATCTCCTGCGGTGTATAGGCGTGACCGAAAAGATTGATCCGATGGATCACCAGATGGAGGAGCATTACGATGACGGTGTAGGCAAATGCCAAGCCCGTCAACCCGCAGCCGCACGCCATTCCGATGGCGGCCGTTGCCCAGATGCCGGAGGCGGTGGTCAATCCGAGGGACGCCACCTGCTCACTGCGGAAGATAATACCTGCTCCCAAAAAGTTGACGCCCATTACCACTTGGCAAGCGATCATCGTGGGGTCTGCGCCGCCTTGTGCTCCGAAAAAGGCATACTTGGAGAGGATCATAAAGAGGGCGGTGGCAAGGGAAAGAATGCTGTGAGTGCGGATCCCCGCGTCCTTGCGGCGAAAGCTGCGCTCTGCGCCGATCATTGCGCCAAAAACCGCCGCCAGCACCAGCCGTATGCCGTAGGCAAAAAAGGCACTCATAGAACCATCTCCTTTCCGTGAATTTTAAAAACATATTTTAGCACTCGTCTCGGTAAAAAGCAAGACAAAAAAGGAATAATTCAAAATAATAAACATAAGATGACTTTGAAAAATGAAAAACTTTTCAAAAAAGACTTGCCAAAAAGAAAAAAATCTATATAATAGATATGTGCCGAAGCAGTTTTGCTTCGATATCATACTTTCGGGGTGTAGCGCAGTTGGTCGCGACGCCGAGGCGCCGCGGGTGGCGGAAGAAGCGAGGCGGTTAGCGGCTGCCGCAACACAGAAAATATCGAGCAACCAACGGATTGCGAAGAATTTTCTGATGTTGCAAAGGGGCTTGATCTCGCATTAAATTACTTTTCATACTGATAAGCGAGGCAGTTTTGTCTCGATATCATACTTTCGGGGTGTAGCGCAGTTGGTAGCGTGCTTGGTTCGGGACCAAGAGGCCGGGCGTTCGAGTCGCCTCACTCCGACCATATAAAAGAGGGTAGATCTTGCATCTACCCTCTTTTATATTTGATACGAAACGGAAGTAGGACGGCTCGAACGCCCGACCTCTGCCTCCCAACCAAGTTGCAACGCAACTTGGTTGGGGTCGCGACTGCGAAGCGCTGCCCTTTGGCAGATGAAGCGAGCAGGTTAGCGGCTGCCGCAACACGGCAGATACCGAGCAAACAACGGCTTGCGACGGATATGCCGTATGTTGCAAAGGGGCAGATGATCAAAGCTTCGCCACGGAACAAGCTCTAAAGACAGGCAAAGACCTCCTCGAGTCGCCTCACTCCAAGATACATCGCAGTGCTCTTTTTCACGCTCTTTCAGCTGTTATCGGCTTATATAAGGCACTGTAAAAATGGGGCTTTGTACTAAAATTATATCGGGAACATAAGGTTACTACATTATCAAAAAATCTTGAAAATACGCATTTTCTCCCGCTGTTTGGTAATGATTATTTGATTCCGTCAATGAACATCGAAAACGGGGCGTATTTTTGAGTGGATTTTAATGATTTTCATTATATTACTTGACCATTGGACAAAAAACATGTATAATGGACACATAGTTCAAAAGGATGTAGAAAATTATGGAAATCTATTCTATTGCAGAAGTCGCAGAGATGTCTGGGCAAAGTCAAAAGACTATAAGAAGATATATTGCTGCCGGAAAACTCAAAGCAGAAAAGATAGGTAACTGTTATCGCATTACCAAAGAAAACTACAGCAGGTGGTTAATTTCCGATTTGGACCCGGAAGAGGATAATATCTTTAACGAAACCATAGTCGAAGAACAAGGAAATGATGCTGTAAATTGGGTAGACATTACTGATCGTTGGGTTTTCGATGGCTGGTCAAACATCAACTATCGTAATGGGTTGAATTTTATAGATCTTTTCTCTGGCGCAGGTGGTCTTAGCTGTGGCTTGACTATGGCTGGTTTTACACCTATAGGGTCTATTGAAATAATGCCCGAGGCTGTAGATACATATAAATACAACTTCATTGAGCAAAAAGGTTTCAATGAAAACGTACAGACAAGAGACATCCGTGAAGCATCCGTTAAACAAGAACTTTATGATTCTGTTGCCGATAAACGCGTACACCTGATTGTCGGTGGATTCCCTTGCCAGGGCTTCAGTATGGCGGGGCATCGCGTGGTGACAGACCCGAGAAACAGCTTGTATCTTGAAATGCTTGAAATTGTCAAACACATAAAGCCGGATTTTGTCGTAATGGAAAATGTTGAGGGACTTCGCTCAATGCTCGGTGGGAAAGTCGAAACTAAAATCATTAACGATTATAAAGAAGCCGGTTATGATATAAATGTTACCGTTCTTAACAGCGCAGATTATGGCGTTCCACAAATTAGAAAAAGAGTAATTTTCATCGGCAATAGACACGGTTTGAAAAACTATCATCCCAAGCCTATTTACTCTCCGGAAAACTATGTTACTTTGGGTGAGGGAATTAAGCGTTTTATGTCCATTCCCGAAAACAAACAAATCAATCATATTTTCACAAGGCATTCCGATAAAATGATTGAACAAATAAAAGCCCTCCCCGAGGGACAGAGCTTATATGGCAATTATTCTGATGCGTGGAAAAAATCACCGTGGGACAAACCTTCCTGTACGGTCAAGGAAAACCACGGCGGCGTTAACATTCATCCAAGACTACCAAGAGTTCTCACTCCAAGAGAACTGGCCGCATTACAATCGTTCCCTGATGATTTTATTTTTAAGGGTTCAAAGAAATGGCAGTTAGTCCAGATCGGCAACGCTGTTCCGGCTCTGCTTGGAAAAGCGATTGGAATTGCCATTATGAAGGGAGCGGAGCAGCTGGAGGAAGATAAATAATGCCTAAGTATAATGATATTGACACAAAAAAATGGCAAGAATATGCAGATATCCTTACCAATTCTTTTTGGTCTTTCCATAGAGAAAACTCCGGCATCCATAACGCAAGTTATCACGGCAACTTCATTCCGCAAGTTCCCCGTCAATTATTTAGCCGCTATACTAAGAAAGGTGATTGGATATTAGATCCGTTTATGGGAAGCGGAACATCGCTTATTGAAGCACAAAGAATGGGGCGAAACTCCATTGGTATAGAACTGCAGAAACCGGTAGCTGAAGAGGTTCGTGAAAGAATTAAGCTTGAACACAATCCGAAGTGTTCTACAAACATCTTGGTAGCGGATAGCAAAACGCTCAATACAAACAAGATGGTTGATTATTATGGCATTAAAAATGTGCAGTTCGTAATTATGCATCCGCCTTATTGGGATATTATCAAATTTTCTGAGGATAAACGAGATTTATCAAACTGCGAAACACTTGAAGAATTTCTTGATACTTTCGGTGAGGTAATCGATAACACAACCAAAGTTTTAGAGAAAAATCGCTACTGTGCCGTTGTCATTGGTGATAAGTATGCAAATAGCCAGCTGATACCGCTTGGCTTTCATTGTATGAACTTGTTCCTTGAAAGAGGATTTATGATGAAAGCTATCCTTGTTAAAAACTTTGATCGCACTCGCGGAAAGGCAAATCAAGCTGCTATCTGGAGATACAGAGCATTGGCGAGCGATTTCTATGTTTTTGATCACGAATACATATTTATATTCAAAAAGGTGAAGTAGGATTTCCTACTTCACCTTTCACTTTATTTCTGTTTAAGATGTCTTTTGAACTCTAACGGATCATACCAATAACAACCCACACAAGCATCTTCTTCCATATTGTGTGTTGGACCACCAGCATAGTACGACATAGGATAGCCAAGCAGTTTTGCATCATATCTAATACCACTTTCCCTACATTCTTTACAGTATTGTCGTTTTGCATCATTGGCCGCCTTACCTAATGGTTGGAAATCAGATAATTGTTGATCCTCATTTTTCATCACTCGACCCTCATTTTTCATACCGTTTTTATGATCAACTTCAGGATCGGATGTGCCCAAAATAGCGCATCTGCGTTTTTTAATTTCTTTTTTTATTTCTGGACGGATATACTGTGTATAAGGGTCTTCTTCTCTAAAACCATTTAGGCGTATTGCATCGATTCCAACACCAGGAGTTCGTTTTTTGTCAGTTTCAATTACATATTTTTGAGCAAGAGGAGATTCCTTTCGACCAAAGTCAAAACCATTTCCTAATTTCAGCCGTTCATATTCTCCTGTGAATTCGGAAGTGTCAACCCATCTACTGCATCCATTTTCATCGGGTTGGGCTAATTCTATAAATAACTCTGCCTTAGATTTTTTCTTTACTGCCATAATTATTCCTCCAAAAATAATTTGTAAGTTTCAATCTCAAGAGCATCAGCAATTTTCTGAATGTTATCAAGAGAAATGCTCCGGCGAAAACATTCAATATCACTGATATATGTTCTGTGCAATCCGCAAAGCTCGGCAAACTTTTCTTGAGACACTTTCTTTTGTGTGCGGTACTTGCGCACATTAGTTCCAAAAACTTTTATAATATCCATTGGCTACACCTCGACATATTACTACATATATTTTAGTCGAAAGAACACAATAAGTCTACATACAATAAGTGTACGTGGGCCATTCGCAATAGTTTATCAATTACCGCGTCTACTTACAATAGGCACGGTAATTCTGTTTTTCGGAGACTTAACTTTTCGGGGATTTTGAGCATCTTTATAAAACCAAGTAGCAAGGCTAACATTTTGGAAGAGATTATTTGGTGAAAGACTAAAAGTCATTGCCGGAAATGAACGCGGAAGAAACTAGAAGTCAACTCTGCAGTTTTGATAGAATTGTGATACAATTGAGGTGTTTGGTATGAGCTTCCGAATTCTTGAAAAAATAATTATGAAAATATTGTGACCTTTTGGGGAGCTTGATCGTTATACAACAGGAAGGGGCGGTGCAGATGTTTAAAAACGAACAGATAAAGTTCGAGGCGTGCTATGAAAAGTACGCAGATATGCTCTACCGCATCGCGCTTTCCTATCTCAAAAATGCAGATGATGCCGAGGATGCGGTACACGACACCTTTGTGAAGTACATTCGTCATTTGTTTTTGTTTCGGGACGAAGACCACGAGCGCGCTTGGTTGGTTCGGGTAACGATAAACAGATGCAAGGATCTGCTGAAGTGCCGTGTACACAGTCCTTTGGAGGATGCAATGGAGATTGCGGCACCTGAAGTCGAGTCGCCGGTCATCGACGCGCTTGCGGCGTTGGATGAGAACTACCGAACAGTCATTACGCTTCATTATCTTGAAGGCTTTTCGGTGGAGGAGACGGCGGGGATTTTAAGGCTTTCGGTGTCGGCGGTCAAGATGCGTCTTTCGCGCGGCAGGCAGATGCTGAAAACAATGATAGAAAAGGAGAACAGCGATGTTTGACGATGCGCAAAAAAATGAATACGCCGCAATAAAAGCACCGACCCGCCTCAAAAAGCGTGTGGAACATACGCTGATGCGTCCGCGTATTGAACCGAGGATCTGGTCCGCGGTCGCTGCGTGTATCGCTTTGGTGACGGTTCTTTCTGTTTTCTCTTTTCAGCACTTTGCGCCGAAAACGGTGGCTTTATCCTATCTGGGTCACGCAGTGACCGAGCAGGGGGTGACGGTTTCGGACGGAGTGGAGAAGGCGGTAAGCTTCGGGGCAAAGACCATCGTGCCCACGGGGATTCCCCTTTATGCCGAGGCAAAGCGGAATACGAAGATTTCCGTCTCGGGCGGCAGTATTCAGATCTTTGGGGAGGACGGGGAGCTGATCTCAGTTGGTACAGATCTCACCCTGGACGCCCCCGCAGCACTGCGTTGGGATGTTTCGGACCTTCCCGACGGCAGCTATACCCTGACTCTTGAGTCAAGGGTGTACGAGGTCCGTATTGATGCCGAAAACGGCGAAATGTTCATTTATCAAAAATAATTTTAAGGAGAAAAGTAAAATGAAAAAGATTTCCCTGACTGCGATTCTGACCCTGATCGTGATGCTGGTTGCATCCTGCGGCGGCAAGACCCCCGCTTCCGCCTATGCAGATTCTCTGGAAGTGATCAATACCGTTTGGGGTGCCTATGGCGAAACCGATAAGTTCCCCGCGGGTGGCGGCGATTCCTCCAATATGAGTATGGAAGGTCCCGCAAAGTTTGACCACACCAATAAAGAAGAACTGGATGTGACTCTCGCTCTTCCCGCGGCCTTGGCTGAGAAGATCGACGATGCTGCTTCTCTGATGCATATGATGAATGCAAATACCTTTACCGCAGGTGCTTACCGTCTGGTGGACGGTGCCGATGTAAAGAGCTTTGCAGATGAGTACAAGAAGAATCTGGACGCTCGTCAGTGGATGTGCGGTTTCCCCGAGAAGTTCGTTGTTATCAGCACCGGCAACTATGTTGTGACTGCTTTCGGCAACGGTCAGATCATCGATACCTTCAAGACCACCGCTACCGAGAAGCTTGAGGGTGCTACCGTTGTGCTGGAAGGCGCAATCGCTGCATAATGCTGTTTTCAAGCATTCCATTTTTATATTACTTTCTGCCTTGCGTACTGCTTTTGTATTTCATCGCACCTAAAAAGTGCAAGAATGCGGTCTTATTCCTGACCAGTCTGGTGTTTTATGCCTGGGGCGAGCCGAAATTCGTGGTGATTATGCTGATTTCGGTAACGGTGGGCTATCTTTCGGGTCTGCTCATCGAGCGGCATCGGCAGAGCAAGCTGCTTTTGGCGGTGAGCGTGGCGATCCCCCTTGCGTTTCTGCTGTATTTCAAGTACGCGGATTTCTTTATCGCCAATTTCGCGGCGGCGACCGGTCTTTCCATCCCGCTTCTGCGGGTGACCCTGCTCATCGGCATCAGCTTCTATACCTTCCAGATCGTCAGCTATCAGGTGGATGTGTATCGGGGCGTCAGCGCACAGAAAAATCCCATCAATCTGGGTGCCTTCATTGCGCTCTTTCCCCAGCTCATCGCAGGACCCATCGTGCGGTATGTGGATATTGAGCGGGAGCTGAACGACCGCACCCATTCCGCAGAGATGATCGCTGAAGGCAGCCGTCGGTTTTTCATCGGTCTGGGCAAAAAGATCATCATTGCCAATACGCTGGCGACTCTGGCGGAAATGACCAAAACTGCGGCGCAGCCTTCCGTCCTGCTCTATTGGGTGGCGGCGATTGCAGCAGCACTGCAGATCTATTTCGACTTTTCCGGCTATTCCGATATGGCCATCGGATTGGGGCGGATCTTTGGGTTCCGCTTTTTGGAGAACTTCAATTATCCCTTCATTTCCCGCTCTGTAACGGAATTTTGGCGGCGGTGGCATATGTCGCTGGGCAGTTGGTTTCGGGACTATGTTTATATCCCGATGGGCGGAAACCGCGTCAGCAAAAAGCGGTGGATCTTCAATATCCTCACCGTATGGATGCTGACCGGCTTTTGGCACGGCGCAGAATGGACCTTCATCATCTGGGGTCTTTTCTTCGCAGTGTTCCTTACGATGGAAAAGCTGCTCTACGGCAAGTTTTTAGAGAAACATCGGCTGATCTCTCATCTCTACGTCCTGCTGCTGACCGTCATCAGCTTTACCATCTTCAATAGCGGTAATCTTTCGGGGATGGCGGATGCTCTTTCGGCAATGTTCGGCGGAGCGGGTCTTCCGTTTGTGACGGCAGAGACTGCCTATTATCTCAAAAGCTACGGGATCATTATGGTGATTGCCGCCATCGGCTCCACCCCTCTGCCTGCTATACTTGCTAAAAAAATTCCGGAAAAGATTCGCAATGTGGCGGAGCTTTGCTTTGTGCCCGCAGTGGTGATCGTCTGTACTGCCTTTTTGGTGGACGGCGCCTTTAATCCATTTTTATATTTCAGGTTTTAATTATGAGTAATAAAGTAAGAAATATCATCCTGACTGCCATTGGTGTATTGATGATCTTTGGCGGCGCGGCGCTTTGCCTTCTTCTGCCCAAGGAGGGATATTCCGTCAGCGAGCGCAGAGAGCTGGAAAAGTTCCCCCAACTGACGGCGCAATCCCTTTTCAGCGGAGACTTTATGGCGGATTTTGAAAAGTATGCCACCGATAATTTTCCCTTTCGGGATGCTTTCCGCTCTGTGAAAGCGTATATGACCTATTATATCTTGGGTCAGCGGGATAATAACGATATCTATCTCCACGGCGGACATATCGCTTCAATGGATTTTCCCTATAATCCAAACTCGGTGGACTATGCAGCCTCAAGATTTGAGCATATTTATAAAAACTATCTTCAAAATTCCAAGGTCTATCTTTCGGTGATTCCCGATAAAAGCACCCTCTTGGCAGAGGATGCAGGTGTACTTGGCTATTCCGCCGAGGAGCTGATCGGGGATCTTAAAGAGAAGATGCCCTACGCGAGCTATATTGATATCACCAATACCTTGACCCCCGAGGATTATTATTATACCGATTCTCATTGGCGGCAGGAAGCCATTCGTGATACGGCGCAGACTTTGGCTGCAGGAATGGGAGCATCCATCTCCGATGCCTATGAGGTTCATACGGCGGATACCTCCTTCTACGGCGTGTACTACGGTCAGGCTGCCATCGGCGGTAAGGGGGATCAGATCTGCTATCTTACCAATGGGACCATTGATCGGATGACCGCATACGATCATCAAAATCAAAAGGAGATCCCCATCTACGATACCGCGCGGCTGACCGGACGGGATCCTTATGAGATGTATCTCTCGGGTCCTCTTTCGCTGGTGACGGTGGAAAACCCCGCCTGCCAAAACGGCAAGCATTTAGTGGTGTTCCGCGATTCCTTCGGCTCTTCCGTTGCGCCCCTTTTGGCGCAGGGCTATAGCAAGGTGACCTTGGCGGATATCCGCTATATCGGTGCTGACTATGTCAGCTCGCTGATCGACTATAACGAAGCAGACGTGCTGTTTTTGTACAGCACCTCGGTGCTGAATAACAGTAAGACCATCAAATAAAAAACGATATAAATCCCTTGCAGATTTGCGATATTCCCTTGGGGAGCGATATTTGCCTATCATATCGCACCCGAGCTTTAGCGAAGGTATATCGCGTTTTTAAAGAAAATATATCGCTCTGTGCGAAAGCGCAGAATATCGCAAAAAATACCACCCGAAAAAGAGCACGGTTGTTCTTCTTCGGGTGGTAATTTTTTACTTTAAAAGGTCTTCAAGATCGATTTCTTGGATGGTGCGTCTGCCGGTAGCGTTGCTGTCGAAGGAGATGCGCCTTCCGTCCTGACGCCAGCGGTTGTGCAGATCGCAGCGCAGGTCGGTCAGAGGAAATTCGTTGGAATAGATCCTTGCCAAAAGACTGTAATGCCCCGTTTCGGTATCGTAGCAGACGATGCTGCGCTTGGAATCCAGAATGTCGGGATAGCCGTCGCCGATGATATAGCGGCGATCGGGGGAGTAGATGCAATGAATATCCCCCTGCAGATTGGGATGCTTGATCCTTTCGCGCTTTTGGGTCAGATCCGTCATAAGATATAAGCCTATCGGCTCATTCTTGCCGGAATACACCATCACCAGTTCCCGATCATTCTTCCAATGATAGTGGGAGTTGACTGCATAATCGGTCAGCTTGAAGAGGTTACCCTCTAAATCGGAGGTTAAAAGCAGCGTCTGATGCTTGGATTTCGGTTCAGGGAAATCCCGTACCAGCATCAGGAAACGGTCTGCCGAGGGGTTAAAGGTAATGTGGTTGATGACCAGCTTATGATCGGAATGGGGAGGCTGGGGAAATTCCTTGGCGATCTGCTCGTAGGTGACGATCAGCTTGACCTCGCCCGTTTTAAGATCCTGCAGCCACACGCCGTCATTGGCAGGGGCTTTGATGTCCTTCACGGGATCGGGGATCCCTGCGTAGCCGTAGCCGGGACGAAAATCAAAAACACGGCTTAGGTTGATGGAAAGGGAATACCGCCCGTCTGCCGAAACGTTGGCGGAGGGGTAGGGGAATGTTACGGTTTCACCTGTTTCGCAGTGGGTGATTGCAGTCTTAAAGCCCTCCTCGGTGCGGGTGTTATAGAGGATATGATCATCCCCGTACCATTGGAGCATCGCGCCTTGCTGGAAGTTCCATGCGGTAGTTTCTGCAATTTTATGGAAAGTACGGGTCTCAAGATCAATATAACCCAGCTCTGCTACATCGTCTGCCTCGGGCAGACGGTCCACAAACTGCACCTTATGGCAAAGATGCCGCTTGCCGGTGGAGTCGTAGGGCTGCAGATCGTAGTAGCCGAAGAAGTAATGACCGTCCTCGGGGGAGATCTCGCGGATGGGTAGATCCGCCGGCTTCAGGACGTATTTGTCGGGATCGATCAACGAAGCAGAGCTTTGATCAAGAAAGAGGAAGCAAGCCCTGTGTTGCTTGAGCATCGTGGCAGGAACGGCGGAGGTCAGCCCGTTCTCCATAGTGGCTTTGATGGCATTGGCTTTGACCGCATGGGGCACCACCGAGAGGATGTATTTTGCCTTCATAATCTGACTGACGGTCATAGAGATGGCTTGGCGGGATTCGCCTCCTTCAAGCTTCACCGTAATATAGGGGTCCTCCGTCTCAAAATCTGCCGAAGGATCGTTCAGAGCAATACTTCCGTTTTCGCCGATGCCGATAAAGGCAACGTCGATGGGCTTTTCGGTCAGCGCGGCGATGTCCCCGTCGGGTTGTATGTAGTGAACGGCTTTGGGATGAACCCGATCAACAAACCGCTCCTTGATGGCTTTGCGGAAGGAGGCGGGGTGATCCTCTGGCAGACCGAGGTGCTCGTAAAGCGGAAAGACCTCCACCTTGCTCCAATCTATAGACTCCTGAATCAGAGTTTCTAAAAATTCGAGTTGAGAATCGTCGGCAGAGAGGACGATCCGCGCAAGATCCCGCCGTCTGATATAGCTATTGATCAATTCTGCGGCCAATTCCGCTGCCTTTTTAGCTGATTCTTGTGCGGTTTCGGAAACGATTATTCTCATAGGGTCATTCTCCTTTCTTTTGGAAACCGGAAACTTCTCTTTGGGGTTTATTATACATCAAAAACTGCGCGTTTCATATAAAAATTAAAATTTCTTTTGAAAGATGGATTTTAACAATTCGGGAATTGCATTTTTACTTCCTATATATTATAATAAAAAATAACCCATTCTTCAGGAGGTTCAAATGAAACGAATTTTATCTATTATAATAATGATGGTTTTACTGGCAGTCTGTATCCCCGCAGCCTCTGCCATTGAGGAGGTTCCGGCGGTCAAGGCGGAGAATGTGATGTTGATCAGCCTGAATACCGGTGCCACTATCTATGAAAAGAATGCGGATGAGCAGATTCACCCCGCCTCTACCACCAAGCTGATGACGATGGCGGTGGCAATGGATCTTATCACCGATCTCGATTCCACCCTGACCTTTAATAAAAAGGAGTCCTATTCGGATCTGGTGATCGGCAGCTCTAATATGGGGCTGAAAGACGGGGAGGAGGTCACCCTCAAGGATATTATGTACGGCATCGCCGTCTCCAGTGCCAACGAGGGTACTAACGCCATCGCCATTCACCTTTGCGGCAGTATCTCTGCCTTTGTGGATAAGATGAACGAAAAGGCAGCGGAATGGGGGATGACCAATACCCATTTCGTCAATACCCACGGCCTTACCCACGAGGATCATTATACCACCGTCCGCGATATGGCGATCCTTTCCAAAAAGGTCTTTGCTGATGATCGTCTGACTCCCTTCCTCAGCGCATCCAGCTATCTGCTGCAAAAGACCAATATGAATGAGGAGCGTACCCTTATCACCACCAATAAGCTGATCCGTCGGAATTCCGGTGAGTATTATAAGTATGCGGTGGCAGGCAAGACCGGCAGCACTTCCGCGGCAGGTTATAACCTTATCTCCACAGCGAAGTATAAGGGGATGGAATACCTCTGCCTGATGATGCACGCGGATTCAGATCTGGAGGAAAATCCCGTATTCGCTGACTCCACCGCGATGTATAAATGGGCGTTCGGCAATTTCGGCATCCAGACCCTGCTGACCGAGACCACCTCCGTCTGTGAAATCGGGGTGGAGCTTTGTGCCAAGAGCGATTACGTAATGCTGGTTCCCCAAAAGCCCATTGAGGCAGTGGTGGCAGACGATGTGGATATCGAAGCCTTCGAGCGCGTGATCGAGACAGAGGAGGTCGCTTATGCGCCCATCGCAGTCGGCGATGTGCTGGGTAAGGTTACCTTGAAGATGGACGGCGTGGAATACGGTACCGTTGATCTGGTAGCAAGCACCGCTCTGGAGCGGAGCAATATCCTCTATTATCTCTATCTGATTCGGAACTTCTTCAGCAATACCATTGTGCGGATCGTGGTGATCATCCTCGTGATCCTGATCATTGCCTACATCATATTTATGATCTGGCAGAATAACGATCGCCGTCGCCGTCGGATTGCCCGCAGAATTCGCTTCTGATGATAGGGTGTAACAAATAATCCAAATCTGCCTCAAAGCAGCATATTTTGGTGCTTTGAGGCAGATTTATTCTTGCAAGGCAGTATAATGAGGAAGAGTTTGGAAACAGTAATAATATTCTCGAAAAAATTTTTAAAAAAGTGTTGACAAATGGATTCGAGAGTGGTATTATATTTGGGCACCCGCAAAAAAGGGGGTCGGTCCAAAAGGGCTGAAAACCCAGTAAAAATGCGGGAAAGCAGCGGACTTTGAAAATTAAACAGCATCATAAAAGAAGGACCCGTTAATTGTTAAAGTCCATATTTCCAAGTGAGATATGGCGAAAGCGATTAACAAAACTTAAAGCCAGAAATTTGAGATTTGTTATGAGCTGGATTCAAAATGATTTAAATTTTTTTTAGAGAGTTTGATCCTGGCTCAGGACGAACGCT
>JAZQAQ010000113.1:0-3970 GCA_045545255.1 Eubacteriales bacterium | reverse complement strand
GCCGCCGATGACGTCGGGATGCACCTGGAAATTGACGATGCCGATCTCCTTTGCACCCTCCCGCTCGATGACCAGCAATTGAGACTGGGTATCAGGGGGAGAAACCGGCTCCACGATATCGGGGTTCTGGCGACCGGGATTAGTACGGATGGAGCCGTCCTTCATCCGATAGCGGCGAACGAAGGAAACCCCCTCCACGATGCCGCGGGTGTAGCCCATATAAGTAACGGTTTTGAGCTCCTGCATTGCCAGCTCCGCCACGTCCGTCAGACGGACGATCAGCCAATCCAAGTATTCTCCTTCGGTATCTCCTGCCAGATGGGTATGGGTGCAGTGAACGTAAACGCCATTCTCCTCCATCCCCAACCGCTCGGCGATGGCTTTATGGATGGGTGCCTGCTTGACCTGGTTCAAGCCGATAAGATCAAGGCTTAAAATGACCGCTTTTTTCTCCCCGTCATCAAAGGCGAGGGCAGTGGCCAGGAGGGGGTCTAAAACCCCGTCAGCGATTCGCTCATAATAGTAGCCGGGAATCAGGCAACCCAACGGCGGTGTAATATCAATTCTTGCAAATCCTGCTTGAAGCATTTTTATTCTCCTTATTTCAAAGAGTTTACTAATTCCAAAGAATTTTCTATCAATTTTTCCGCAGTTCCTTGAACAAATCGGGATATCTTCACTTCATATCCACCCTCTTCAAAGCAATCGGCAGAAGGAAAATATCCCTCTCCGCCATTTGTCAAGCAAGACGGCATCGTTACCGCAAACCGCGAACCTCGTTTAATGGCCTTACCGATTTCGGTAAAGGGTTCACCGGGAATGCCGGCCACTGCCCAATCTCCCACTGCAAAAGCAGTCAGATGAAGTTCCATTTTATCGGGTAGAACGGACATATTCACGATCCGGATGGCCTCCTGATAACAACTGACCGTCTCGAATTTTCCATCATAGGTTCGTGCCACATCTTTTCCCTGCTCATCAAAAATTTTTTTGAGAGCGACGGCATCCGCCATCTGCTCGGGTCTGCCTTTGTTGAGCGTTACAGAGATATTTTTCTGCCCAAAGTTAATAGGACCAATAGGTATCTCTTCCAAAAGCTCCCGTCTGGCTGCCACAGAAGCTGCGATCTTAGTTCCCATAAATCGGGACCATTTATAACCGCTATTGATGTCTTTGGGCAGAGAGGTATCAATATGATTGCTGTCTCCTTGGGCACCGTTGATATAGACGCAAAGGGAGTTCTCCACCAGTTTCTCATAGGTTCTGCGGACAAAGCCGGGATAATCAGCCGAAATCTTGCATCCACCGATGACGTCGGGATGAACCTGAAAGTTGACAATGCCGATCTCCTTGGCATTTTCCCGTTCTATCACCAAAAGTTGAGACGTCGTATCCGGTTCGGAAACAGGTTCCACTATATCCGCATTTTGACGGCCGGGATTGGTCTTGATCGAGCCATCCTTCATCCGATAACGGCGAACAAAGGAAACCCCCTCCACAATGCCACGGGTATATCCCATATACGTCACCGGCTTTATGTCCTGCATAGCAAGTTCTGCTACGTCCGTCAGCCGAACCACCAGCCAATCCACGTAAGAAGGATCTTTCATATTTCCATAGTTATCCATCGTATGCGGTCCTTGGTGAATGTGGGTACAATGAACAAAAACACCCTCCGATTCCGTTCCGATCCGCCGGGCGATCTCCCCACGGATGCGGTCTTGCAAGCATTGAGGCATTCCGCAGAGATCCACGCTCATGAGGACAGCTTTCTTTTCCTCATCCTCAAAAGCAATGGCGGTTGCCAGAAGGGGATCCAGGATACCGTCTGCCAACCGCACGCGGTAATAGCCCTGCAGGGAGGTGCCCAAGGGCGGTGTAATATCAATTCTTGCAAATCCTGCTTGAAGCATTTTTATTCTCCTTATTTCAACGAGTTGAGCAGTTCAACGGAGGTATCGATCAATTGCTCGGCGGTACCCTCCTCGTACTTGGCGACCCGATACTCATAGCCGTCCTCATGGTAATCCTCGGCCATGGGGTAATAGCCCTCCGCCCCGTTTGCAAGGCAAAGAGGCATTGTAAGGGTGAAGGGGGAACGCGCCTTGGTACCGCGCCCCACGTCCACAAAGGGCTCACCGGGGAAGCCTGCAAATACCACCTCACCTACCGCGATGGCGGAAAGGTGCAACGCCTTTTCCTTTTCGGGCTCCAAACGGGCCAGACGGCCCGCCTCGGGAATGGTCATATCCCAGCCGTGCTCTTTAATAAACGCATTGGCGATATCCTTACTGCTTCCGTTATCCTTAAAGACCTTCCAGATCTGCTCTGCCTGCTCTCTCTGCTCGGGAGTACCCTGACGGATCTGAACGGTGGTATCCTTGATCCCGTAACGGATCTCATCCCCCTCCAGCTCCTCTGCCAGCTCATAGCGAGAGATGACCGAAGCGGCGATCTCGATGCCTGCATATCTTGCCCACTTATAACCGCTGTTGACCTCCTTGGGCAGGCGGACGTCGATGTGATTGATATTGCCCTGCGCGCCGTTGATATAGACGCAACGGGAATTATCGATCAGCTTTTCATAAGTAGAGCGGACGAAATAGGGGAAGTCCGCAGAGATGGTACAGCCGTTGATCATATCGGGATGTACCTGGAAATTAACAATGCCGATCTCGGGGTCTCTGCCGCGCTTTAAGATCAAAAGCTGGGACTGCTCGTCGGCGGTGCCGATGGGAGCCACGATATCGGGATTCAATCTGCCGGGGTTGGTGGCGGCGGTACCGTCCTTCATACGATAGCGACGGACAAAGGCTACGTCCACCACCCGACCGCGGGTATACTTCTTCTCTGTGACGGGCTTCAGATCCTGCACCGCCAACTGCACCAGATCGCAGATATAGGTCTTGAGCTTTTCGATGTATTCCACTGCTTCACCGGTACCGGTCTTGGGTCCCAGATGGGTATGACAGCAATGGATGATGATCGCCTCGGGATCGGTGCCGATCTTTTCGGCAGCCGCCTCACGGATAGGATCTAAAAACCGCTGACCGCAGCCGATAAGATCCAAGCTAATCAATACCGCCAGCTTTCCGTCGTTCTCAAAGGCAACGGCGGTGGCAAGGAGGGGATCCAGGATCCCGTCTGCATAACGAATGCGGTAATAGCCCTGCAGGGAGGTGCCCAGAGGGGGTGTAATATCGATTCTTGCAAATCCGGCTTGAAGCATAGTAATATTCTCCTTTATACTGATTTAATTTCATTATAACACCCTAAATCAAAAAATACTATAACAATTCCGGAAAAAAATTGTATAAAAGATAGATTTTATACGATTTAAGGATATTTCAAGGCAAAGTATCTATAATTTATACAAAAAGCACGGTACCCCAAATGAATTGGGGTACGGGGTCGGTTTCATTTCTGATTTTTTGCGGCAAGCTTATTTTTTCATAACCTCATTATAAACTTCATTCTTTGCCACACCGCGGTCGGCAGCGACCGCTTTGACGGCATCCTTTTTAGTCATTCCCGTCTGAACATAATAGTCCACGTGGGCGGTGACCGTCAGCTTTTGCCAGAAGGCCTCCTCCTGCTTTTCCTCGGTCGCGCCTTCCACCACCACGACGTACTCGCCGCGGGGATCCTTTTCCTCATAGTAGGAGATCATTTCAGAGACCGTCCCGCGTTGCACCTCTTCGTGGAGCTTGGTCAGCTCCCTGCAAAGTGCCACCCGACGGTCCCCCAGATAGTCCAAAAGATCGTTTAAGGTATTACGCAGTTTTTGGGGTGCTTCATAAAAAATCAGCGTTTCCTTGGTATATTTCAAGCCCTCCAAATGCTCCCGCCGATTCTTTTTGGCGGTGGAGAGAAAGCCTTGAAAGGAAAAGCGGCCCGTGGGCAGTCCGGAAAGTACCAGCGCACTGATCAAAGCGCAGGGCCCGGGCACCACCGAGACGGTATACCCCTC
>JAZQAQ010000112.1:0-4001 GCA_045545255.1 Eubacteriales bacterium | reverse complement strand
GCCCCTTCGGCCTCTTGGGTATTTCTCCGTGTAAGGTCAAAGATATCATTCAATTTGCTCAATTATTATAGCCTAATCTCTTTTAAATGTCAAGTTGAATTTTTATCTTTCTTAAACTTCTTTTCATTCTCTTGTATTTCCGCTATATTTCCATTATAATTTAATTATAAAATTCGAAAGGAGCGTTCATTCATTATGTTCTTCACCATTGAAAATATACTTGTCGGTTTATTTTTAGCAACACCGCTTGCAGCATTGGTTTGGTGCATTATCAGCTTGATCCGTTTTTTAAAAACACCCAAGGAGGATCCCAAACGCAAACCTCGGCGGATCCATTTTATCATATCCGCCGTTGTGGCAGGATGCCTTTGGGCGGTCATCGTCTCCATTATCGCGCTCTTTTTTCTGGCGCTGACAGCAATGTAAGAGGTGCAAAATGAACGATAAGCTTTACCGTCGGCTGCTGATAGCCGTCATCGCAGTCTGCCTGGTGCTGACGTTGGCGCATCTCATTTACGCCATTCTCGCCTACCAAAGCAGCTCCATCATCCAGTTTATTATTAAGGAATGGTGGTAAACGCAATGAAACTTACAAAACAAATTTTATCCATCCTTCTCATCCTCGCCCTGTTTCTGACCTTTAACAGCGGGCTTTACATTCTGGTCACCGGCAGATGCGCCAGTAATTTCGGTACAGCCTTTCAAGCGAAGGCGATTCAACCGGAGCTTTATCTCCCCTTCGATGAAGAATCCGAAATTGTCAAGTTGGATTCTTCTTTAAAGCTCACCGGTGAGCTTCCGGTGCTGGACGGTGCCACCGCCCTTCTGCCCATCTATTCGGCAGTTGCAAACGCCCTCTATCCGGAAGATTCTTGTGGATTTGACGGCGCATCCTTCACCCCGGAAAGCCGCCTGCAATACCGCAACACAGCAGGCGCATACAAAGCAGTAGTAGACGGCGACGCCGACCTGATCTTCTGCGCAACCCCGTCCAAAGGTCAGTTGGAATATGCCGCAGAAAAGGGCGTCAAGCTTCGTCTCGTCCCCATCGGCTACGAAGCCTTTGTCTTTTTTGTCAACGCCCAAAATCCGGTGGAAGACCTGACCCAAGAGGAGATTCGCAAAATCTACGCAGGAGAGATCACGAACTGGTCAAAAGTGGGCGGTGTAAACCGCAGTATCAATCCCGTCACCCGTAAAGCAGGAAGCGGAAGTCAGACTGCAATGCTGAAATTTATGGGCGATATTCCGATGGATAAATCCCCTTTAGCCTTTCTGGGCGGCTCCATCGGCTTTTCTTTCCGTTATTATCTGGACGGAATCGTAGGTAATGACGGTGTAAAAATGCTCTCCGTGGATGGCGTTTACCCCAATGCAGAAAACATCCGCAACGGCAGCTATCCCATCATCAATCAATTCTACGCAGTCTGCCGTGAGGGCGATCCCAACGAAAACATTGATATCCTGCTGAACTGGTTGCTCTCGGAAGAGGGTCAAGAAATTGTAAACAAAAGCGGATATATTGGCATAAAATGAGGAGAATAAGAATGAACTATCAAATTTTAGGTAAAACCGGTCTCAAAATTTCCCGTCTGGGCTTTGGCGGCATTCCCATCCAGAGAATTGACGCTGCAAGCACAAAAAAACTGATGCATCAGTTGGTAGATGCAGGGATCAACTATATCGACACCGCCCGCGCCTATACCGTCAGTGAAGAATATCTCGGCGAAGCGCTGGAGGGCATCCGTCAGCACTTTATCCTTGCCACCAAAAGTATGGTGCGTACCAAGGAAGCAATGGCGGCGGATATCGATACGAGCCTGCAAAAGCTCCGTACCGACTATATTGATCTCTATCAGATCCATAATCCTTCCCCCAAGGATCTGGAAACAGTCCTTGCCCCCGGCGGTGCACTGGAAGCACTTCTTGAAGCAAAGGCTGCCGGCAAGATCGGTCACATCGGCATTACCTTCCATTCGGCCGCCCTTTTTGAGCGCGCTTTGCAGTTCGATTGGGTAGAAACCATTATGTTTCCGTATAATATCGTCGAAACACAAGGCGAAGACTTGATCCGCGCCTGCGCCGAGAAGAATATCGGCTTTATTGCAATGAAGCCTTTGGCAGGCGGTGCTATTGAGGATGCCACTTTAGCGGTGCGCTTTATCGCCACCAACCCTGCTGTTTCGGTGGTTATTCCCGGTATGGCAGACCCCCGTGAATTGGAAGAAAACATCGCCGCCATCGGCGATGTGGCACCCCTTTCGGCAGAGGAATTGGCAAAAATCGAGGAAATTCGCCATACACTCGGTACTCACTTCTGCCGCCGCTGTAACTATTGCGCCCCTTGCTCGGCAGGAATTCCCATCTCTGTCGTCTTCTTACTGGAGGGCTATCTTTCCCGCTATGGCTTGGCGGATTGGGCGCAGATGCGCTATGATAATCTGCCTCAAAAAGCCTCTGCCTGCATTGGTTGCGGCGATTGCGAGACCCGTTGCCCCTATGAATTACCCATCCGCGAGATGCTGCGCTCTGCCGCAAAGAAATTCGAAGGGTAAAGCAAATACCCTTTACTTGAAAAACAGGAGACTCTATGACCAACGCTCTCATCGCCGGCATCAATGATGCTCTCTACGGTTATATTCTGATCATTATTTTGGTTGCGGGCGGACTTTATTTCACGTTCCGCACCAAATTTGTTCAGTTCCGCTTATTGGGCGAGCAATTAAAATCCGTTACCGAGAAATCCGAAGGCAAGGGAGCCTCCTCTTTTCAGGCATTGATGGTTTCCACCGCTTCGAGGGTGGGTACGGGAAATATCATCGGCGTCTCCACCGCACTTTGTATGGGCGGTTTCGGCTCGGTATTCTGGATGTGGGTCATTGCAGTCATCGGCGGTGCGTCTGCATTCATTGAGAGTACTCTGGCACAGATCTATAAAAAACGCGGTCCAAACGGCAGCTACGGCGGACCTGCTTATTATATCGAAGCCGCCTTGGGAAACCGAACGCTCGCCGTCATTTTTTCCGTCTTTTTAATTTTAACCTACGGCTTTGGCTTCAATATGCTGGCTTCTTTCAACCTGCAGTCCACCTTTGCCGTGTATAGCTTTTATAATCAAAAATTCTCTCCGTGGCTTATCGGATTGATTCTTGCTGCCCTTTCCTGCTACTGTCTTTTAGGCGGCGGAAACCGGATTATGAAGGTCACGTCGACCCTCGTCCCCGTAATGGGTATCGCTTATGTCGTCGTTGCCCTCATCGTGATCCTGATGAATATCACCGCACTTCCCGCCATCTTCGGGAGAATATTCACGGAAGCTTTTGATTTTCGAGCAATTTTCGGCGGATTTTCAGGTTCCTGCATTATGTACGGCATTAAACGCGGTCTTTTCAGTAACGAAGCGGGCGTCGGATCCGCTCCGAACGCTTCTGCAACCGCAGAGGTCTCCCACCCCGTCAAGCAAGGGTTGGTGCAAATTCTTTCCGTCTTTATCGACACCATACTGCTCTGTTCTGCTACGGCATTTTTGTGTATGAGCTCGGGAATCGAGCCGAGTGAATCGCTCTCCGGTGCACCATATGTGCAGGCTGCGGTAAGGGCATCACTGGGGAGCTTCGGCCCCATCTTTATTACGCTCTCTATGGTGCTTTTCGCCTTTACCACCCTATTGGGAAATGTCTATTATATGGACCAATGTATTTATTATATTTTAGGGCGCGTCCCCGGCAAGAGATTCCACACAGTTTATTACGTCCTCGCCTCTCTCGTCATCCTTCTGGGTGCAGGCTTGAGTGCAGAGCTGCTCTGGAACATCGCCGATCTGCTGATGGGACTGATGACGCTCATTAATATACCGGTCATCCTTTATTTAAGCAAATACGCCCTGCGGGCGTTAAAGGATTACGATCACAGGCGCAAAACAGGCGAAAAAAATCCCTTCCGCGTCCAAGATATTGATCTTCCCCATAAAACCGATTACTGCAACTGAATACCTCAAAACG
>JAZQAQ010000111.1:0-4025 GCA_045545255.1 Eubacteriales bacterium | reverse complement strand
AACAGTATCCCAAAAAGCGGCGGAGAGCAGACGCTGCGCCCCTTCTTTTTGAAAAAAGTGAGTTTTTTGAAGAAAACAAGAGAAATACAGAGCAATTCAAAGGATCATCAAAAATCCCCTTACCCTTTTGCAGAAACCTCTTGAAATCTTCGCAAAAAATATGACTTTTTTTGCGAATTTTTATTGACAAATAAAAGCGAAGTGATTATATTTAATTTAGTTTATATTAATATTAGGAGGTTGAAAACGGCGTTGAAAAACATTATCGAGCTGCAAAACATTCATGTATCCTTTGAAGACGAGGTCATCCTGGATCAATTTAACCTAAGCATCAAGGATAAGGAGTTCGTGACGTTACTGGGCCCTTCCGGCTGCGGTAAGACCACCACTCTGCGCACCATCGCCGGCTTTGTACAGCCCTCGGAAGGGCGCGTGCTCTTTGAGGGGCAGGATATCAGTAAGCTGCCGCCCCATAAGCGGCAGGTCAATACGGTTTTTCAGCGATACGCCCTTTTCCCCCATTATAATGTTTTTGATAATATCGCATTCGGTCTGCGCATTGCCAAGACCCCCGAAAACGAAATTCGCGACAGAGTCCACGAAATGCTGGAACTGGTCAATCTGAAGGGCTTTGAGAAGCGTAATGTCACTTCCCTTTCCGGTGGTCAGCAGCAGCGCGTTGCCATTGCCCGCGCTCTGATCAATAACCCCAAGGTTCTGCTTTTGGACGAACCTCTGGGCGCATTGGACCTCAAACTGCGCAAGGGGATGCAGCACGAACTGCTTCGGATTCAGCGTCAGATGGGCATCACCTTTATCTACGTCACCCACGATCAGGAGGAAGCGCTTACGATGAGCGATACCGTCGTGGTTATGAAGGACGGACTGATCCAGCAGATCGGCACCCCCGAGGACATCTATAACGAACCCATTAACCCCTTTGTGGCAGACTTTATCGGCGAGAGCAATATCATCTCCGGTACGATGCTCAAGGACTACCTCGTCAAGTTCGAAAACGTAGAATTTCCCTGTGTAGACGCAGGGTTTGGCGAAAACGTCCCCGTGGATGTTGTTGTCCGCCCCGAGGATATCAAGATTCGGGAGCCGGAAGAGGAGGCGCTCAACGGCATTGTGGAGAGCGTCACCTTCAAAGGTGTCCATTATGAGATGATGGTCCGCTCTGCAGGCTACCTTTGGAAGATCCATTCCATCACCTGCCGCGAGCCGGGCACCAAAATCGGTATGAAGATCATTCCCGAGTATATCCATATTATGAAGAAGGAGGCGGGCGCTGCCAATTGAAAAAGAAGCTGATTGCCGTCCCATACTATGTATGGGCGGTAGTATTTATCGTCGTACCCATTTTGATGATCGCCTATAGCGCCTTCACCGATTCCGACGGTGCCTTTACCACAGCCAATGTCATGCAGATCGGGAAATATTGGCCGGTACTGCTGCGTTCTCTGCTCTATGCAGGCGTCGCCACCGTCTGTTGCCTTTTCTTCGGCTATATCCTTGCCTACTGTATGGCGCAGCAAAGCGAACGGGTCAAGGTCATCCTGATGATTCTTCTGATGCTGCCGATGTGGATCAATTTCGTCCTGCGCACGCAGGCAATGCAGGATCTTTTGGATCTCCTGCAAAACTGGTTAAAGGCATCCGGCATCCCTCTGCAGATTCGCAACAATGCCTTTGCGGTGGTGCTGGGTCTCATCTATAACTATCTTCCTTTTATGGTATTGCCCATCTATACCTCGCTGGAAAAGCTGGATCCCAGAGTCATCGAGGCGGCAGAAGATCTGGGCGCAAACCGTATGCGGGTCTTTCAGAAGGTGATCCTTCCTCTTACGATGCCCGGAATCGGCAGCGGTATCATTATGGTCTTCGTCCCCACCGTCTCCACCTTTGTGATCTCGGAGAAACTGGGCGGAGCCAAATTCAATCTGATCGGTAATGTGATCCAGGAACAGTTCCTGCAGGTCTATAACCCCAATGTGGGTGCCGCCATCAGCTTGGTAATGCTGGTGCTGATCCTCTTTATCCTCATCATCTTCAGTTTTCTGGATGACGAGACAAAGGAGGGCATCATATGAGAAAATTCATTCAAAAGAGTTATATGGTGCTGGTCTTTGGGCTGCTTTACCTGCCCATCGCCTACCTGATCCTCTTCTCCTTTAATAGCGGTAAATCCAAAGTTATTTTCAGCGGATTTTCGTTTAAAAATTATGTAAACCTATTTCGGGACGAGCAGATTATGCAGGCGTTGCTCAATACCCTGATCATCGCCGCCATTGCCTCCGTCGTTGCCACCATCCTCGGTACGATGGCAGCATTGGGGATCCAACATTTGAGAAAGCTGCCCCGCAACGCAGTAATGAACGTCACCTATATTCCGGTTCTTAATCCGGATATCATTACAGGTGTGTCGCTGATGCTGTTCTTCTCCCTGCTGGGCGTTTCTTTGGGATACGGTACCGTCCTCTTGGCGCATATCACCTTCAATATTCCCTATGTAATTCTTTCGGTGATGCCCAAGCTGCGGCAGATGGATCATTCCATTTATGAGGCCGCTCTGGATCTGGGTGCCTCCCCCACCAAAGCCTTTCGGCAGGCAGTACTTCCGCAGATTATGCCGGGTATCATCTCGGGATTTATGCTGGCACTGACCTTGTCGGTAGACGATTTTGTCGTCACCTTCTTCCTCAAAGGCGTGGAGGTCGAGACCTTGGCGACGGTGATTTATACCACCACCAAGACCCGTATCAATCTTTCTATGAACGCCCTGTGCGGCGTGATGGTCGTCGTGGTACTGATTATTTTGATCATTGCCAATCTGCCCCCGAAGGCGAAAAAGGAGGAGCGCAACCGATGAAAAGACGGATTTTTGCAATCCTTTTGGTCCTCGCACTGCTCTGCTCAATGAGCGGCTGTAAGCAGTATGAACCCAACGAAGTGGTCTACGTCTATAACTGGGGCGAATATATCGACGAAGAGATCAACACCCTCTTTGAAGAGGAGACGGGAATCAAGGTCGTTTATAAGATCTACGACAACAATGAATCTATGTATGCCGTTGTCAAAAACTCTCCCGGCACCTATGACGTGGTCTTCCCCTCCGACTATATGGTGGGGCGAATGATCGCAGAGAATATGCTGGAGCCCATCAATTTTGAAAATGTACCCAATTTTCAGCATATAATGGCAAGCTTCAAAAACTTGAACTACGACCCCGAAAACCGCTATTCCGTCCCCTATACCTGGGGAACAGTGGGACTCTTGTACAATACCAAGATGGTAACGGAGACCCCCGATAGCTGGAATATCCTTTGGGACGAGCAGTATGCAGATCAGGTTTTGATGTATAATAACTCCCGCGATACGCTGGGAATTGCCCTTCTTAAAAACGGTTGCTCCCTCAATACCACCAGCGAAGCGGAATTGCGGGTGGCCAATGCCGATCTGATTCGGCAAAAGAAGCTGCTGCAAGCCTATGTCTCCGATGATATCTTCAGTAAGATGGAAAGCGGCTCTGCCGCCCTTTGCCCCGTATATAGCGGAGACGCCCTGTCGATGATGGACGAGAATCCGGACCTTGCTTATACCGTCCCCAAGGAAGGCACCAACCGCTTTGTGGACTGCGCGTGCATTGTGAAGGACGCGCCCAATAAAGAGGCTGCAGAGAAATATATCAACTTCCTCTGCAGGCAGGATATTGCCGAGAGAAATCGGGATTTCACCGCCTATTCCTCTCCGCATCAGCAGGTTTTTGATGCCCTGCCGGATGAGATCAAGAACGATAAAGTGGCTTATCCCGACGATGCCACCCTCGCCAAGACAGAAATCTATAATAATCTGCCCCAGCCGATTCTGGAATTGTATAATGACCTCTGGAACGATTTAAAAAACGCATAATAAAAAGCCTTGGCTATCAAGCCAAGGCTTTTTAAAAGTATAAAGAAGAAATAATAAATTCGGTTTTTATTCTTTAATATCCCAATTCCTCGTTGACCAGGATGACCTTAATT
>JAZQAQ010000110.1:0-5477 GCA_045545255.1 Eubacteriales bacterium | reverse complement strand
CACTCTTTTTGAGCGTTATTTAAGTGATTAAAACAATGATAAGGGGCTGTAAAAAACGCGAGTTTTTTACAGCCCCTTTTGGGGGATAGGAAAAATTGTTTGAAACCTTCAAACCGAGCTGCAACCGAAGGTTGCAGGTTACCCGAAGGCGTATGTGATACGCCGAGCGGCGAGGTTTGGAGGTAGCAAAGGGCATTTTAATCGAAGGAAAATATCATTTTTGATATTTTCCTTCCTTTTTTCTTTTTACGCAGTCTTCTTAGTGATTTTTTTCTTATTTTTCTGTCCTTTGCGGTTCGGACTATTTTTACATCCCCTTATTTTTATATTGAATTTATGCTCCTATCGTGGTAAAATAAAACCATAAGTTTATGGGAGGGCAGGATATGGTCGTTTTAAAGATCATAGGTTGGATCGTTTTGGCGATTGTCCTCTTGGTTTTGGGGGTCGCGCTTCTGCCGGTGGATCTTTTACTGCAATCCGACGGAGCAGACGGATTTCGTGTGCGCGTGCGGGTTCTGGGATTGGTCTTTGGCGGTGGTAAAAAGAAGAAAAAAGAAAAAAAGCCGGAGGGTGCTTTTTCGAAGTCTTTGAAAAGGTGGCTGGGCATTTCCAAGCCGGAGGACGGCGAGGAGCAGCGCGAAGCGGCGAAAAAGCGTGGTTTTCCCGGTGACCTTCAGGAGACGGTGGAACTTATTTTTATGCTTTTGGATCGGCTCTTTTGGATCCTCAAGCGTTGCAAGATCCCATACTGCCGCATTACCGCCGTCAGCGGCGGTGAGAACGCCGCTTTGGACTACGGCATCGCTTGCGCCACCCTCTATCCTTTAGCGGAATACCTGCAGGAGCGAGCAGATCTCAATCCCAAAAAGCTGAAGATGGAGATCCGATGCGATTATTCCCGTCCGCAAGGTGCTTTTGAACTGGATTTAGCGGTGCGGGTACGGGTGATCCACGGACTGCGGGCGGCACTGCATATTATAATGAAAAAAATAGGTTGAACCTGTTTAAAAGAGGATGCTTGAAATGGATAAAAAAGCGCAAAGCAGCAATTTAATGAATGTACTGACCTATGTGGCGGATCAGACGATGGCGTTGGTCAAGGAAAACTCTGTATTGGGCGAGCGGATCGAGCAGGATGGGCTGACGGTCATCCCCGTCTCCAAGCTGACGGTTGGTTTTGCCGGCGGCGGCGCGGATATGCTGGATGCAGGCAAAAAGAAGGAACGTTATCCTGCCGGTGGCGGTGCCAATGTGGCACTGACCCCAATGAGTTTTTTGGTGATCCACGATGGAGAGGTTCAGGTGGTCAATATCAAAGCTGCCCCCAATTCCTCCAAATCGGAGATCGTCGATACAGTTATCAATACCGTCAAGGGCTTTCTGAATAAGAAAAAGGAGAAGTGAGGATCACTTCTCCTTTTTGATTATCGTGATAATACATCCGTCTTCATAAAAATGAAGGGGCGTAAGCTCGTCATAGCAAACGGATTTGAAGTCGGGGTTTCCGTCGATTTTGAAAAGGGCTTCCTTGGCGGTCCATTCCTCAAAAAAACGATCGGGGTCTGCGCCGATGCGCGCTGCAACCCTCGGATCCACCGAGCGCAGGATCTCCATATCAATGCCGATGGGCTGATCTGCGACTGCCGCTGCCACCCATTCACCGGAATGGGTGATGCTGCAATGGAGGGGGAGTCCTTCGGCATAAGGCTTGCCTTTTTCAGTGCGGCAGAGGCGGATTTCCTCAATGGGGAGTCCGCTTTGCTCCGAAAGCAGGGTCTTTGCCAGCCATTCCCCTAAAACTGCGGCTTTGCGGCGGGGGGCGTGGGCAATTTTCAGCACCGCATCCCGTCGGGTCGGGTCCATCAGAGAAAGACATCGGTCATATTCGGCTTGGGTCACGCTGCCAAGCGTCCGTTTTTTCCAAATCATATCAGTGCCTCTGGTCAGAATTTTGATAGGTCTCGCAAAACCGCGCGGAAAAAGAGGGCTCCTCTCCCGCAACATAAAGATGGGAGGTATCCCCGAATGCGGCGGTGCGGAAATAGGCAATACCCTCCTGCCGCTCCTCGGTGATGAGGGTGGTAACAGAGGAGGGTGCGGCGCAAAAGCCGTGCCAGAGGGGCAAGGGGGAGAGATTTAATAAGTGGCTCAAGAGGACGCATTCCAGCCCGAAGTGGCAAAAGAATGCCAAAGTATCCTCATTGGCGGCGGTGGCTTGATAATATCTGCCGCACCGCTCATAGCCGTGCTCTGCCAGCAGCCGATCCAGCGATTCGGTAACATACCGATATTCCGCCTCCACGTTACCGGCGGTCATAACCGGATCACCAAGCCAGTCCTCGTGGTGAAAGAAGGCGTCGTGCGCCGTCCAATCCTTGGGCATCCAGTCCCAGGCGATGGAGTTTTCCTCGCCCGGCTTATTGATCTCTGCCGGAAATTCCTTCAGCCAGTCGCAGACGGTGGCAGTTCTGCCCAGTTTTTTCAATGTATATTCGGCGGTGTCTTGCGCCCGACCCAGCGGGGAGACGTAAATTGCTTTGAAATCCATCTTGGAAAGACGGCGGGAGAGCAGCTCCGCTTCGATCCTGCCCTGCGGGGTGAGGGAGTCGATGGAATAATCGGGGTCTGCGTGACGGATGATCAGAATTTTCATAAATCTACTCACTTTCCAAATAATAAGGGCTGCCCGAGAGCAGCCCTTATGCTTTGCTAATTTACGAATTACAGCTCAGCGAAATACTTGATGGTGCGAACCATCTGGCTGGTGTAGCTGTTCTCGTTGTCGTACCAGGAAACAACCTGAACCTGATAGGTGTCCTCATCGATCTTAGCAACCATCGTCTGGGTAGCATCGAAGAGAGAACCGTAGGTGATACCAACGATGTCGGAGGAGACCAGCTCTTCCTCGGTGTAGCCGAAGGAAGCGGAGGAAGCAGCCTTCATAGCAGCGTTGATGCCTTCCTTGGTGATGTCCTTGCCCTTAACAACGGCAACCAGCAGGGTGGTAGAACCGGTGGGGACAGGAACACGCTGAGCGGAACCGATCAGCTTACCGTTCAGCTCGGGGATAACCAGGCCGATAGCCTTAGCAGCACCGGTGGAGTTGGGAACGATGTTCACAGCTGCAGCGCGAGCGCGGCGGAAGTCACCCTTTCTGTGGGGACCGTCGAGAACCATCTGGTCGCCGGTGTAAGCGTGAACAGTGGTCATAATACCGCTCTGGATGGGAGCGTACTCGTTGTGAGCCTTAGCCATAGGAGCCAGGCAGTTGGTGGTGCAGGATGCAGCGGAGATGATGGTATCTTCCTTGGTCAGGGTACCCTCGTTTACGCTGTATACGATGGTGGGCAGATCGTTGCCTGCGGGAGCAGAGATAACGACCTTCTTAGCACCTGCGGTGATGTGAGCAGAAGCCTTCTCCTTGGAGGTGTAGAAACCGGTGCACTCCAGAACAACGTCAACACCGATCTCGCCCCAGGGCAGATCAGCAGCGTTCTTCTCGGCGAAGATCTTGATGGTCTTACCGTCAACGGTGATCTCACCCTCGCCTGCAACGACTTCGTGCTCATAACGACCCTGAGCGGAATGGTACTTGAGCAGATGAGCCAGCATAGCGGCATCGGTCAGGTCGTTGATGGCAACGATCTCGTAACCCTCGGCACCGAACATCTGACGGAAAGCCAGACGACCGATTCTGCCGAAACCATTAATAGCAACTTTAACAGACATTTTTAGTAGCCTCCTAAAAAATATTTTTTACCATCAAATATTATAACTGATTTTGGCGGTCTTTACAAGAAAAAAATTGAATTTTTTCCACTTTTGCCATAATACCTTAAAAAAACAATTCTTTTCTTCGGGTTTCGGTTGAAAATTGACAAAATTGATGTTAAAATAATGGCAATATCATTCAATTTAGGAGGAAAAACGATGGCATTACCGATTGCATTGCAGCTTTATACTGTCCGCAAGGATATGGAGCAGGACTTCAGAGGTACACTGGAGAAGGTTAAGAAAATGGGCTACGACGGCGTGGAGTTCGCCGGTCTTTTCGGTCAGGATGCCGCGACCATTAAAAAGTGGTGCACGGAGATCGGCTTGATCCCCATTTCTGCCCACGTACCTTTTCAAGAGATGCTCGAGGATCTGGAGGGCACTCTCGCCAACTATAAGGAGATCGGCGTCAAATATATTGCGGTCCCCTATGTGAAAGAGGATCGCCGCCCCAATACCGAAGGCTGGCTGCCCACCATTGAGGAGATCGCCAGAATCGGCAAAGTCGCCAAGGAGCAAGGCATCACTCTCCTTTATCATAACCACGATTTTGAATTTCAAAAGGTAGACGGCGAGTACGGGCTGGATATGCTCTATCGTCTGGTTCCCGCCGAATATCTGCAGACCGAGCTGGATACCTGCTGGGTCAATGTGGGCGGTGAGAATCCTGCCGACTATATCCGCAAGTACGAGGGTCGTTGCCCCGTTGTCCATCTGAAGGACTTCTACCGCGAAAAGGTGGATGCAGATGAGCCTCTCTATGAGCTGATCGGTCTCAAGAGCGAGGCAAAGACGCCGGAGAGAAAGAACTTTGAGTTCCGCCCTGTGGGCTATGGTCTCCAGGACTTCCCTAAGATCCTGACTGCGTCCGTGATCTGCGGTGCTGAATGGGTCGTGGTGGAGCAGGATCAGCCCAGTATGGAAAAGACTCCTATGGAATGCGCAGAGATGAGCATCAATTACCTCAAGACCGTCGAGGCAAGAAAGTGGTAACGGTATGGTCTTGTTCAGCAGTGCGGTAAACGGACTGGCGATCGTCGCCGGCGCACTTTTGGGTCTGCTTTTGAAAAAAGGATTGCCTGAGCGGGTGAGCAAAGGCATAATGCAAGGGATGGCACTTTGCGTGCTTGCCATCGGCGTCAAGGGCTTTTTTGACGGAGAGAATTTTCTGATCTCTATTCTTTCTGTTGCTGTAGGCGGCGCATTTGGGCATTGGGTGGATATCGATAAATACCTGAATCGGTTCGGTGCCTTTATGCAGCGCAAGCTGACCAAAGGGGAGAGCGGCTCCACCTTCGGAGAAGGCTTTGTGACCGCCACGCTCTTGGTCTGCGTGGGCGCAATGGCGATCACCGGTGCCTTGGATAGCGGTATCCGAGGGGATCATACCACCATCTTCGCAAAATCCTTGATCGACTTTTGTTCGTGTATGATTATGGCATCCTCTTTGGGGATCGGCGTGGCATTTGCGGGGGTCGTCTGCTTCCTTTATCAAGGCACCATCGCTTTGGGCGGCAGCGTCATCGCAGCCTTTCTCACCGAGGCAATGATCGGAGAGATGACCTGCGTCGGCTCCATTTTGATCGTTGCCATCGCTCTCAATATGCTGGGGATGACCAAGATCAAGGTAGTTAACTTCATCCCTGCCTGCTTTTTGCCCTTACTATTTTGTTTGTTTATGTAAAAAATCCGTCTTTGGC
>JAZQAQ010000109.1:0-8982 GCA_045545255.1 Eubacteriales bacterium | reverse complement strand
TGCTGCGGGGTGGGTAGTATAGAGAAGTAAGACGCTTCTGCGGCGTTATCGGCCCAGGCAGGTGCAATGACCAAGGGAATCTTTTCCTCTTTTGCCACCTTGAGATGAAGATCATCAACCATAAGAGAGTAATAGTTTCTGGGACTCATAGTACCCCATTTCCAAGCTCCGCCTGCGAAATAAACAGGGTTTTTGAATTGCTTATGGCAATGCATCATATGACGGAAAGTTTTCTCGTCCTTGGTATAGTAATCCCAGTAGACCAAGCCGACATTTTCGGGCACCATATCAATGACTTTTTGAGAGATCTCGCCTTCAGAAATATAGTACTTATGAAATTCAATCCGGAAGAACATATCGCTCCAGATCATAGGTTTGAAATCGTATTTTTCGCAGATCTTTACAACACGGTCAAGATGCTTGAGAAAGATCTCGTTTTTATCTTGATATCCATTGCATTCCAGATATTTTCCCGTGCCCAGCATATGCGCTTCATCCATACCGATATGAATGTGCTTGGTGCGGAAGCACTCACGGCAGGTCTTGATCATTGCTTCGATGAAATCATAGGTTTTCTCTTCGCCAACCAAAAGGATATTCCCGGTATCAATAATATCCTTAAAGGCAGGCCAGCGCAAGGCGCCTTCCAGATGCGCAAGTACCTGCATACAGGGGATCATTTCAATGCCAAAGGAAGCGGCGTAATCATCCAGTTCTTTCATTTCTGCGTGGGTGAAACGCCCGCGTAAGTAACCAAAGAAGGGGTATTCGGGTACCTCGTATGTGTCTTCGGTATAAAGCATAAAAGAGGTAAATCCCATCAATGCAAGATATTTTACCATTCTCTTGGCACCGTCCATATTGTAGACTGCATTTCTGGAGCAGTCGGACATCAGGCAAAGATCTTCGTGGGCAGGGAATTCTTCATATAAGCCGTCTTTACTGATTCGTGCGGGGAGCATCGTCAGCATACGGAAAAATTCCGGGATTTTATGGTATTCAATTTCAGTATTATTGCCGTTTACTTTAATCTTGGGGCCGATTTCGTTTTTAGATACCGTAACCTCGATTCCATCGTCATCCAAGGAGAAGGAAAGTAATGGTGCAATTTCCAAAAGCGGAGTTCTTAATTCTGCAGGAAGGTTGATGAATTTGATTTTCATTATCTGGGATCCCCTTTCGTTTAGTTGACGTTATTATATCATTTATTAGGTATTAATTCAACTTTTACTTGCATTTTAGGACCAAAAATATTAAAATATAGTCATTCTGTATAAAAGGTGATTTTGTTTTGAAAAAGGTAATGGTTGTGGGCGGTGGTCCTGCGGGAATGATGGCGGCGTATACTGCTGCATCCGAGGGCGCATCGGTTACATTAATCGAACAGAATAATATACTGGGAAAAAAGCTTCTGATTACAGGGAAGGGGCGTTGCAACGTCACTAATTTTTCCCCCGAAGAAGAACTGATCGGTCAGGTTGTGCGAAATCCAAAGTTTCTGTATTCCGCTTTTAATGCTTTTAATGCGTATGATGCCTATGCCTTTTTTGAGGAGTGGGGCGTACCCTTGAAGATTGAGCGAGGAAATCGAGTCTTTCCGGAGTCGGATCGTGCTGCGGACGTGAGAAATGCAATGAAGCGCGCTATGGATCGCGCCGGAGTCTCGGTGGTGGAGGATCAAATAGAAAGGATTTCATCGAATCCGTTTATCCTTTATGGTAAGAAAGGAAACTACACTTGCGATTGCTTGATTCTTGCTACCGGCGGTTGCTCCTATCCTTTGACCGGCTCTAAAGGTGATGGCTACCGATTTGCTTCGTCCCTCGGTCATAATGTGATCAAGCCCTCTGCGGCACTTGTTTCACTGCTGGAAGAGGGCGATATTTGCCGAGAGTTGATGGGGCTATCGTTAAAAAATGTCAAATTAACAATCATCGGGGAGAAAGCAAAAACACTTTACAGTGAATTTGGTGAAATGCTTTTTACCCACGAAGGAATTTCGGGGCCGATCGTCCTATCGGCATCGTCACATTTGAGGGATTCTGACTTTCCTTGCATTGCGGAGATTGACCTGAAGCCTGCAATGGATGATGAGATGCTGGATAAGCGATTGCTTCGCGATTTTGAAGAGTATACCAATAAAGATTATCGAAATTCTCTGGGAAAGCTACTGCCTAAAAAAATGATTCCCGTGGTAGTGGAGCGCAGCGGCATAGCTCCGGATACGAAAATCCACCAAATCACCAGAGAGCAACGTGAACGATTGGTTTACATAATTAAACATTTTAAGGTTAAACTTTTAAAAAAAGCCGGCTTTGCGGAGGCGATCGTTACCTCCGGCGGTGTGGATGTTCGGCAGGTCGATCCCCGTACGATGGAGTCAAAGTTGGTTGATGGATTGTATTTTGTCGGTGAGCTTTTGGATGTGGATGCACTGACCGGCGGTTATAATTTACAAATTGCCTATTCGACCGGACATTTAGCAGGTCTTGCGGCAGCAAAGGAGTAAGAAGAATGAGTATTAATATTGCGATCGATGGACCCAGCGGAGCAGGGAAGAGCACCCTTTCCAGAAAGCTGGCCGAAAAGTTGAATTTTATCTATGTTGATACCGGTGCACTTTATCGTACTGTAGGACTTTATATGCTGAAAAACAAAATTGAGCCGACAGATGCGGAAAAGGTTACTTCCGCCTTGCCGATGGTTGAGGTTGGTCTTCGCTTTATTGCCGGTGAGCAGCACGTATATTTAAACGGTGAGGATGTATCTTCTGAAATCCGTCTCCACGACGTGAGCCAATATGCCTCTTTGGTCAGCGCGATTCCTGCAGTTCGTCAGTTTTTGTTTGATACCCAGCGCAAAATGGCGGCGGAGAATAATGTGATTATGGATGGACGGGATATCGGAACGGTTGTTCTGCCCAATGCAGATGTGAAGGTTTTTTTGACCGCCAGCGCAGAGGAGCGTGCGCGTCGTCGTTATAATGAACTGATTGAAAGAGGGCAGGAGGTTTCTTATGAGCAAATCCTTGCCGATGTCAATCAACGGGATGAGCAAGATATGAATCGCCCTGTTGCTCCTCTTAAACCGGCTGAAGACGGTGTGATCGTGGATACTACCGGTTGCACTTTTGATGAATCTCTTGCTCTGCTTTATAAAACAATTAAGGAAAGGCTGAAGGATGCGGAATGAGTGTTGAAGTGATCGAACACGCCGGTTTTTGCTTTGGCGTCTCCAGAGCAATTGATTTTTTAAATAAAGAGATTGAGAGCGGAAGTGCGCCGATCTATACCGTTGGCCCCATTATTCATAACCCGCAGATCGTCAGCGAGATGCAGGAGAGGGGAGTGCGGATTGCCGAAACCGTGCGAGATATCCCTGCAGATGGTGTGGCAGTGATCCGTGCTCACGGAATACCCCGAGAGGATCTGGAGTATCTTCGTGAGAATCATATCCGTTTCGTCGATGCAACTTGTCCCTTTGTGGAAAAGATTCAAAAGATCGTTGCAAATGAATCAGACAACACTGTTTTGATCGCCGGAAATCCCGATCATCCGGAGGTTATTGGGATCCGCAGTTACGGCGGAGAGCATACTTTTGTGTTTCGTAACACAGAAGAATTGGAAAAATTGGCGAAAGAAATCAAATTTTTTTCGTCAAAATACATAGTAGTTGTTTGGCAAACGACCTTTAATTTAATCGAATTTGAAAAATGTTGCAAATTTCTCAAAAAAGAGTTTGAAAATTTGAAACTTTATGATACAATATGTAAAGCGACTCAAATCAGGCAGCAAGAAACGGCTGCTTTAGCATCAAAATGCGACGCCATGATTGTTATCGGCGGCAGGCAGAGTTCGAACACGGCAAAGCTTTTTTCTATCGCAAAAGAAGCTTGCCCCTGCTCGGTTTTGATCGAGCAAGCAAACGAGGTACCAATAAATTTAGTATATAAAGAGAGGATTGGTATTGCAGCCGGGGCTTCCACACCCGTCTGTATCATCGAGGAGGTAAAACGTATTATGTCGGAACAAAATGTAAACTTGGTTGAGGAAGAATTGACCTTTGAGCAAATGCTTGAGAATTCCTTAAAAGTAATTAACAATGGAGATAGGGTGAAGGGCATTGTTGTCGGAATTAATCCTTCCGAAGTCAAGATCGACCTGGGTACAAAGTATTCCGGCTTCATCACCAGGGATAATTTTTCCAATGATCCCACTGTTGATCTGATGACTGCCGTTGCTGTCGGCGATGAAATTGAATGTATCGCTTTGAGAGTAAATGATATTGAGGGTACTGTTGCCCTCTCCAAGAAGAAGGTAGACGCCCTTGCCGGTTTCGAGAAGCTGGAGAAGGCTTGCGAAGAGAAGGCTACTCTTGAGGGTAAGGTTATCGAAGTTACCAATGGCGGTCTGACCGTTATGATCGATGGTTCTCGGGTATTCGTGCCCAAGTCCCTGTCCGGTAAGCCCCGTAACTTTGATTTCGAGACTATGATGAATGAGACCATCGAGCTGCAGATCGCAGAGATCTCCGTTGTTCGCGGTCGCAAGAAGGTAATCGGTTCTATGCGTGCTCTGGAGTCCGAGAAGCGTAAGGCTGCTCGTAAGGAGTTCTGGGATAACGCTGCTGTAGGCAATCGTTATAACGGCGTTGTCAAGTCTCTGACCACCTTTGGTGCATTCGTTGATCTGGGCGGCGTTGACGGTCTGCTTCATATCACCGAGATGTCTTGGAAGAAGATCAAGCATCCCAGCGACATTATGAATGTCGGCGATGAAATCGACGTATACATCAAGGCTATCGACGAAGAGAAGAAGAAGATTTCCTTGGGCTATAAGAAGGCTGAGGATAACCCCTTTGTTCTGTTCACCAATCAGTACAGTGTCGGCGATGTTGCGACCGTTACTGTTATGAATCTGATGCCCTTTGGTGCTTTTGCTCGCATCATTGATGGTGTTGACGGTTTGATCCATATTTCTCAGATCAGCACCAAGCATATCGCTAAGCCTGCTGACGTACTGAAGGTTGGCGATGAGGTTCAGGTCAAGATCGTTGATATCAACGAAGAGACCCAGAAGGTTGGTCTGTCCATCCGCGCTCTGCTCGAAGAGGAGACTGCAGAGGCTGAAGCTGCTCCCGCAGAAGAAGCTGCAGAGACCGACGCTGAGTAATTAGATTTACAAAAAATAGTGGCACGAAAAGTAATCTTTTCGTGCCGCTTTTTTTATTTTATTATAGACATTATTTTATTAATATGTTATACTAATTAATAATTGTTTAATATGGAGCATTATGTTTTGATGAAAGATAACAGTAGAAACGAAATCATTTCAAGGATTTTTGCGCAGATGTCTTTGCGTGAAGAAAAGCCCCTTGCTTGTGTACGTACATATGGTTGCCAGCAGAATGTGGCAGACAGTGAGCGCATCAAGGGAATGCTTTCGGAAATGGGCTACGATTTTACCGAGGATACCAATCAAGCGGATCTGGTTTTGTTTAATACCTGCGCTGTGCGTGAGCACGCCGAATTGAAGGTGTATGGAAATGTCGGTGCGCTGAAGTCGTTGAAGGCGGCAAAGCCCGATATGCTGATCATTCTTTGCGGATGTATGATGCAGCAGGAAACGGTTCAAACCCAGATCAGAAAGAAATATAAGCACGTAGATATTGTCTTTGGGCCGTCTATGATTCCGGCACTTCCCGAAATGATGGAGCAGGTGCTGGCTGATCGACAAAAGATTTTTACGCGTCAGGAAATGCCTGAAATTGCGGAGGATCTTCCGATCGTGCGTGATGATGCGCATAAAGCCTGGGTTTCCGTAATGTATGGATGCAATAATTATTGCACATACTGTATTGTCCCGTATGTTCGCGGTCGGGAGCGAAGCCGCGCTTCTTCGGAGATTTTGAAAGAAGTGGAGGATTTGGTTCGTAACGGATATCGCGACATTACTCTTTTGGGTCAAAATGTAAATTCCTACGGGAAGGATCTGAAAGGCGAGATGGACTTTGCCGACCTTTTGGCGGCAATTAACCGAATCGATGGTGATTTCTGGATTCGGTTTACCACCAGTCACCCCAAGGATTGCAGCACTAAATTATTGGATACAATGGCTGCTTGCGAGAAGGTTTGCCATCAGCTTCAGTTGCCGTTCCAATCCGGTAGTGACGTGATTCTGAAAGAGATGAACCGTCATTATACAGCAGATTCATATTACGGATTAATTGAATATGCGCGAAAAGTGATGCCCGACGTCGTTATAACAAGTGATGTCATTGTGGGATTTCCCGGTGAGACCGAAGAGGATTTCCAAGCCACTTTAGATTTGGTGGAAAAAGTGCAGTTTGATAATCTGTATACCTTCCTCTATTCCAAGCGTACCGGCACGAAAGCGGCGCTCTACGAAAATCAAATAGAAGAAGAAATCAAAAAAGAGAGTGTTACCCGACTGCTTGCTCTTCAGCACGCAGTTTGCCTTGAAAAAAACAAAGAATTAGAGGGGAAAGATATTACAGTCTATGTAGAGTCGATCAGTAAGAATGACCCCAACATTTTGTCGGGTAAGACAATGGGTGGAAAAACCGTTGATTTTCCCGGAAATCCGGATCTGATCGGTCAATTTTGTAAAGTAACCGTAACCAAGGCGAAAACCTGGTCCTTGGACGGAAAAATAAAGGAGTAAGAAAATGACAGATATTATTGAGAAAGCAAAAGAATTAGGCGCACTGCTGCAGGCCAGCGAGCAGGTGCAGAAATACAACGCGGCAAAGGCTGCTTATGAGCAGGACGAAGAGGTCCAGAAATTGGTTCACGAATTCAATATGCATCGTATGACGATGATGAATCTTGCCGATGCCGAGGATCAGGATCCCGCCCGTATTGGCGAGATCGAGGAGCGCATTAAGGCTGTCTACGGAAAGATTATGGAGAATAAAAAGATGGTAGCGATGCAGACGACCGGTAAGGCTGTTGAAGAGCTGGTAGGTCAGGTGAACGGCGTGATTTCCTTCTATGTTACGGGAGAAGAGCCTTCGAGCTGTACGCACGATTGTTCCACATGCGGCGGTTGCCACTAATTGATGAACTTCAGGAGGTTATTCCATGGGTAAGCTCTCTCCGATGATGGAGCAGTTTTTCGAAATTAAAAACCGCTATAAGGACTATATCCTGTTTTATCGGGTCGGTGATTTTTATGAAATGTTCTTTGACGATGCAATAGCTGCTTCTCGTGAGCTGCAACTGACGCTGACGGGGAAGGATTGCGGACTTGAAGAGCGTGCGCCGATGTGCGGTGTGCCGTTTCATAGCTATGAAAACTATGCTGCAAAGCTGGTTGCAAATGGTTATAAGGTGGCAATCTGCGAGCAGGTTGAAGATCCCAAAAATGCAAAAGGATTGGTGCGTCGCGATGTCATTAAGGTGATTACACCGGGTACCGTGACCCAGTCCAGTATGCTGGATGAAAGCAAGAATAATTATCTGTCCTGTATTTATGCGGGTGCGGCTCGAGTAGCTTTGTCTTTTGCGGATATTTCTACGGGAGACATTGAAATGACAGTCCTGGAGAACGCCGATAATAAAGCAATCATCAATGAAATTACGCGTTTTTCTCCCAGTGAGGTTTTGATCAGTGATTCTTCGGGTGAACTTGGAGAAGTGCTGGATTATATCCGCGAGCGGGTTGGTGCATTGATCACTCGTCTTGAGCCGACTGAGAATAATGGAAGAGAAGCCGCTTTGATGTCCCATTTTCGTGTCACCGATCTGAAGGCGTTGAATATTCCCGAAAATGACGAGAGCATCGGATGCCTTTATTATCTCTTGACTTATATTTCGGAGACGCAGAAGTGCGACATTGGCTATCTGGACAAGCTAACGGTCTTTCAACCTGAGCAGTATATGGAGTTGGATGCAGCAACCCGTCGTAATTTGGAATTGACGGAGAGCATCCGCCGCAGCGATAAAAAGGGTACGCTGTTTTATGTCCTGAATAAAACGAAAACCTCTGCAGGCTCCCGTCTGCTTCGTGCATATTTGGAGCGTCCTCTGGTCAATATTACCGAAATCAATAGACGGCTCATCGCAGTCGAAGAGCTGAAGAATAATATGATGCTGCGAGATGAGTTGCGTCTGCTTCTCGGTAAGACCTACGATATGGAACGACTGATGACCCGTGTGATGCTCGGAACCTGCAATGCGCGTGATCTTAATGCGTTGGGGCAGACCTTTGGCTTATTCCCGGAAATCAAGAAAGTGCTTTCCGAGTTTAATACCGGTCTTTTGCGCGAAGCCAATAAAAAGTTATCCAATATGAATGATCTTCATCAATTGATTGAAAGTGCGATCGATGAAAATCCGCCGATAACCATTCGTGAAGGCAATATCATCCGCGAAGGATATGATGAAGAGGTAGATGAATGCCGCACTCTGACCAAGGACTCTGAGCAAATTATGTGTGAGTGGGAAGCGGAGGAGAAGGAAAAAACCGGCATTAAATCTTTGAAGATCAGTTATAATAAAGTTTTCGGTTACTATATCGAGGTGACTAAGCTTTATTACGATCTGGTTCCTGATTATTATATTCGCAAGCAAACTCTTGTGAATTGCGAGCGTTATATTACCGATGATCTCAAAAAGCTGGAGACTAAGATCCTTTACGCTAATCAGCGGTGTCAGGCAAGAGAGTATGAGCTTTTCTGCCAGATCCGAAATATCGTCGGAGAACGGCTGAAGGAAATTCAGCAGGCTGCATCTGCGCTTGCTTTGCTGGATGTACTCAGTTCCTTTGCTCAGGTGGCACAGGACAATAATTATGTAAACCCCGTCGTTGATGAGAGCGATGAAATCCATATTGTTGACGGAAGGCATCCGGTGGTGGAAAGTGTATTCAAGGATACGCTTTTTGTACCAAACGATACGCTTTTGAATCAATCGGATCAGCGTCTTGCTTTAATTACGGGACCCAATATGGCGGGTAAATC
>JAZQAQ010000108.1:0-8058 GCA_045545255.1 Eubacteriales bacterium | reverse complement strand
AAGGGCGGTACCACCGATAAGGGTATCACCTATTCCAATCTGATTTACACTGTCACGGTGGAGGTGGTAGACAACGGCGACGGCACGATGTCTGCCAAGGCTCCTGTCTACACCCTGGGCGGCAACGCTGCCGAGATGATCTTCACCAACGAGTACAAGGTCAGCGGTTCCACCACTGTGGATATCGTCGGTACCAAGAAGCTCACCGGTAAGAACATTGCAGACGGAATGTTCACCTTTGAACTGAAGAAGAACGGCTCCGTCGTCGCCACCGCCGATAATAAGGGCGAAGGCATCCTCTTTGACGATGTGGTGCTGAACACCGTAGGCATCCACGAATTCACCGTCTCCGAGGTCAAGGGCGGCACCACCGATAAGGGCATCACCTACGACGGCAAAACCTACACAGTTAAGGTGGAGGTAGTAGACAACGGCGACGGCACGATGTCTGCCAAGGCTCCTGTCTACACCCTGGGCGGCAACGCTGCCGAAATGATCTTCACCAACGAGTACAAGGTCAGCGGTTCCACCACTGTGGATATCGTCGGTACCAAGAAGCTCACCGGTAAGAACATTGCAGACGGAATGTTCACCTTCGAACTGAAGAAGAACGGCTCCGTCGTCGCCACCGCCGGCAATAAGGGTGAAGGCATCCTCTTCGACGATGTGGTACTGAACACCGTCGGCATCCACGAATTCACCGTCTCCGAGGTCAAGGGCGGTACCACCGATAAGGGTATCACCTACGACGGCAAAACCTACACCGTTACGGTCGAAGTGGTAGACAACGGCGACGGCACGATGTCTGCCAAGGCTCCTGTCTACACCCTGGGCGGCAACGCTGCCGAAATGATCTTCACCAACGAGTACAAGGTCAGCGGCTCCACCTCCTTTGATTTGAGCGGTACCAAAAAGCTCACCGGCAAGGAGATCAAGGACGGAATGTTTACCTTCGAACTGTACGAAGGCAACAACCTGGTAATGTCTGCTCCCAACGCAGGCGAAACCTTCCGCTTCACCGCAATCCCCTTGACCACTCTGGGCGAGCATACCTTCACCTTGGTGGAGAAGATTCCCGCAGATGCAGTCAACAATGTGAAAGACGGCATCACCTACTCCGATTTGGTTTATACCGTTAAGATCAACGTGACCGACAATGGCGAGGGCGGTATGACCGCAGGTCAGCCCACCATCAGTCTGGGTGCAGTCCCCGCAGAAACGATTGAGTTCATCAATCGCTACAATATGGGTAACGGCACCGTCAATATCACCGGCACCAAGACTCTGACCGGCAAAGAGCTGGCAGATCGGATGTTCACCTTCGAGCTTTGGAAGGATGGACAGCAGGTCGGTCTGGCGCAGAACGTCGGCGGAACCTTCACCTTCCAGAACGTGGAACTGACCGCAACGGGAACAACGCAGTTCACTCTCCGTGAGCTGATCCCCGCAGAGGCAGTAAACAATGTCTTTGAAGGCATCACCTACAGCACCTTGGAATACATTGTGGAAGTAACCGCTACCGATAACGGCATCGGCGGTATGGCTGTCAGCGAGCCTGTCTTTAAGCTGGACGGCAATACGGTCGAGAAGCCCACCTTCGTCAATGTATTCACACCGGAAGAGCCTCCCGTGGAGCCTCAACCGCCTGTGGATCCCGATGATCCTTCCGATCCTGTCGATCCTCCTGCAAATACCCCCACGAATCCCAATACCGGCGACAACAGCAATCTTCCCCTTTACGTCGTCCTCTTCGGAATCAGTGCTATGGGTATTGTAGTTCTCCTGGCAGTCCTGGTGATCGATAAAAAACAAAAGCTCTTTGAAGAGTAAAAAAGCATAAAAAACCTCCTATGGTAGATCCTTTCTACCATAGGAGGTTTTTTTATCGTATTTGTTTTAAGGCGGTTATATTTTTACGTCAAAATCTTTTTTGCACTTTGGGCAGCAGACGGTATGCTTTCCTTTTTTATTAGGAAGCCGCAAGGTTGCCTTACAATGAGGGCAGGTGCGGTAGCGATGGGTCTTACGCTCAGAAAACTTTTTCTTCTGCAGACGGAACCACCCCGTCACCTTGCCGCTGATCTGCAAATACTTTTGATTTTCCGACTGACGCTTATAAATATTCTTTGAGAAAACGCGAAAGAACATCCAGACAACCAGTGCCAGTGCCGCCAGATAAAAAGGCTCAAAGAATATGGCCATCACCGCACAAGCCAAATAAACCCAGAGCAACGCTTTGCTCAATTGATCCACGCCGTAGCGACCCACCATAAAACGCGCTACCCGCTCACGAAACTTCATTGATCATTCACTCCTTTAACAATACGGACAACACAATTTTGCCAAACAAAGTCCCATACAGATGGGATTGATACCGCCGCCCCGCGGAACGCCAAAGCCGCGCCCGTAGGTTTCGTATGCCACGCCGGAATACTGCAAACGATTGAGCAGGCTCTGATACTCGGCATTGCCTGGCTCCATCGCCACTGCCTTACGGGCAAATTCCAAGGCCTGAGTGCGGTTTCCTACGCCTGCGTGGGCGTATGCGGAAAGAAAATACCATTCCGCATTGCGGTCTTGGATCCGATTAAGGACGTTGAACGCCTCTTGATACCGACGGTAATGGAGATAATGGCGTACTGCGGTCATCTCCGGGGTAGAGCCCTGCCCCGGCTCCTGCGCATAGCCGCCGTAGCCGCCATAGGGATCGCCGGTGGTCTTGCCTTGCCGCTGATTCAGAATCTGATCATAGGCGGCATTGATCTCTGCCATCTTCTTTTCGGCAAATTCCCGATCGGGATGGATATCCGGATGGTATTGCTTTGCCAGCTTGCGGTATGCTTTTTTGATCTCGTCATCCGTAGCGGTAGGCGGCACGCCCAGCACGCTATATGGATTTTGGCTCATTTCTCTTCTCCTTTATTTGGTTATACTTACTCCAGATCCCGGAATACAGTACGTTGCGCAAAATATCCAGATGCTCCACCAGCGGCAGCCGCTCCAGAATCAGCGCACATTCACCGAGAGTATCCTTCATCATTTCCTCGACCCTTTGATCATAGTCCGACTGATCAAAAATCAGAGTCATCGGGTTATAATTGCCTTTTTTGCGGTCTTTGGGCAGATCCTCGTAGGCGTCCATCCAGTAAACGAAGCGACCCAGTGCTTCGCCGAACCGCCTGCAATCCTCCGCCCAGAAGTCATTCCGATAAATAAAGAGCTGACCCAGCAGCCGCCCGAAAATATTCGCGGCGGTATCCAAGTCGGTGGGGGCTTTATTCTCCTCCCGTCCCAGCTCGTCCATCCCCTCCAGCACTGCTTTTGCCTGGCGGGGATATTTCTTTTCGATGGCGGGGATATATTTTTTCAGTCGCTTGGCGGCAGTTTTGGCGGCGGTCTTTTTCTCGTCCTTCCAATCGTCCAGCATATTATAATAAGCCAGCAGGATATTCATTGCCGCGCCGTAGTCGATGATCTCATTCTCTGCCATTTTACGAGGCTTTGCAGGATGGACCGCGCAACGACCCGTATGATAATCGGTTTGAGGATCCAAAAGATCTGCCAGCAGCAGGACCATAAAGGTCATATCATAGTTCAACGTCAGCCGACCGAGATTGCCAAACTGCTTTTTCAGGCTATGGCAAAGACCGCAGTAATAGCCGCGATAAATGGCTTGCTGCTCCTCGCTGAGCTTCTCGGTGTTTGCCACCACATATCCAAACATGACCTTCACCTCCGTTTTTATTGTATGATACACTTTTTTGAATCTTTTGTGTTGAACAAATTGTAAATTTTACATATTTGCTCCTTTTTTACCGCATAATAACTGCGATCGGAGGATGAAATTATGATCGTCTTACAAGCTTTTCTGACCTCTCTTTTTTCCGCTGTTGCGCTCTTTCTCATCACCAAGCTAATGGGCTATCGGCAGATCTCCCAGATGAGCGGATATGATTATATCAACGGCATCACCATCGGCTCCATCGCTGCCGAGCTTGCCTTCGGCGGATTTGAGCATTTCCCCGCCCGCCTTACGGCACTTTTGGTATTCGGAGCCTTTACCCTTCTGCTCTCCATCCTCACCGACCGTTCGGTGCGCTTGCGAGCACTGATTGCAGGCAAGCCCTTGATCCTGATGGAAAAGGGCAAACTGCGGCGGGAAAACTTCAAAAAAGGGCGTCTGGACGTCCACGAGTTTTTATCCCTCTGCCGCCAGCAGGGGTATTTCGATATTGCTCAATTAGATACCGTTTATTTAGAGCCGGACGGACGGATCAGCTGCTCTCCCCGCCCCGTCTTTCGCCCTGCCACTACTCAAGATTTGGAGCTTCATCCCCCTGCAGAGCCTCTGCCCTTGGAGATCATCACCGACGGCGTGGTGCTCTACCGAAATTTACAGAAGCTTGGCTTTGAGGAAAAATGGCTGGTACGCCAACTCGCCGCGCAGGATCTGCCGTCCCGTGAAAAGATCTTTTTAGCACTCTGCAATGAAAAAGGCGAACTGACGGTCTTTTAAAAGTATCAAAGCAATTCCTTTCCCATACATTATATAAGAAAGGAGTTGTTTTTTCATATGGCAATTAAAGTCGTTGTTGACGCAGGACATAATCCTCAAGGGGTCAATGCAGGTGCCGAAGGGAACGGACTGCGGGAGCAGGACATCAACTACGCTGTGGCAAGCGAGCTTGCGGCACTATTGCGCGCAGACCCTAATTTTGAGGTACGGCTGACCCGCAATACCCCCACCGAGGTGCTGGGCACCACCAACGCCTCCAGCCTGCAGCAGCGGGTACAGATCGCCAATAGCTGGCCCGCAGACTATTTTATCAGCATCCACGCCAACGCTTCCACCAACCCCGATGCAAACGGCACCGAGGTCTATACCTTCCGCAATACCGGTGCTGCCTATGAACTGGCAGAGGATATTCAGGAGGCGATCGTGGAAGAGCTGGATATGAAGGATCTGGGGGTCAAGACCAATCCTTCCCTCTATGTCCTCCGCCGCACCTCTATGCCGGCGGTGCTGGTGGAGCTGGGCTTTATCACCAACGCCGCCGATGCCCGCAAGATGAGCGAGAATCCCGAAGGCTTCGCAAGAGCCATCTATAACGGTATGCTGGATTATTTCGATCTTACTTGAACTAAAAACGGGATTGGCTTATTTGCCAATCCCGTTTTTTCATTCGTTGACTTTTTTAAGATTTTCCACCGTTTCCTTGATGAGATACCAATCCACATTCTCTACATACGTCTGAATGTGACGGTAACGGCTGATAAAGATCTCATAGCCGCCCAAGGCAAGCTGATCCTGCGTGGGGAAATACCCCTCGGCACCGTTGGTATAGCCGAGGCATAGGGGATTGGGCACATCGGAATACGCCCGTACCCGCAGACCAATGCCGGAGAATGGCTCAAAGGGCAGACCGTAAAAGGCCACATCCCCGATCCGTACCAATATCTCGCGAATGGTAAAAGAATCCTTTTCCTCATAACCGTTTTGATAGGAGGCTATAACCTCCTCATAGTGGCGGCGGTGGCCGTTTTGCAGGGTGGTGCCGCCCTCGATGGGGGTAGCAAGCAGCCGCTCTGCATCCTCGCGGGATTCCCGAGGCTTTAGCGGCAGATCTACGTTACAGTCAGCAGTTTTCAGCCGCTCGTTGCGATAGGAGGAGATGGTTCTCCAGATTCGTATGGCGTCCTGCGCTGCCACGTTTCCCAACTCATAAACATATTGATAGTTCCCCTTGCCGGTGGTGCAGCCGTTGGAAATGCGAGGACCGGTATCGCCGGCGGTGCCATTGAAAAAGGCGGTGATACCGCCGGTCACCAGCTCCATACGATCCACCATAATGCCCGACCAATCACGGGAGATGGCGGTGTGTTTTCCGGCGCAGGTGCCGTGACAGCCGTAATGAACCATATTAGCATAGGTTCCGCCGTTTTCATCTTTAAAAGAAAGAACGGTCATTTGAGGATCATAGCTCCCCCAGGGATTTTGCCCCAGAACCACCTTATTTTCAGCGGTTAGCTGGCGGCGGTTGATGCCGATGCGGCTCTCGCCCGTTGCCATTCCCACCGTTACCGGGCGCACCGCCTCTTTGGCGGCGCCCACCGCCTGCAGAATCCCCGGAATAAAGATAGAATCAATATAAGAATGCTCCAGTTGTTCCATCCGGGCGGTGGTGAACGGACCGGAATGCGTGTGGGTACAAGAGATCAGCACTGCTCCGGCCGATATGCCGAACTGCTCTTCCAGCAATCCGAGGATCCGATCCCGAATCCCGGAATGAAGATTACAGACCGTGAGATTAATCATCAGCGCATTTGCTTCCCCTTGGGTGAACCAAAAGGCGGTGGCAGTCAGATCATCGTGAAGCGAGTCGGAATAAAAGTCAAGCCGATAGCCGCAAAGTCTGCAGCCCACCTCAGGCGTGATAACTGCACGGCCCACCCCTAAATTCAGTTGCTCTGTCATTTAATCCACCTGCCCTTGCTCAATGATTTTTTTATAGTAATGCCAGCTCTTCTTTTTCTCCCGCTTACCCGTGGAGAAATCTACATAAGTCAATCCAAACCGCCACTGATAGCCGGAGCGGGATTCCAAACTGTCGAAATGGGACCAGTAATAATAGCCGCGGACATCCGCGCCCGCCTTGATGCAGCGGGAGACCATCCGCAGATGCTCTCTGATATAAGCGACGCGATTATCGTCGTTGATATTCATCTCGTGATCCCCGGGATCGAGGACACCCAGTCCGTTTTCGGTGATGTAGATCTCGGGGCGGTCGTAATGCTCGGTCAAATACATCATTGCATCGTAAAGACCTGCCGGATAGCTATGGAACTTCTCATCGGTCTGGGAAAAAAAGCTGGACACAGAGGTGGATTTTGCCGGCTCTTCCTCTTTATAGGAGGTGACGCCGGGATAATAATAATTGATCCCCACCATATCCATTTTTGCAAATTCACGGCGGATATCCTCTGCATAGCCCTCGGGCATTGCATCCCGATAGGCGGGGCAATCCCGCAGAATTGCCTCGGGGTAATGACCGAGGAACATCGGATCCAGCCACCAGCCGATCCCCCGATCGGTCTGATACTGCGCCGCCAGGACATCCTTCCCCGAAGGATCCAAAGGATAGGTGGCGGATTTATCCAAAACTGCGCCGATCTTGCCCTTCAGCCCCATTGCGCGATAAAGCTTAACCGCACGAAAATGCGCCAGAATGACGTGGTGCGCAGCAAGAAAGTAATCAGAAAACTCCGTGCCAAAAGGATACCAGTTCCCGCGCTCATAGGGTTGGGCGCAAAAAACAGCGGGTTCATTGAAGGTGCTCCAATATTTTACCCGATCTCCAAATGCCTCAAAGCAGATCCTTGCATACTCCTCAAAAAGATCAATGAATTTTTTATCACGCACTCCGCCTTGCTCCTCTACCCACACGGGGAGATCCCAATGATAGAGATCCACAAAAGGCTCGATGCCGTTTTCCAGCAGAAGATCAATGACGTCATTATAAAAATCTATTCCCTTTTGGTTGACCTTGCCGTCCTCGGGCAGAATCCGACTCCACGCCAAAGAAAAACGGAAGGACTTCAGTCCCAATTCCTTCATATCGGCGATATCCTGCTTATAATTCTTATAAAAAGACGAAGCAGGCTCGGTTTTTGCCTGATTATGGAATTTTTCGGGATAGACCCGGCACATATAATCCCAGATACTCTCACTCTTGCCGTCTGCATAAGGCGCGCCCTCAATCTGAAAAGCAGAAGAGGCACTGCCGAATAAAAAGTCTTTCGGGAAAGGAAAGGTGATCATCTTTTTTCTCCTTTTTTTCATTCTATAATATAACAATACCTTATTTTTACAAAAACTGCAATCCTTTTTATTTGCAACAAATTCTTATTTATTACTCATATAAATAAAACCGCCCAATTGGGCGGTTTCGTTTCATTTGATATGCCGAGGGGCAGCAAAGCGGAGACTGTGCCGTTTTTCACATTCTGTTAAACGGGTCAAAAATGGCGAGATCCTGTTCAACCACGTCGAAGGCGTAT
>JAZQAQ010000107.1:0-5621 GCA_045545255.1 Eubacteriales bacterium | reverse complement strand
ATTAAAAAAGTCAAGCCAAAAGAGGGGGTGAAAAAACAAAACGGGTTGTGAAAAACGCAAGTTTTTCACAACCCGTTTATGGGAGAGATCAGTGCTTTTGGCAGGGATCAGTGCTTTTGGCAGACGGCGGGAAGCTTGGTGGATTCGTAGTAACCCATCTGCATTTTGATGCATTTTTTGCCGAGAAGCTGGCCGCTGTCTGCGCAGCAGACAGCCTTGCGGATCCCGCTGCAGCCGTTAAATTGGGCGGCGTCGGTGTGCTTGAATCCGCCTACGATCGAGCCGAAAATTTCATCGGCGCGGTTATATTCATATTCGTTGCCGTGCCAGACAGCGCAGCTGTATTCGGGGGTGATGCCCACAAACCAGTTGCCGTCCTCACCGGTTCCGGTCTTTCCTGCCACTGCGACATTTTCAATGGCAGCCTTGCTGCCGGTGCCTGCAGGGGACACAACACCTTGCAGAAGCTGGTTCATAATAAAGGCGGTGGTCTCCTTCATAACCTGTGTTCTTTCCTGCTCGGCAGTATAGATCTCTTCGCCGTCTTTATTCAAAATATGGGTAATGGTTTTGGGGGCAATATAGTTGCCGCCATTGCCGAAGGTCTGATAATAGCCTGCCATATCAACGGGGGATACACCCTCCGTTAAATAACCAAGCGCAATGTTGCCCAATACCTCTTCCTCGCCGGAGACATTGATCTTATTTTCCTCGGCGGATAGGTCAATACCGTAATTCTTCTTCAGGAGATCGATGGAATTTTGGACGCCGTACTGCTGCAGGCAGCGTACCGCAACGGTATTGAGGGACTGCCGGACGCCGGCAAAGAGGGTGATGTCTTTATAGGAGTAGGTGCCGTCGGGATTGGAGGGCCAATCCTTGGTCTCGTTCTTTTTGACGGTAACCTTCTTGACGGGAGCGTCCCGATAGAGGGAAGACCAGTTTGCTTGCTCACTGTCGATGACGGGGGCGTAAACGCTCAACGGTTTGAAGGCGGAATAAGGCGCAGTCTTTTTGGTTGCGAGGTTTTTGGGGGTCTTGGCGGCACTGAAGGCGGCCAGCAGATGACCGTCCAAATCGGTGACGGCACAGGCAAATTCCGGCTCATCTGCTTGAAGCTTGGTATAAGCGTCCTGAATGGAAGAATAGATTTCGGTATCAAATGAGGTGTAGATGGAATAGCCGTTTTTGAGGAGCAACTTCTTTGCGTTTTTAAGACTGCATTTTTCCAGCTCCGCAATAATGGAGACCGCCTCATCGACCACCACTTCCAGATAAGCGGCGTGACCGCTGTCTGTCAAGTTATTTTTGCGTACGTTAAGGGTTTCCAAGGTGGTGATCTCTTTTTCTTTCTTATCGAGAATCTTCACGTATCCCTTGATCTTGGCGCAACTGCCCATAGCCAAAAGCTGCAAAAGAAGTGCCAAAACCAGCAATACTGCGATTAATTTTCTGCGAATCATTATGATTCCTCCATTCTGATGATGTAATTTTGAATATCTGCCGGCAGTTCTGTTACCGGCTGGTCTGTAATTTTAGTACCCAGCGTGCTCAGGCGGTCTGCTTGCGCTGCTACCGCTTTTTGGGCTGCAAGCAGCTCCTGCTTGCAGACGGAAGCACTTTTGGTGTCTCCGTTTCGGGTGTATAACGTGATGCCGTTGATCAGCATATAGCAGTATTCCTCGTACTCTGCGTATTGGAAGGGGGCTCGCTCAAAAAGCGCGTTTTTATGAGCGATCAATTGACCGAAATCCCCTTGGGAATAGGCGTAGCGCGCCTTCACGCTGTATGCCAGCGTGACGTATTCGTTGCGCTTGAGAATGTCGTCTGCCATTTGGTCTGCCTTTGCAAGATCTTCGATCTGCGTCAGGAGATTGGTTTGGTTACGGGTTTCAAAAGGATAGAGGGCGTGCGCCGCTTCCCGCTGCCCGAATTGCGCAAGGGTCAGGGCTGACCCGAAATAGAGGCAGATCACTGCGAGGACGCCCAATCCGCTCAAGGATAAGGCAGATCTTTTCAGAAAGACCTCTTTGCCTGCGTCGTAGTCGGTGAAGAGGATCAGCAGCAGAAAGAGGGTAATAAACTGCAGGTCAAAGTCGAAGCAGCAGTGCAAGAGCATTACTGCGAGGATAAGCTTGTCTGCCGCGGGAATCCGCTTGCCGAAAAGAGGGCGGAGAATTGCCGCCAACCAAAGGAGGGCAGGCAGCCAGCCCACATCCAGCATCAACTGGAGAAAATCATTGTGGACAAAGGCGACGGAATAGACGCCGCTCTGGAAGGACTGCTGGAGAAAATGATAGCCCATATATCCCAAACCGAGGGGATGCCTGAGGATGACGGGCAGAGCGTCCTGAAAATAGAGGAACCGCCCGATAAAGGTACTGGAGCTGAGGGAGATGGAGGCAAATCGCCCCAAAATATCGCCACCAAAAAAGAGGAGCAGCACCCCAAGGATACCGATTCCGCAGAGGGTGCCCAGCTTGACCTTTTTATTCTTGCCCGAAAAGAGCAAGAAAAGATTGGCGGCAACCGCCAGCAGGAAAACGGTACGGCTTCCTGTGTAGAATAATCCGAAGATCAATACCGCAAGGCAGGGATGATCGTAGATCTTGAATTTTTCTTTGGTCAGCAGTACGATCTCCGCCACCAGCAGAAAGAGCGCAAAGCTATTGGGATATTGGAAAAAGCCCGCCAGACGCCCATCGACCGTGAAAAAGGGATGTAACACAGGGATCAGCGAACCCAGCGAGGAGATCGCGGCGGCTGCTGCCGCCAGATAGGGCAGCAGCGAGCGGATCTGCCCTTTTGCCTTGGGGTCTTGCTGTATGGCGATCAAGAAGAGGGGCAGGGGCAGGTATTTGATCAGTCCGATCAAAGCCATCCCCCGATCCAGTGCCCAGACGGTACTCAAGCCATAGAGCAGGACAGTCACGCCCACCGCTGCAGCGGTGAGATTGAACCGTAGCGACAGTCGTCCTTGCTTATGAAAGGTGATTCCCAGATAGACCAGCAGGCAAACGCTGAAAATGCAGGAGAGAAATTCATAAAAGCACCCGATGCAAAAGACCGAGACGGCAAAAAGGATCGCCGGAAAGCCAAGCCCCTTGCAGGATGAAAAAAACTTCGTCATATCATTGTACTCCGATGATTGATAAATATTATTATAAAAGGTTTGGCTTGCTTTGTCAATAAAAAGAGGGCAGCCCCGGGGCTACCCTCCGCAAGGAAGAAGCGGTTTTGAGAGCATCTTTCCCGCCCAAGCACAATAAAAAAATCCCGTAATGCGTCAGCATTGCGGGATTATTGTCATTGCGCCTGAACGAAAAATCTGTATCTCAAAACTATTGTATACCTTAAAATTCAGAAAATTTGGATGCAAAGCAAGGCATAAAATGGGAGGCAGCCTGGCGGATGGCAACCTTTTTTAACAAAGTTTTGCACCAATTTTTTAAATTTTAAGGCGCTTATTTCCTTACGTAGGGTAGCCCTTTGAATCCGGATCGCAGAACTGCCCAAAGATTGCTTTATTTCTTTTTTTCGGTATATGGTTTCCAATGACCGGCTATGTAGAAAACGGATACGGTAAGGCATCGAACTGCTTGATCCAGAACCATACACCAGCGGTAGGGGATAATCCCAAGCCCCAAAACGCAGACGAGAAGATATCCTCCACCCACTCGGAAGACCCAAAGACTGATCATCGAAGCGATCAGCGGAGCCAGGGAATCGCCTGCGCCGCGCATAGCACCGGCAACGGATTGATGACAATTAATAACCGGCAGGGCGAAGGCAGAGATGACGAGCAGATGCTGGATCATACCGTAAAGGGAGCTGTCGTTGGAGAAGAACGCAGCAAGGGGTCTGCCGGCGAAGATCATAATGAGCATTTCGACGGCGGCAAAGCCCAGCGCACAGCGGATGGTAAGTCGCAGATAGCTGCGTGCTTGCTTTTCGTTTCCGGCGCCCAAAGAACGCCCGAATAAGGTTGTGGAGGCGGTATTGCAGGCAGCACCGGAGCACCAAGCGAAGGCTTCCAGATTGGAGACGATCTGATTGGCGGCAATGGAGGAAACGGGGAGTCCGGCGATGATTTTAGCGGAAAGGGTAGCGCCGCTTTGCAGGATCAACTGCTCCCCCGCGCTGGTCAGCCCGATGGGCAGCATCCGTTTGATCAGGATTCGGTCCGACTTGAATCGGATCCCCTTTTGATAACTGATGGCAGATTTTTTGAAGAAAAGAGAGCCCAAAGCGATGAACATAGAGATCCCCAGAGAAATGGAGGTGGCGAGAGCCGCACCCGCAATGCCCATCGCAGGAAAGCCCCAATGACCGAAGATCAAGAGATAATTCAAAAGGACGTTAAAGATCCCGCCGATGACATTATAGGTCATCGGAAGCTTGGTGACACCGATTCCCCGATAGCAGGCGGTGATATTAAAGGTGATGATCTGGAAGAAAAAGCCGAATCCCATAATGCGGTAGTAGGTCACCGCATATTCCAGCACTTCTCCCGCCCCGCATACAAAGGTCATAATGGGTCGCGCTGCCAGAATAGAGAAGAGGGAAAGTCCCAGAGCGATCCCCAAGGAGAGGGTCATAGATAGGTAGGCGGTGCTGCGTACCTGCTCCTTTGCACTTGCACCGTAGTGCCAGGCGATGGTTGCAGTAGTGCCGACGAAGAAGGCGACGGCAACGGATGTAATGAGATGAACCGGACCGCCGCAAAGTCCCACCGCAGCCACGGCAACGGTGGAATTTTCCATCTGCCCCAGCATAATGCTGTCCATCAGATGAAAGCATTTCATCAGCATCTGCTCGATCAGCGCAGGAAACAAAATGGAATAGAATAATTTTCGCTGTTCCTTGGTCAGCTTCATACCGTCCCTCCTCTTCAAGTTGCCTTCATTATAGCACTCTTTTAAAAAAGGAACAACGGCAGAATGACCAAAATATAATCATCTGGGTTGTGGAAGTTTCACAATGTTGAAATAACCGTCCAAAAGGGTGTAGAGAGGTTGGAAGAAGCGCATAATATTCCAGATGCTGACCCCTGCGATCCCCAGCTCCCGTACCAGTGCCAGCTTTGCCTGATAGCTGCGGGCGTCCTCATACCAGACCTCGTGCTGACGGCGGCGGGTATCGTAGTAGCGGAACCAAGGAGTCTCTGCTTGCTCGTCGTACTGAATCTCCGCTCCGTATTTGCGGGCGATGGCGATGGCTTCGTAATTGCCGATGGAGCGGGCGGGCTTTCCCTGCTCGTAGGGGAGGGTCCAGTCGTAGCCGTAGTTGGGGAGCCCCATCAAGAGCTTCTCCCGCGGGATCTCGCCTACCGCAAAGTTCATCACGTTCGTCACGTTCGGCAGCGGAGCCACCGCCATAGGCGCACTGTAGGTATACCCCCATTCATAGGTCATAATCAAAGCCATATCTGCTGCCGCGCCCATTCCTGCATAATCGTGGGCTTCGTAAAGCAGTCCCGGCTGATCTCGGGAGGTCTTGGGTGCCAGAGCGATAAAAACCGGATGGGGTGCCAGCTCCGCCTTGAGAAACTCTACCAGTTCGATATAGTTGGTGCGCAGCCTGCCGGGGATGTATTCCATATCCACATCCACCCCTCGGTA